>NZ_JACOOJ010000018.1 GCF_014287585.1 Parabacteroides hominis | reverse complement strand
GTAAACGTTCTTGAAGTTTCTGCAGACGATGTAATTGCAACAGACAACGAAACAATCGCAACATCTGAAGTAGCCGTTATCGCAGGCGAAGGCCAGGTAACGATCGCTAACGCTGCCGGTAAGAAAGTTGTTATCAGCAACATCTTAGGCCAGGTAGTAGCCAACACAGTAATCGCTTCTGACAACGCTGTAATCGCTGCTCCCCAGGGTGTAGTCGTAGTAGCTGTCGAAGGCGAAGAAGCTGTCAAAGCAATTGTAAAATAAAAGAAACAGAACAATTTCCCTTGCCGGGGGATTGATCCCCCGGCAAAAGAAAGATATTTTATAATCAAATAATTCTAAAGTGTTTGGCCGTGTGCCCGTTAAACGGCAATTACCCTGCGACAGGCGAACAAGCGGTCAGATTTAATATTAATAATACTAAAGTATATTGAAATTAAAAGTTCAATGTAGCCTGTAACCCTGTGAAGGACGAAAGCATACAGAAAACAAGCCCCGGAGGTGATCGACATCTTCGGGGCTTCGTTGTTTTAAGATTTGAACCGTTAAAAATTGATTTACCTGTTACTTTTGGCTTGATCCAAAAGTAACCAAAAGATCAAGGCTTAACCGTCCGGTCTACTCCGGGCAAAGGCTACGCTTTCTCTTGGGATTGCCGATACCGCCGGTTCTTCTGCGACCCCGTGTCAAGCACGGGGACAAGCCTGTTCCCGCACTTGATGCGGGATCGCAAAGAAACAGACGGTATCGGCAACCCCCCAAAGCCCCATCCGCCTCTCTTTTGCCGTCTGCTTCAGCAGACGGTTTAAAAAGCCTGGAGGCAAAGCCTCTTCCTTTGTGGGTTTTAACCCCTTTCATAGATTACATTTAAAGGGGTTAAAAACCCACAGAGGAACCGGCAAAGCCGGAACACAATCATCTATCCGTCTGCTGAAGCAAACGGCAAAAGAAACCTGCGGCATGAGGCTTGTCTCAATTGAATTGCAAAGGAGCAGGCGGTATCGGCCATCCCCAAAGAGCCGTCAGGCTCTATTTCCGGCCTAAGCTGGTGAGCGTTAAGCGCAGAGACCGCAGTGAGCGACCGGAGCGTCTGCTGTCCCAAGCGAAGCGAGTTTCAGACGCGACAGCGAACGAAGGGAACGGAGTAGCGAAGCAGGTTCGGCCTTGATCTTTTGGTTACTTTTGGATCAAGCCAAAAGTAACAGATACATGTACCAGACCAAATAGTTTCCTGCACGTATATTTTTAACTACCGGATGAAAGCATTCATAGAGAATTGCATGTATCTTTGCAGCCGGTATAACATAAAAACAATCTGTATGTCAATCTCACGCTTTAATGCAGTGGAGAAAGCATCCAACCGAAAGGCCGTGGAAGCCATTACTCCCAATCAGAAAGTATCCGAATATTATGGTGAGAACGTCTTCAACCGGAAGGCAATGCAAAAGTATCTCTCCAAGGAAACCTACAAAGCCCTGACCCATGCCATCGACAACGGAACCCCGATCGACCGCGAAATTGCCAATCATGTGGCTGCCGGCATGCGCATGTGGGCACTGGAAAAAGGAGTCACACACTACACACACTGGTTCCAGCCCCTTACCGACGGGACAGCCGAAAAGCACGACGCATTCGTCGAACATGACGGAAGCGGCGGCATGATCGAAGAATTCAGCGGCAAGCTGCTCGCCCAACAGGAACCGGACGCTTCGAGCTTCCCAAACGGCGGATTGCGCAACACGTTCGAAGCCCGCGGTTATTCAGCCTGGGACCCCTCCTCACCTGCGTTTATCGTAGACGACACCTTATGTATTCCGACCGTATTCATCGCCTATACCGGTGAAGCGCTGGACTACAAAACCCCGCTGATCCGCTCCATCGAAGCCCTGAACAAGGCTGCCAAAGATGTCTGCAATTATTTCAACGAAGATGTGGGCAAAGTCATCACCTATTTAGGTTGGGAACAGGAGTATTTCTTAGTGGACGAAGACCTCTATTCCGCGCGCCCGGACCTGTCGCTGACGGAACGTACCCTCTTAGGGCACGAAAGTGCGAAGAACCAGCAATTGGACGACCACTATTTCGGCGCCATCCCCTCCCGTGTACAGGAGTTTATGAAAGATCTGGAAACAGAATGCTATAAGTTAGGCATCCCGGTCAAGACACGCCATAACGAGGTTGCCCCGAACCAGTTCGAGCTGGCGCCTATTTATGAGGAATGCAACCTGGCCAACGACCATAACCAGCTCTTGATGTCGGTGATGAAACGTGTTTCCCGCCGCCATAACTTCCGCGTGCTGCTCCACGAAAAGCCTTTTATGGGTGTGAACGGTTCCGGCAAGCACTGTAACTGGTCGATGGGAACCGATACAGGCATCAACCTCTTCTCTCCGGGAAAAGACCGGGAAGACAACCTGCGTTTCATCACATTCGTGGTCAACTCGCTGATGGCTGTTTATAAATACAACGCGTTGCTGAAAGCCAGCATTGCTTCGGCTACCAACGCACACCGTCTGGGAGCCAATGAAGCGCCTCCCGCTATCATCTCTTCCTTCTTAGGAACACAAATCACCGAAATCCTGGACAAGTTCGAGAACTGTTCCATCGAAGACGCTATCGAGGTGGACGACAAGAAACGCCTGCACCTGGGCTTCGGACAGATTCCTGAACTGCTGTTAGACAATACGGACCGTAACCGTACCTCTCCTTTTGCTTTCACCGGAAACCGTTTCGAATTCCGTGCATTGGGATCGTCGGCCAACTGCGGCTCAGCCATGTTGGCACTGAACTCCGCCGTTGCCTACCAGCTCCGCCAGTTCAAACAGGATGTCGAGGCATTGCGCGCCGAAGGGAAAAGCAAGGAAGCCGCCATCTTCGAAGTGCTGAAAGCCTACATCAAAGAATCCAAACCGATCCGCTTCGACGGAAACGGCTACGGCGACGAATGGAAGGAAGAAGCTGCCCGCCGCGGACTGGACTGCGAAAACAGCGTTCCGTTGCAATACGATGCTTACCTGAAACCGGAAGTCATTCAAATGTTTGAAGAAACCGGTGTTTTAAGCCAGAAGGAACTGGAAGCCCGCAATGAGGTCAAATGGGAAATGTATATTAAAAAGGTACAGATCGAAGCCCGTGTCCTCGGCGACTTGTCGATGAACCATATCATTCCGGTCGTCCTCCACTACCAGTCCCTGCTGCTCAGCAACATCATGAAGCTGAAAGAGACTTTTGATAAAGAAGAATACGATGATCTCTCAGCAGAGCCACGCCGCCTGGTGCGTAACATTTCCCAACATGTCAACGCCGTAACCCGGATGACAGACGAAATGGTGGAAGCCCGCAAAAAAGCAAACCGCATCACGGATTTGCGTACCAAAGCGATCGCTTACCACGATACCGTCGCTCCCTACCTGGACGAAATCCGCAGCCATATAGACGAGCTGGAACTGATGGTCGACAACCAGATGTGGCCGCTGCCAAAATACAGGGAACTTTTGTTTATCCGTTAATTTAGATTAATCGTTTAATTATAATGCAAGTATGAATAGTTCGTATCTACGGATTATTCATACTTTTGTTTTTATAATCACTTAAATCTACGTGAATATGAATACAAAAGCACTCCTTCCCGCTATCTTTTTCCTTTTGGCAAGCCTTGCAAGTTGTGATTCCTCCGCCCCGAAATCGTTGGTGGCAGACGACGGCAGTGTCAGGATAATCGAAAACCCGGACGGCCCGCTTTACATCTGCGACCTGAAAGCGGCAAGCGATACGGTCGATATCCCACTTAGCGAATTGGTCGAAGACTGCCGGATCGTGCGTTTCGAAACCTCCGACGAGGCCCTGTTCAACGCCTGGTGGATCGAGGTGAGCGACAATTATATTTGTGTACGGCAGGAATCCAACGTAGTGAAGCTATACGACAAGGACGGAAAATTCCTCTGCAACGTAGGCGCAATGGGGAACGGCCCCGGCGAGTATTCGATGACTGTCTACGACGAAATCATCGACGAACAGGGCGGCCACATATTCTTCTCTCCCTTTTACGGGAAAAAAATCATGATGTACGGCCTCGACGGGAAGTGGATAAAAGATATCGACCTGCCCGGACAAATCAACAAGCCGAAAATCGAGATCAATGCCGACGGTACGCTCTCGGTCGTCCACATGCCATTTGAAGAAGGAGCGCCGATCGCTTTCCGGATGGATACGGACGGGAACATACTGTCACAGATACCGGCACGCGACTATATGTTGGCGAGAAATTTCGACGGTGAGATATTCTCCTACCGGAATACCGGGACATTCGACTTCTTCTATACCGGCATCGACACGACTTTCACATACGATACGGAAGTAAACAAGCTGATCCCCCGTTTCACGATTAACTTTCCGGATTTTGCTCAAAAACCTATCCATATTTACACGGAACTGCCTGATCATGTCCTTGTCCACTACTACACTTGGGACAAAGGCCGGTTCACACCCGGAGGGAATATATTGATAGACAAGAAGAAAATGTCGTCTTCCCAATACCGCCTGGTCAACGACTTCTACGGGAATCTTCCGATTCCCAATCCGAACAGCCGCTTCAACAAGGGCAGATTCATTTTCAATGTCGAACCGGCTACACTTCAGGAAATGATCGAAGCCCATCTTTCCTCCGGCAAATGTCCCGGCCAGGACAAAGCCAAGCTGAAAGAGCTGGCGGCAACCCTGCATGAAAACGACAACAACCTGCTATTTGTCGGGAAGTTGAAAAGATAGAGTCAGATATTCGCTCATCTGCTTATACACGGCATGGACATCCAAAGGTTTGGATATATGGGCGTCCATGCCGGCTTCCTTACTTTTCTCCACATCCTCTGCAAACGCATTGGCAGTCATGGCAAAGATCGGAACCGTACGGGCATCAAGACGTTTCAGCGCCCTGATATGCCGGGTAGCTTCGTAGCCATCCATATTCGGCATCTGTATATCCATCAAAATCAGGTCGTAATACCCTTCAGGCGAATCTTCGAACGCTTTCACCGCCTGCACGCCGTTTTCGGCACTTTCCATACACGCACCGGTAGCGCCGATCAGTTCCATCGCAATCTCCCGGTTAAGCTCGTTGTCTTCAACCAGCAAGATATGCTTACCTTTGAAATCATAATCGACCGCACTGTAGCCGTCCACAGGATCGGACAGTTGGCCGAAATCGGAAAAACGGGCCGTCTCGCCCTTTTCCTTGACTTTGCCGAAAGGCAGGTCCACCGTGAAGGTGCTCCCGCTACCCAACACGCTCTCCACCGACACGTTCCCGCCCATCAACTCGATAAAGTTCTTGACAATAGCAAGGCCGAGACCCGTTCCTCCGTATTTGTGGGCGACATCGATATTCTCCTGTTCGAACGACTCGAATATCTTGCCGTAATTCTCTTCGGAGATACCGCAACCCGTATCGATCACTTCGAAACGGATATGCACGTTATCATCATCTTCGGACGTCCGGGACACACGGAGTTTGATCGATCCTCCGGCAGGCGTGAACTTCATGGCGTTCGACAACAGGTTGGAAAGGATTTGGTTCAGGCGCAAAGAGTCTCCGACCAACTGTACCGGCATGTCACCTGCCAGCAGGGTTTCATAGTCCACCCCTTTGTTGCGTGCCTGTTCATGATAGAGGTTTTCAAATATTCCAAGAAAAGCCCTGAAATCGAAAGCCTCCAAGCGCAGTTCCACTTTCCCGCTTTCGATCTTGGACATATCCAGCACATCGTTGATAAGCATGAGAAGATGCCGGGAAGACATGACTACCTTTCCGAGGCAGTCTTCCACCTTAGCGTCATTGTCCAGATTTTGCATGGCGATGGCACTCATCCCCATGATGCCGTTGAGCGGCGTGCGTATCTCATGGCTCATGCGGGACAGGAATTCACTCTTCGCCCGGTTAGCCGCCTCTGCCCGTTCGAGGTTGTTCTGTATCACCGTTGCTTTCATCCGCGCCCGTGCAACCACCAACACTGCCGTTACCAGAATCAGCAGGATGGAGATCACAATAGCGAGAAACAACACGGGATTGGCATAAATAAAGTCAGAAAGAGAAAATTCGCTTACCACGATAGCCCCCAGGTTCCGGTCGCGTATGACAGCCTTTTCGGATTTGGAAAGATTATTGATCGCTTTGTTGAGCACCGTCAACAGATCCGGGTCGACCGGGCTGGACAGGGCAAAGCTGATCGCGCTCTGGTCATTGTCCAGAATGACGGGAGCAAGGTTGGAGAAATGATATCTCTGAAGGTCCTGCTCCATTTGGGAAGACATCGCATACACGAAATCGACTTCTCCGCGGTTGACCGCCAGCAATGCCGATGTTATGTCTGTAAACGTGCGGACCTCCCTTGCCGGAATTTCAGCAGGCAACCGCTGCCCTTCCACCACGGCGCCCACCAACTGTTCACCGGGAAAGTTACAAGCCTTGTTGCGTGCCACGATATTGTTCAAGTTCATGTACGACGCCGAGAGAGCCAGCCCATCCCGAATCGCATCATTTTCGGAACCCGGAAAAAAGCCCAATATATCAGCCTTCCCCTGTTGCACCAAACGGACCGCCTCATTATAACTCTTCACATGCATATACGAGAACTGCAAGCCGGTAAACTTCTTTATCTCGTTCAGCACATCCGCAACAATACCGGAAGAGCTTTCGCCACCCGTCCCCTTTTTATATAAAGGAAGACGCTTCTCCGGAATAGCCACCGTGATCGTTTCCTTTTCCCGGATATACGCCAAGTCCCGGTCACTGAGCTGGATATCGACAAACCGTACAGGGAAATTTGCAGCATAATGTTCGGCCGCGAAATTGGGATTGGCATCCAGAATCCGCTCCAACGCCATGTTCAAACCGTCCAGGACCTCCTGGTTTCCGGGATTCGTCACAATGTAAAAAGGTTGCGAATCGTAGGCCACCACCACCCTGACAGAATCCTTCTCATAAGAAATATTATTCAGCAGCAGATCGATCTCGCCATTCATTAGAAAGTCATGCCCTCCCCTGCCACTCACGATCTCATCAAAAGTTAAATACCGGAAGTTACAATGCAGGCCATTGATCGCTATGAACTCCTTGAGACGGCGAATATTCTCCCTGGCATTTTTATAAACCCCGATCGTTTTCCCGTTCATGCTCTCCAGATCATAGCTGTGGATGCTGCGATCGTCATAGCGCGCCAATAAAACGGAACGGCTGTACCCGGTATTGTAGTCAGGATAAGCATAAAACTGCTCTAAGCCGGGTATATAAAAGTGTCCTCCCAGCAACTCATACTTGCCTTCTTTAAAATCTTTCAGCAGAGTCTTGTTGTCCGTATCGATATATTCGTATTCCCAACCGGTATATTTAGCGATCTCGTTGAGATAATCCACCAACAAGCCATGCCGGCTTCCATCGGCAGCCGTCCAGCTCATACCTGCTACTTGCGGAAAGGCCACCCGGAGCAGACGTCTCCGGCTTTCTTCAGCCCGGCCTGGGGCACTCGATACCAACATCAGGAATGCCACCAAACATAAAACGATGTGCTGTCCGAAATGTTTACGAAGCAAATCCGCTATCATTACCCTATTCATGTATTATTTTTCTAATATCTTCGCAAATATAAGCACTAATTTTCATGTTATCTATAAATGATATTTGCATTTTCCCTTGTCTATCTAAGATTTTCTCGATACCTTGCCCCGTATTTCGAAATTCAGGGCAGCCTTGGTTTCAAGAAACTTTTATCTCTTATGACAGATACATATAAAAAACAGCTACAAAAGGCCGGAGTCAATTTAGACAA
The DNA here is from genome assembly GCF_014287585.1 of Parabacteroides hominis. Classification (GTDB taxonomy): domain Bacteria; phylum Bacteroidota; class Bacteroidia; order Bacteroidales; family Tannerellaceae; genus Parabacteroides; species Parabacteroides hominis. The sequence continues at coordinate 91,074 of NZ_JACOOJ010000018.1, read as the reverse complement.
AGCCCTGAACCGTTTCATGGGAAATGAAGCGATGTATGACAAATTCCTCTTCTCTTTCACACAGGAGAAAAGTTTCGGAAAATTGGAAGAGAGCCTGAACAATAAAGACATTAAAGAGTCCTTCATACTGGCCCACACGATGAAAGGAATCGTTGCAAACCTGGAAATCCAATCTCTTCTGGACCTGCTATCCCCCATGACGGAGCAATTAAGAAACGAAAACATGGAAGGAATCGCAGAACAATGGGAACTGTTGAAAAGCAGATACAATGAGGTTTGCAACTTGATCAAGGATAATCATTGAGGGAGCACCTCCGCCGAAAACATTTCCGCCGGGAGCACTACCGGAACGACAGCTTCCCGGTAGCCGCATTCCAGCAAACGGTTCTCCGGGAAGAGCCTGCGTTGCGCCCGTGACATTCCGCCCAACAAAAGTTTTTCAAAAATATTCCTTCATTCCTTCATCCGCCACCTTACGCGGCTAAGCATAAGCGATTTGCAGATGAAGGATTTTTCATTTTATCTCCTCTACATGATAGATATTTCCCCGCTGAACATGGCGGCAAACCACATTGTTGCGGCGCAGCAGGCGGCCGAAAGCGTTGATTGTCGAGTTGCCGAATGTAAGACGGCTCCGTTTGCGAATCCGCTGCATGATCTCTGCCGCAGGGAGCCATTCGCCGGACACATCTTCTCCTTCGGGCACGGAACGGAAATATTGCAGGAAAAGCTGCTCTTCGACGGGAACCTGTTCGAACACTTCGTTCTGGCGGGTCACGGCCTTTTCCTCCTCGCGTGTCAGCCAATAGCGTTCGCCGGAGCGAAGGGCGTGGAGAGCCTGGGCGTACAACTGGTCATACTCTACCGGCCGGCGGTGGTCGATCTCCCCCTTTATCTCCACACAAAGGAAACGGCGGCTACCGGTCGGATCGGACAACAAATCCATATTATTGCAAGTCCCGACAAACCCGGCATAACGTCTCAGGGCACGGACACTCGACTTATAAGGACGCCGGGCGTTCACCTCCGGCTTCTGAAGCAGGTGTTTCAGGAAAGACTGGCGGGATGAACTTATCGAATCGAACTCGTCGATATTGATCAGGGCAAAACGGTGCAGCATCAGTTCAGCATCCCGGCGGTTCCCGAAATCGACACTGTCCGTATAGAACTCGCGCAAGGCGGGAGGCAGCAGATTGCGGCACCAGGTCGATTTGCCGCACCCCTGGTCACCGACCAACAGGGGCAACACGCTGTTGGCATGCGTCCGGTTCATCTGTTTCCACTGCGCGACAAGCCCTAAGAACCAAATATAAAAATGATCCGGCCACAACCGCGAAGCCGTCGGCACAGTCCCGGCAAGCCGGCGGATACGATCCTCCCCGTCCCATTCGGGCAGATGGTCCAGGTAATCGTCCAACGGGTTGAACGCCGGTATCTTGTTGGAATAGACATAACGTTTCACATCCCGGTCCCACAACTCCAGCCCTTCCGCCTGCGCCTGCAAGGAGATCGTGTTCAGCACCTCGTCGGTAACCGGGAAAAAGTCGTAATAGTAGGAACGGCGTTCACGATATTCCACCTCTCCTTTCAGCTCGTTACGCCGCAGCTCATAGCGGCGCTTCATGAATTCCTCCATACGGATCACAAGGTTCTGGCAGGCGGGCATCGCCGGTCCCGCCCCGAAATACCGGTCCAGCAAATAGGCGTTATGCACGGCAGCACGCAGTTCCATCTCGTTCCGTTCGAAATGAGCGTTCGCCAGCGACCATTTCACCACATCTTCTTCGGGCACGCCGGCACGCAAACAATTCTCCGCCAGCCGGACCAGCAAGGCATCCGCCGTCTGTTTTCCGGCTTCCCCTCCGGTTTCTTCAATGGCCTTCTTCAAAGCCGCCTGATAAAGCAGGTAGACCGAATGGCTCCGTTCGTTCCCCGCCTCCATGCGTTCGAGAGGCAGCGTCTCCCGTCGCTTCAACTCCCGGAACGTGGCTCCGGCCGGCATCTGCAAAGGCTGTCCGAGCGTCGCCGGGACGGCAGACGGGTTATAATAAAGCTCCGGATCATGGGAGAGACGGCACGCACGGTCGACAGCCGGTTGTTTATAAGTGATGTCCCGTTGCAACTGCATCCGGTAATAGTTATACGCCAACCGGTAGGCATGGGCATGAAACCATTCCGCCAGTTGCCGGTCCTGCGGCAAAGAGCCGTCAGGCAACGTAAAAGGGACGACGATCTTCACGCTTTTCCCGCTCGAACCGATAAAAGCCAGCAAAGTCTGCAAAGATGCGGCCGCAGCGTTTTTCACCTCCGTCGCCTCCTTATAGCCGGACAGATCCCCGACTTCCAACAGCACAAGTCCGTTATATCCGGCCATTTCCATCACTCCTTTCTTCTTCCTGAACCCGGCGCCGAAAACGACACAAGGGAGCTTGGCCGATGCCGGACACGGATAGCCCGGCGAATATTCCTGTAGTTTTTCACGAAACCCGACAACCGGCTTACCGGTCCCAGAGTCTCTCATGTTTTCGATTAATTCATTAAGGGAAAGCATCTTGACGGACTTACATCCGTCTTTAAACTGTGTTACATTCATTCTTAGCTGATTTAAAATTAGCATATCTTGTAAAGATAAGACAAAAAGATAGATACAACAAGCCTTTTTCCCATTATTCTTTGTACCTTTAGTGCCATGTTTGTTCTTGTCCGACAGCAGTGAAACGCTTGTAAGACACACGACAAACAAGCGTCTCACAACTGTCGCACAAGCGTCCGGCAGTTGTGAGGCGGGATAGGACATGGCAGTCAAGCGCTAACAAGTGCAATGTTTAACCTTAATATAATACGGATATGTGTGCAAGATATAGATTAGTCCGGAATCCGGACCCGACAGGAGAACATAAGAAACAGGCTTTACATCCTCGTGTCGTACCTTACGGGACGGTACGCATCAATGACCTGATGTACCAGGTCGAATCACGTAGCGGCCTTTCGGCAGGAGATGTCAAAGGGGTTTTGCAAACGCTTGCCGACGTGATGGCCGACAAATTGGAGGAAGGATATATCGTCGAGTTAGAAGGGATCGGCTTTTTCAGCATCTCGCTTTCCTCGCGCCCGGTCATGGACAAGAGCGAGATCCGAAGCGAATCGATCCACTTCCGCAACGTCAACTTCCGTTGCGGGAAATACCTGAAAAAGAAGCTGAAAACGATGCGTCTCGAACGTATGCCGGAAACCAAATCGACTCTCCCGTCCTTTGAAGAACGGCTCCGCCGCCTGACAAACCACCTGAACTCGCATCATTTCATCACATGCGGCGACTACCGTAAATTGACCGGCTGCTCCAAATACCGCGCCCTGCAAGACCTGAACAAACTGATTGATGAAGGAAAATTGACGAAACACGGGTATCGGAGCACGAGGGTTTATTCATTTCCGTATTTCTGAATTATTGGGGATTACTTGAAACAAGTTGTTACGGCATAGAGTGGTACATTCGTCATCCAATCCTGTTCCCGATAATCCGACATAGAGAAACGCAATCCGTGCATACCAGGGCGTGAAGACACAAAGGTATAAAGCGATTTTGCCCGAAGATTCTCTTCCGCTTTCGCCTCTATCGGTACTATTTCGCTACCGTACTGAATCAAGAAGTCGATCTCCAACTTCGCATCATTGCTATGTTTCCTATCTTCCTTATTTTTCCATTCCCTGAGTCGTTCTATGATATTTCTATACATAACAATCTTTTATTTAATGACATCGCATGCAAATATACATTTTTCCAACCGAACATAGGACGTCAAGCAACATTTTTCATACCGAATTTCAGCCTCATAAATACATAAATCTTACCGAATCAAAACAGATTCCCTTCATCCGTAGGCGAGTAAGGGACAATCGGATAGGCTTACGGATGAAGGAGTGCTGATTTAATTCGGCAATTTCACAGAAAAAGTGCTGATTTAATTCGGCAATTTCACAGAAAAAGTGCTGATTTAATTCGGCAATTTCACAGAAAAAGTGCTGATTTAATTCGGCAATTTCCGTATATTTGCCCATACGAACTATTCAACCGGACAGGACATGGAACAGCTTATAGAACTTTTCAGGAGATTGCTCAGACTCACCGACACGTCTTATGTCAGATACCTACATCGTGAAAGACGACATCGAATACGGACACAAGAATATCATTCCGCTTTGGCATTTCGGGTTTAATTATTAAGGATTTATTCATTTCCTTCAGCCGTAAGCGAGTGAAGGTTAACCGGATGGGCTTAGGGCTGAAGGAATGAAGGATTATTTTTGGGAAAGTTTATTTGCAATGGATAGCTGATTTAATTCGACAGTTTCAATATATTTGCTAATCATTGAATCTAACGCCTTTCTCCCAGAGAGGCAGTAACTTTTTTACAATGTGGGGCTTTTCTTGCGCTATATTTTTGCGCTCGATACGGTCCGGCCCGTATTGATAAAGTTCGGTGATTGTTTCTCCTTTTTTATTGTAACGAGTAAAACGATATTCCGGAGTTCGGAGTGTTATACAATTTCGGTAATAACTGTAAGCGGCATCTGTCCATTTTTTGTCATTAGGATTGTTGAGCAAGGATGCAAAACTATGTCCGTCCAGTCCTTTGGGTAAGGAGATTTTGCAAAGTTCCATAAGAGTCGGATAAATATCTATAGAACTGACAATCCGGTTATTTTTAATCCCGGGTTTGCACTTGGGGGCTTTTATTACGAGTGCACTGCTTAGAGAGGTTTCATGTAGTGTATGTTTCCCCCAAACACGCAGGTCTCCTAAGTGCCATCCATGATCTCCCCATAGAATAATAATCGTATTATCCATTTTTCCGCTGGCTTCAAGGGCATCCAACACTTTTCCCACTTGAGCATCCATATAACTTACGCAAGCGAAATAGGCGTGACGGAGTTTGCGTGCATATTCGTCAGAAACTCTATTTTCGATGGAAGGCATTTCGTCACCTAATTGATAGCTCTTGAATTCCGCGCTTTCATGTAGGCTGATCGGATCACATCCTTCCGGAATGTCGGGCATAGGAGAAATGGGGATAGAGGCTTCATCATACATATCCCAATATTTTTTAGGGGATGTGAAAGGCAAATGAGGTTTGAAGAAACCGACAGCCAGGCAGAACGGCTCATTTTTAGCTGTTAGCTCGTTTAGCTTTTTGACCGCCAGATTTGCCGTTAGTCCATCTGGATAACCCTCATCGCCAACGTCTGCACATTCGTATGGTTTCACTTGTTTCTTACGATTTTGCCGATTACTTCCATCTGCATATCCGAAAAAGGCGTTCCAACCGTTCCCCCATTTCCCTGCATCGAAAAGCATTTCATCCCAACTATAAGGCAGTTCCGGCTTATCGGTTTTCGGAGCATCATAGCCATACAGGCAACCGTCGACATAATGGCTTATCTTTCCAATGCCGACAGTATAATAGCCATTCCTGCGTAAATGATGGAACATTGTTTCCGGGATTTCCCCTTCCGGTTTATCAGACAGTCTTGTTCGGCATGCTTCGTTGGAGAGATCCGATTTGTCCTTAGGAAAATGTCCTGTCAACATGCTGGCTCGTGACGCTCCACTTGTCGGGACTTGTACATAATGCTGGAAAAATAAACTGCCTTGTGATGCCAGTCGGTCAACGTTTGGGGTTTTCACAACAGAGCCATAGGCCCCTAATTCACGGCGAAGGTCGTCTACACATATAAAAAGTATATTGGGCTTCGTCTCATTTGCCTTTTTTTGTGCGTAGCCTTGAAAGGGCAATGCCAGCAAACAAACCGATAGCAAAGGATAATTATTTTTCATGATGTCTAAATTAAATGTGAATACAAAGGATTTATAAATATAACCTACCGGTTGATAATAACCGGTAGGTTTAGGAATTATTGTTGATCGTCTATGACTGTTAATGGAGGAATATTTTTTTCGTACCCGATATAACCTTTATTCTGGTTAATGGTTCCTCCCTGGTTACTATCGATGGCGTTTGCCGGGATAGGCCAAAGGACGTGGAATGGGCTTATCTTGAATACGTTTGTTCCCCATAAAATATCACCTGCCTTATAAAATTCATTTTTGGCTATAGTCCGATCATACCAGAAATTCTTTTCGGAGAAATTTTCTAAGGAATAGCCGTTTAACCCTTTTTCAGCCATAATAAAGGCAATTCTGGTTAATTCCGTTTTTCTGAATTCTTCTGCGAAAAGTTCTCTGGCTCTTTCATCTAAAATATAATCTATTGAAACTTGCGAAGCTACAATTGGATCGGCTTTCGCACGTACTCTTACCGAGTTTATATCGGCAGCGGCTTTATCTGTTTGGTTTAACCAATAGTAGGCTTCTGCTCTTAAAAGATAAGTTTCAGCCAGTCTGAATAAATACCAGTCCGAATGTCCTCCGTATGGCTGATCGGGTCTTTCTTCATCTTCGACATACACCTTATAATAAGGGAAAGGATACCAGCAATGGATGGTATCTTTGGGATTTGTGTATTGTATCTGTACGGGTTGTCCGAAATATTTGGAAGATGGATTGTTGTAAATGAATTTATCGACGGAGAACCAGTTTACTTGATTGTCATGTCTCAAGTCCTTATTACAGTTATTCCATATTTCATAATTGTAATAACTGCAAGGCCGGACATAGCCGACTCCTCTTCCTATTTTTATGACAAACTCATTTCCTTGTGTATCGATAGTTCCTCTTTTTCCATCGGGATCTTTCATGTAGGACGAATTCCACCAGGAGGGAACATAACGACGCATGGCCTGGGTGCCTCCACTTATTTCTGCTTCCGGAAATCCGTAGCGTTCCTGTACGACAAGGATGCCTTCTTTATTTGAAGATGAGCTTTTATTGTCTTTTTGATGGAGATCCCAGATCGTATTAAACTGAGGATCGGAAGCATCTACCCCGAAGCGGTCAGTCATTAAAAAGTGAATTCCGTCGTTAATGACCGCAGAAGAGGCGTCGACAGCTTCTGTGAATTTTCCATTTGACAGATATATTTTTGTAAGTAAATGGTTGCCGGCTGCCTTAGAGACTGCTCCGGGAACAACTGTTTGGGGTAGCCACTGGACGGCCCATGCTAAATCTTCCTCTATTTTTGCAAGTATCGTTTTTCTCGAATGTGTATAAAAGTCGATTTTAGGAGCCGTATGTTCTATATTCAAAAAGGGGACATCTCCATATAAATGGACTAATCTATAATACCAATAGGCTCTGTGAAAATACGCTTCGGCAATAATTGCATTTTTGATTTCTTCTGTGTCGAATTTGCCATTGCCGATACGCGACAGAATTACATTCGCATTTCGTATCTGGTTATATCCTCTTGTCCAGATCTCATGGAAGTCATAGGTCGTACCGGTTCCTGTCGGTAATACTTGAGTATCGAAATTATGTATAGCATTGGCTGCTTTATTGGCACTGATTGCGATATCTGAGGCGATTAGCTCAGAAGCCAGACCTCCTCCCTCTCCATAAAAATCGGGGCGTAAGTTTTTACGGAGATTAACCAGTATTCCGTTAAATCCAGCCTTATCCGTGTAAATAGATTCCGGCGTGAAGATAGAAAGGGGCTTTATCTCCAAGAAATCGTCTCCGCATGAAACGGTTGTAAACAGAGACGCACAAATGATATATTTTATCCAGTTTTTCATAACTTGTTTATTTATAATGTGACATCGATTCCAAATGTAAAGATTCGCGGCATAGGAGTATTTCCAGATTCAGGATCCCAACCGGACCATTTTGTGAAAGTTAGCAGGTTACGTCCACTTAAATATACTTTACAATGCCCTACTTTCAGGTTTTTGAGAATATTTTCCGGGATATTGTATGCTATGGATAAGTCTTGCAAACGTACAAAACTGCTCTTTTCATAAATGTTATACCCAGGTGTGTTTACCGTATTTAACCGTGTATATTTGTTTGTCGGGGTTTCCGGAGTCCAGTAAGGCAATGCATAACTATTGGCTCTGTCCTCGACATTAGATGTGTTGCTCAATAAATTGTTCGCTCTCCAATGTCCTAAATCTGCACGGATGAAACAAGAAATCTGGAAATTTTTGAAAAGAGTAAAGTCATTTCGAAGCCCTAAACGAAAGCGTGGCTTCGTATAACCTTGAAATACTTTATCTTCTTGGGTAGATACTCCATCCCCATTAGGATCGTATAATTTGACATCGCCAGGAGCTTTTCCGAATGATTTAGCCAATTCTTCTTCTCCAAGTTGGTAAATACCAAGGAATTTGTAATCCCATATCCGATCTATTGATTGTCCGATAAACCATCCATTGTCGATATCATCACCTTCTCTTTGGCCGATTATATTGCCATTTTCGTCTAAAATATCGATCATTTCTCCATAGAGATGTTTGATCTTGTTTCTATTAAATGAGAACGTCAATGTCGAGTTCCAACTGAAATCCTTATTTTGGATATTGTAACTATTAAGAGTCATTTCAAATCCGTTGTTTTGCAATTCTCCCATATTAGACATTACATTGTCGTATCCAATAATTGTCGGCAGGCTACGTTTTAACAACAAGTCATTTGTAATCATGCTATAATAATCAACCGAACCATTTAACCGGCTGTCTAAGACGGAAAAGTCCAGACCTAAATTAAAAGCTTTAGTCTTTTCCCACTTTAGATATTGGTTCGCCAGTGAACTGCTGTATATGCCTGAGATCAATGTGCTTCCAGTCAGGTATTTGTTTGTTTCAAGTTTTGCCAATGCATCATAAATCCCTATATCCCGGTTACCGTTTATTCCATAAGAGGCTCTGACCTTGAGATTATTTATCCATTTGATATTGAAGAACGATTCGTCTGATAAATTCCAGGCTAAAGCTCCGGATGGAAAAGTAGCGTAAGGATTTTCCATACCAAAAGCCGAATATCCGTCTCTACGAATAGATAGAGTTAGGAAATAGCGGTTCATGAGCGTGTAATTCAGACGGCCCATTATTGCGGTACCGGTCGAATAAGTATCTTCGTTTTTAATAGTAGGTGATCCTCCCGCCCCTAATTGATGGAAGCCTAATGCTTCACTGGGGGTGAAATTTACATTTTCACCGGTATCTTTCCATGTTTGTTTCTTTTCTGCATTGTATAAGAACGTTGCATAAAAATCATGAACTCCAAAAGTTTTTTTCCATGAAACGATGTTGTCTATTTGCCATTCGTAAAGCGAATAATTGATACGCTGTCCGAAGCCTCCTGTCTTATTGCCACTTGGGATGCTTGACGGATCATAGTAATAATTTTTTTGCCAATCATAGCGGTTGATATAAGAGACTTTGTAACTAAAACCGAATGGCAGTTTCAGATCGGCATACATGGTGGCAAACAGATTTTGGGTGACATTGAATTTATCCCGTTTTTTGTATAAAAGAAATGGGTTTTGTTCAATTCCTGAATCGTCATGAGGATACCATTTTAGTTCTCCGTTTTCATCATAAGGTTGTCCCAAAGGACTCTGACGGCTTATATTCGATAATTTGATGGCTTCATTACTTTCATCTTTGTTGCTAAATTGAGCATTGATTCCCACAGTCAGGAATTCGGCAACTTTGGTATCTGCATTAATTCGGGAACGGATTGTTTTATACTCATCTCCCTTTATATAACCTTGATTGTCCGTATAGCCTAATGACCAGTAATATTTAGTTTTGCCAATGCCTCCGGATATGTTTACATTGTAGTTTTGCCTTAATCCGGGACGTGTAGCTTCTCCATACCAATCATAGGCATTTCCATTCAGATAGTTTTGTTGTTCGATATCACGCAAATTCAGACGTGTCATCCAAGTCAAAATTGGATCTGACTGGAATGACGCATCGTACTTTTGCCAAGTATCGACATCAATGCCTTTCGGTAACTGATTGGGACTATTGTAATATCCTTCCGGCTTGTCTGGATTTATTCTGCGTTGGAAATCTTGTCTGCGTTGGATGAATCCAGACAAATCATTCGGTTTGATTTCATTGGTGAAGTCTGTTAAACCCAGTTGGGCGGAGAAATTTATACTCATTTTGTCTCCTTTGCCTTGTTTGGTATTGATAATTACAACACCGGCAGCAGACCGCGAACCGTAAACGGCAGCAGAGCTGGCATCTTTCAATACGTCTATAGTCTCAATATCCGATGGATTGATATCATTGATAGAACCATTGAAGATAACTCCATCCAAGACAATCAAGGGTGAATTGTTAGCTGAGAGTGAAGCGGGACCTCGTATTTCCATTTCACTTGCTCCGGAAGCAGAAGTTCCGATGTTGGAGTTAAAACCAGCAACGGTTCCATTCAACATATCTAAAACGTTCGTACTTTGCTGAGTGGCATATTTGTCGGCTTTTACTTGAGCAATAGCTCCGGTAAGGTCTTTCTTCTTGACTGCCCCGTAACCGATTACGACAACTTCCTCCAAAGTTTGTTGATCTTCTTGCAAAACCACTTTTAACGTAGTTTTTTGGTCAATTGCGATTTCTTGTGAAATATAACCAATATAAGAAATAACGATAATATCTTTATTTGATATATTATCCAGGCTGAAATTTCCGTCTATATCTGTAATTGTTCCGTTAGTTGTTTCTTTAACAGACACATTTGCACCAATCACCGGCTCACCGTTCTGATCTTTGACAACACCGGTCACTTTTTTTTTCGTTTGTTGCGAAATTGCTTTTTCCGTAGAAAGTATAATCTTCTTATCCACCACCGAATAACGCACATTAGTACCAGCAAAAATATTATCCAGCACTTTAAATATATCACTCTTATTTGCATCAATCGACACCTTTCTATTCAGATCGACATGCCTTGTGTTAAAAAAGAAAGAGAACTCCGATTGGTTTTCAATCTCATATAGAACGGTCTGGACTGTCTGGTTCTGCATTTTCAGGTTAACGGTTGTTTTTTGCGCATAACTGTTCGTGGCTTGTACCAAACTGATCGAACAGAATAGTAAGAAGATGTATAGCTTCATAACTCTTGGAATTTTGTTTAAGGTAAACCAAAGCGACTCTGGTACCCAAAACAGTTGGGTATTAAAATGTTTTTGCATAACTTTGTTGTGATGTATTTAATAAAAAATGATTTATTACTGCTTGTCGCCAAACAAGCGTTTTAAAGTCAATTCATTTCATCCGGGAGAATACGCCAATATTTTTCCGGATGTTTTTCTTTACGGAGGTCTGTTTTTCATGTTTTCTTGATTGTTTAATAGATTTCTATTCTCGTTTTTTCATTCATGGTATCCTGCGTATCTAAATAACGCCATTTGATATTAGATGATATTTTGAAGATTTCCAATATACGCTCCAACCGTTGATGACTGAAAGATCCGGTAAATGCTTCACCACGGAGACGGTCATTGGATAAGACGAAAGTTACATTAAACCGCTTTTCCAGCATCCGCAAGGCTTCGGGCAGAGGGGTCGCCAGGAAAACAATCTTTCCGTCTTTCCAGGCAATCTCCGACTCGCCATTCGTTTCTGTCAGTTGTATCCGGGAAGAAGAAGAATCATAGGTCAGTTTCTGTCCGGGTTTCATCAGTACGGCCGTGGCCCGCTCGTTTTTCATATAATCGAAACGCACCTTTCCTTCTATCAGGGTAGTAGAGACAAAAGCGTCTTTTTCGAATGCTTCGACATTGAATGAAGTACCCAACACCTCTATTTTTGTTTCATGGGGAGTAGAGATGACAAAGCCATGTTCCGGGTCTTTCTGCACTTCGAAAAATGCCTCTCCCTGCAAAGTCACCCTTCTTTTGTCCTTATCGAAGGAAGACGGGTAAGACAGTTTCGATTCCGAATTAAGGTAGACAACAGAACCATCCGGCAGATTAACCGTAGTCGTCATGCCCGGATTCGTTTTTACTTCGATCGTTTGGGCGATTTCTACCGGGCGGGGTTTCAGGTTTTGTATACCGAAAGCTATCAAAAGAGGAATAAACAGAATCGCTGCAACACGTTGCAGCCAAGTAACCACAGTTACTTTAGGGCGAACACTGTCCTTGCTCATTTTTTGACAAACAGAAGACAAGGCTTTCTCCGTATCCACTTTCGATAATACCTGCATCGTATCCGTTGCCAGATAAAGAGTATGGATCTGCTTGGCAATCCGGTAATTTTCATCCGATTGCCTTATCCATTCCTCGACCTGCCGGCATTCCTCGACTGTCGCTTCGCCGGAGCAATAGCGGGGAAGAAGGTATTCTATCATATCTGTATTCGGTGTTTCCATGTCTGTCTTTATCCTTGTTTACCTATTAGACAAGAGAAGTCGAACGGATTCCTAAACGAAAGGCCATCTTTTTTCAATATTTTTTTTCTACCACAAAAGATTTATCTTTGTGAACAGATATATGGAAGGAGAAAAACTACAAACCACAGAGGAACGCTTTTTACTTTCAGCCATGCAACATGGAGATCTAAAAGCCTATGGTGTCTTGTTCAGAAGATACTATCCGATGCTCTGTGCTTATGCAACTAAGTTTGTGGAGTTAAAAGATGCCGAAGAGATCGTGCAGGATGTGATGCTGTGGTTATGGGAAAACCGGGAAACGCAAACCTTCGAAACGTCTCTAAGCCAATATCTGTTCAAAACCGTCTATCATCGCGCCATCAACCTGATTGTCCGCCATCGATCCCAACTAAGAGCCGATACTCTTTTCTACGAAAATATGCAGGAGATGCTACAAGACACCGATTTCTACCAACTCGAAGAACTGCAAAAAAGGATCAGGGAAGCGGTAGACGCTCTGCCTCCCGCTTACCGGGAAGCTTTCGTCATGCACCGCTTCGATAATAAAAGCTATAAAGAAATTGCCGAAGTCCTGCAAGTATCTCCCAAAACCGTCGACTACCGGATACAACAGGCATTAAAGCAATTACGGATAACGTTGAAAGATTATTTGCCGTTGATCCTGTTATTGCTGCCCAGAAATATTCTGTCGTAAACGCAGCACACATCCGCTATTCCCGGTCAGGCCGACAGTAACCTCATTGCGGTTATCCAACTTGATCTTCTTGATATCGACGACATCCTTTTTCTTCTCGGAAGCCTGGTAATAAAGTGTGGCGGTATAGCCTTTTTTGTTTTTCAGAAAATCAAGGGGCAAGGTGATTTGCTTCTTTTCTCCGGCATTCAACATACTTACATACCAATCGGAACCTGAACGGCGGGCGACCACAGCGTATTTACCCATTTCTCCCTCCAGGAAACGAGTTTCGTCCCATACGGTCGGGATAGAATTATAAAAACGGGTTGCGGCATCAGTTTTGATCACAGACTCGGCTGAGCCTGCACCACCGGCCCGTCTCGGTGATTTTTCGGGGCGGTCATACCAATAGACAAACTGCCAGGGACTATAAATAGCGACCAATTTAGCCAATTGGGCAGCACGTCCACCCATCTTTTCCGTGACTCTTTCCGCAAAATAACAGTTGGTATAGTCACCCGCTCCGCAGATCATGCGATTATATAATGTATAGATAGCCTGATCTAACGACGGACTTTCTTCGTCACCACGAATGCCTTCCTGAGTCAACAAATTCGGATAGGTGCGCGAATAGCCTGTCGGACGATACTCGTCGTGGATATCAACCATCAATTCATATTTGGCAGCTTTGCGCACTGCCTGATGCAACCACGCCGTAGCATACTGGTCGCCCACATTCACAAAACCATATTTCACACCTTTGATCCCCCACTTCTTATATAAAGGCAGGATTTCATCCAGTTGCTGATGCAGTGCCTTTTTATTCACATAAACCAGTATTCCAACTCCTTTTGAATTGGCATATTCTATTACTTTAGGCAAATCGAGCGGTCCTTTCGAACGGGCCGGATCGACCGTAACCGTGGTTGCATCCGATTTCACATCTTCTTCCGCCCCATACCAACCGGCATCAAACAGCACATAGGCGATATTGTTTTCTGCGGCAAAATCAATACAAGCCATACTGCCTGCCGTAGTCAACGTAACTTCACGAATCACCTGTCCGGGCTTGATCCAGCTGGTATTCGCTATTTGATTAGGTTCGTTCAGGTTAAGGACGAAGTAATTATTTTCGACTAATTTTCCCGGATGCCCGGCGACCATCACATAACGCCAGGGAGATCGATAGCCGGCCAGATCCAGATTGACTTTTCCCGACAAAACAGATTGTACCCCGAATCCAGTCTCACTCTTCTCCAACTTCATGCGGGAGTAATCGACAAGAGCAGCTTCTCCGATTGCGACAAACCGGTTATCATTGACCCGGATCACCTGCGGACGATCGGCAGCCCCTTCCAATGCACTCAACTTTGTTTCGGAATAAGCACCTTGCGCCATACCGGTCACCCAGGTCTTGCAATCTTCCTGAAAAAGAAATTGCGTCTTCTCATCGGTTACCGTACGGTTCCAAAAATCCAGTTTATCGAAGGCATAACGGAATGCCAGCCCCTCATCGTAGAGACGAACACACAACACCATCTCTTTCAGGTTCTCATCCGACTGAAGCGTTAGCTCAACCTCATTATACCGGTCCGTCACGACCGAACGCTCCCCATAGACGGGTTGCCAGGTCTGATCGACCGATTCACGTTTTTGGTTAGTCACCTTCCAGTTCCCTTTCAGGATATTCTCATCCAAAGAGAACTGCAAAGTCTTTGCCGTCACCACTTTTTCACTATTGGCAAATAAATCTATTTCTACATTCTTCCCCCCCGACTTTGATATCGGCATTCATTTTTCCGGAAGGGCTGACAAGCGGAAAAGTTGCTTGCTCACAAACACGCATAGAGGGATTTTTCTTAATAACGAGACACGCACCACCTCCGGGAGCCAGCTTCAAGGCCAGTTTATCATTGTTTGTCAGTTGCCGGGTCGTAACCTTCAGGCTTTCTCGGTTTGTCAAGTAGTGTGCATCGTCGCCGTCTTCAATGACTTCGACAGTATAGTTTCCTTTTTCCAGGAAAGAAAGAGGCAAATCGATTGTTCTTCCGGATTCATTCGTGGCCGCACCGACCAGGTAGGCCTCATCCGTTTCCCTCATCATAACGATATATTCCCCGATTTCACCGGCCAGGGTACGGCTCTCTCTCCACGGCATCTTCTGGGCAGACAGGAAATTCAGCAATACCGGATATTTCCGGTAATATTCCGGAATATCCGGCAAAATAGTCACACCCGAAAAAGCGATCAACGTACGGGCAGCCTCCGAAACTAATGTCGAAGGAACCGGCTGGCTCTCATCCACACGTGTCGTATGCCCTTGGCGAAGGTCGAACATCCCGTTGTTCATATCGACCGGGCCGGCAACCATATTGACAAAGACAGTTGTCACAAACGTTTTAGGCTCGAACACATGATGCCCGTCCAATTGCGCGTGGCAATATTCGCGTGTCACGGCATTCGGCCAAGTACGCATCTGCCCATAAGGATGAACCGGACCGTCATGGAAATCGACTAACAGGCGGTTTTGCGCACAAAGCTCGGTAATCTTCTTCGTCCACTGGTTCTTTTCTTCCTGTGTTCCACTCATAAAACCATATTTAACCCCGGCAGCACCCCAATCGCCATACTGTTTCAAAGTCTTTTCTATCGGATATTTCCGGCCTCCGACATCATTCAGATAAAGCCAGATTCCGACACCTTTCTCTTTTCCATACTTCAACAGCCGTTGTACATCCTGCGCTTTTTCTCCTTCAACCGGATCGGAATCCGATTCGAATTCCGGCCCGTACCAATTGGCATCCAATACCAAGTATTTAAAACCCTGTCCGGCAGCAAAATCGACCATCCGCACCCAGGAAGGATAAGACATCTCATACGTAAATCCATCCCACACGGCTCCGTTGATACGCCAGTCCCAGACCGCCAATCCCGGTTTTACCCACGAGAAGTCATAGCGAGGATTGGGATTCGGATTCAATAGCTCCAACAAATGCGAATCGGTCAACGTGCCGGGTGTCTTCCCATACAAAACGACACGCCAGGCTGAAGTATATCCCGGCGACAAACAAGCCGGCTTGGAAGCGACCGAGAAAAGCGATTCTCCCCCTTTGGATTGTAAGACAAGAGGTGCTCCCGTTTCCAGGCAGGCTTCATGAATAGCCATATAATGATTAGCCCCGGCTTTGACGGTCATCACCGGCAAACGGGTTCCATCTGTTTCCGTCAACTTTTCAGGTCCTATATTATGATTCTCGCCATTATAGAACCAAGCCGTATAATCCCCGGCAAAGTTATAGCCCGTCAGTTCTGATTGCACATTTACACGTTCTCCTTCTCCCTCCGGTATTTTATAACAGAAAGCAAAGCCGTCATTATACCCCCGGACCACCAACTGCATCCGCTGAGGTTGCCCGGCCGGATTCAGCAAATCGATCACCAATTCATTGAAATGATCTTCGACCACAGCCCGCTTTCCCCAAAGCGGTCTCCATTCATCCCGTACTTGCCGGTCAGATACTTTCTCTATTTTCCAATCGGAAGAAGGAACGGTCTCCTGCGATTCCAACTTGAAGCCCAGCGGGGATTCTTTGATTAACACATCCCTATCCGCGGCAAAAGTATAAGTCAACAAACCGTCGTTGTGCCGTTCTATCCCCATCATTAACTTTTTATCAGGAGAGAACACCTGGTAAAGCTTTGGCAGATGTTGAGCAGAGGCCATATTCACTCCCAGCCATACCAATAGTAGTAAAACGAATGTTACAATTCTTTTATTCATAAGATCATAATATCTTTCAGACAAATATAAGAACAAAAAGAAGGTTTCCATCACGGAGACCTTCTTTTTCTTAAACAAATGTGTCTAAACTAAATATGTTATAGTGTTATTGGTGTACCATTATAGAAGTCCAGGATCTTGGCACGGAAGATGAAGTCATACTTGGATTGTGCCTGCTCGGACAAGCTCTGGGCATATTTCGTCTTGGCCTCGCTATACTCGAAAACGGTGCTTTTGCCGGCGGCATAGCGGTCTTCGGCATACGAAAAGGCTTCTTTGCTGGCGATGACCGATTTGTCGGATGCGTTATATTTCTCCTGGGCGGCGGTTGCATTATAGAAAGCCTGCTGGATTTCCTTATATAAGGCTTTCTTTGTATTCTCCATCATCAACTCGCGGTTGCGGATATTGATACGGGCGGAGCGGACACTGTTGCGAACCTGGAAACGGTTGAACAAAGGGATGCTCAGGCTGAAGCCGATCGTCTTACGCCCGTTATTCTTCAACTGGTCGTTAAAAGCCAGGTTCGTATAGTCGCCATCGCCGGAATAATGGTAATAGCCGTTGCTGTAGCTGGCGCCGAAATTCAGTTTCGGATAGTAACCGGATTGCGCCACTTTCAGCATCTTCTTCTGGCTTTCCAAGAGATATTCCTGCTCCTTGATCTGCGGCTTGAAGGCGACGGCATGGTCATAGACATTGTCCGGAGGGAGGATGCTGCTCATATAGCGTTCGACGGCATCTTCGAATTGAGGGACCACAATGTCGAAATTCTCGCCGTCGCGCTCCAGTTCGAGGCTTTGCGTCAGGTCGAGCAAGGCGAGTTTCACATTGTTGCGCGCTTCGGTCAGCGAGACTTCGTCCTTCGCCAGTTGCGCTTTCATGTCGTATAACTGGGAAAGGGGAACTTTCCCGTTCTTTACCAATGCTTCGGTTTTTACGACCTGTTCATTGCTCAGCGCGACCTGCAACTCGGCAATCTTCTGGACTTCCTTATTATACAAAACCTGCAAATAGTAGGAAGCGACATTGATCGACAAGTCTTCCTTCGCTTTATTCAACGTTTCGACAACCGCTTTCAAGTCCAGCTTGCGGGCAGCGATATCGTTCGGAATGCGCAAGCCGTCGAATATCGGCATGCTCAAAGAGACGGATGCCGAGGTATTGGCCGAGTTCTGATCCACAATCACACCCGATTTGGAAGGAGAACGTCCGAAGTCGAAGTTCTGTCCGACATTGGCATTCAGATCGGGCAACCAACTGAACTTGCTGGTGTTCAATTCCACTTTCCGGCTTTCCTGGTCCTGCTCTCTCTGCTTCAGATCGATGTTATGCTCGATTGCATAGCGGATGCATTCTTCCAAAGACCATTGTTTGGCTGGTTCCTGCCCCCAAGCAAAAGTACCGGAAAGAAATAAAGTCGTAGCTATTATTAATTGGTTTCTCATCATTTTTACTGTTTACAATTATTTCTTATTCGGATCGACAATCGCCCCGCGTACCTTTTCGTTTTCGGACAGGCCTTCCTTGATCTCGATCTTGATACCATCGGACAAGCCTACCTTAACGGCACGCTTTTCAAACTTCTGTTCCGGCTTTTCCGCTTTTACCACCTGCACGAAGGTCGAATCGCCGCTAAACTCGACGCAGCTTTCCGGCACGGACAAAACATCTTCGGCACGCTTCAACACGATCTCGGCATTGGCACTGTAACCGGCACGGATAAAAGCATCGCCGGGCATGTGTACGGCAGCCTTCACTTCAAACAGGACGGCTCCGTTCTCTTCCACTCCCTTAGGAGCCACATATTCCAGTTCGGCATCGAACGTACGGCTTTCCATCGCGCCGACCGTCAGTTTGATCGGCATCCCTTCGTGGATGCGGCCGACTTCCGTCTCATCCACTTTGCCCTTGAAGATCATATTGTTCATATCGGCAACGGTAGCGATCGTCGTACCGTCGTTGAAGGTGTTCGACTGGATCACCGAGTTACCGACCTTGATAGGCACATCCAGGATCATACCGGTGATAGTGGAACGAACCTGAGTCGTACTGGAAGCGGCAGACCGTTTGGAGATACCTTCGCGGATGATCTCAAGAGCATCCTGAGCATTCTCGGCCTCTTCCTGCGCCTTCTTATAGTTGGCAAGAGAAGTCTCGTAATCTTCTTTGGAGATAACTCCCTGTTTGTGCAATTCTTCATCCCGCTTGAACGTGGCGCTGATCTGTTCGAGGCTGATCTTCGCCACCCGCACACGCGATTCGGCGCTGTTCAACTGGACCATTTCGGGGATAACCTTGATACGGGCAATGATCTCCCCTTCTTTCACCATTTGTCCGGCTTCTTTCAACAATTCGGAGATGATACCCGACATCTGCGGTTTGATAAGGACTTCGTCGCGGGGTTCGACCTTTCCGGTCGCCACGGTTTTCGTCTCAATCGTGTCACGTGCAGGAGTAACCAACTCATAGACGGTAATGACGGGTTGCGCTTTCTTCCATAAGAAATAGAAAGTGCCGATAACAGCAGCTCCCACTAATACCAAAAAGATGATCCGCAGGACTTTTTTTACGATACGATTCTTCATAACTATATCTAATTTTTAATTTTCAATTCTCTATTTTCAATTATCCCTATTCTTCCCTGATCGCGTCGATAGCCTTGATCTGCATAGCCCGCCAGGCGGGGATCAACCCGGCAAGGAGACCGCTGAACAGCAGGATTACGGTAGCGGAGACCGCTGTCCCGATATGGATTTCGGGATTGGAGAAGAACGTTTCGTTAGACGAACCTCCTCCACTTGCCATCGCATTGTTCACCACATCGAGCAGGAACACCCCTGCGCTAAGCCCGATCAGCCCGGCAAGGGAAGTCAGAAGCAGGCTCTCGCTCATGATCTGCGAAATAATATCGAAAGGCTTCGCACCGATCGCACGGCGCACCCCGATCTCGCGTGTCCGCTCCCGGACCGTCACCATCATAATATTACTAACCCCGATGATTCCCGCCAGCAAAGTACCGATACCGACCAGCCAGACCAGTATATTGATACCGGTGAACAGCATGTCGAATGTTTCGAACTGCTTGGCTATCGTAAAGCTGCTGATGGCATGTTCGTCCGTCGGGGAAATCTCGTTCTGCGAACGCAGGACCGTCTTTATATCTTCCACCATCTTGTCGCAAGAGTAACCGTCGTCGGCCGTCGCACACAGGAACCAGAACTTGTCTCCCTGGTTGGAAGCCTGCTGGAGGGTCTTGAACGGGATCATCACGCTCTCCTCCGTACGCCCGCCGATCTGGGCACGGGGCTTCGGCTTGATCACGCCGACCACCTGGTAATAGATGCCGTTCACCCGTATGTACTGCCCGACCGGATCTTCATCCGGGGCAAAAAGGACTTCGCGCACGATATTACCGATCAGGCACACCTTCCGCTTTTCGATCATGTCGATTTCATTCAACAGGCGTCCGGCCAGGATATGCTGCGTTTCGATATTGAAATATTCGGAATAGACGCCACGCACGTTATATGTACCCGCTTTCTGTCCTCTCACCACATTATTTTGTCCGCCCCATTGCATGATCATCGGCGAAAGATAGCGCACTCCTTTCACACGCTGGCGGATCGTCTCCAAGTCGCGGTTGCGCATCTGCCAGTAACGCCCTTTCTTATACCCTTTGTAGGGTTCGCCGGTCCGTTCGGAAAAGAAGAATGCGGAGTTCGTCGAAAAACCGTCGACGTTCTTCAACACGCCATTCTTAAAACCGTTGCCGGAACCCAACAGGATCACCAGCATCAGGATGCCCCAGAACACACCGAAGCCGGTCAGCAGGCTACGGGTTTTATTACGGGTGATCGTCACCCATATTTCCACCCAGCGATCTATATCAAATATGAACATAATCTTTCTATTTTCAATTACCAATTATTCATTGCGCATGGCCTCGATCGCCGTGATCTTGACCGCCTTGCGGGCAGGGAAATAGCCGGCCAGCACGCCTGCCCCGATGATCAGGGCCGTAGCGGACAACGCCACACTGAGGTTCACCGTCGGATTCAGGAAGATGCTCATGTCATCCTGCGAAACATTCTTTCCGGCATTCATCATCTCCATAACCGAATTGATTCCTTCCGTCAGCCCGATCCCTAAGATCATGCCCAAATAGCCGAACACTGCCGTGATCAGGATCGATTCGACAATGATCAGTTTCAGGATGGAGAACGGAGTCGCCCCTATCGCCTTCCGGATGCCGAACTCCCTCGTCCGCTCACGTACCGTTATCAGCATGATGTTGCTCACGCCTACGATCCCGGCAGTCAGTGTCCCGATGCCGATCACCCAGATAAAGAGGGCGATACCGTTCATCATCCCGTTCAGCATCATGAAGTTTTCGAGCGTGCTCCACATACCGATCGCCCGCCGGTCTTCGGGGTCGAACTTATGCCGCGCTCCCATCTGCTGGCGGAAACGTTTCTCGAAAGCGTCAAATTCTTCCTGTGTGGAAATACCGTTAATGGTAAAGATGATGTCATCCAGCCCGTAGCCGGCGTTATACAAGGTCTGCGCCGTACTGAAAGGGATATAGGCCGGCGCGTTGTTGTCGTTGTCCTCCGCCTTATAGACGCCGATTACCTGGTATGCGACACTCCCGGCATTCACATATTTGCCCAACGGGTCCTCGCCTTTGAAAAGGACTTCTTTCATGCGGGGGCTCAGGACAATCACCTTCCTTTTTTCCTTCACATCTATATCATTGATAAAACGGCCGTTCCCAACCGTCATTTCGATATTGTCGATCACCGCCTTCGACGGATGCACGCCGTTCAGGGAGTAGGCGTTATATTCGTCTCCGTAGGAAAGCGTATCGCTCCGGCTGATACTCGCCGTAATCAAGTCCACTTCGGGATTTTCGCGCGGGATGGCAACCAGGTCTTCATCCTTGTACTCGATCCTCCGGTTCATCTGCATTCCTTTGTACGGCTTGCTCGTGTAGCGCGGCCATGTCTCCACCCGGTTCAGGCTGAAATTGCGGAAGTTCGACATGATGCCGTTCTTCATCCCGTTGCCCGCACCCAAGAGGACAATCAGCATGAAGATCCCCCATGCCACGGAGAATCCGGTCAGGAAGGTACGGAGTTTATTCTTTTGGATCGTACTCCATATTTCTCGGAAATTATCAAAGTCAAACATGTCCCAATCCTTTTTCTATTGTTTCTATCAGACCGTCTTTCACGCGGATAATGCGGTCGGTTGCCTCGGCCACGGAAGGTTCGTGCGTCACGATCACCATCGTCAGCCCTTCGAGGTTTACTTTCCGGAGCAGCTCCATCACCTCGACCGTCGTCTTGCTGTCCAACGCTCCGGTCGGCTCATCCGCCAGGATCACCTGCGGCTTGGCAATCAGGGCGCGGGCAATGGCAACACGCTGTTTCTGCCCGCCAGACATTTCGTTCGGCATATGTTCCGCCCAGTCTTTCAGCCCGACCATATCTAAATATTCCAACGCCATAGCATTCCGTTTCTTCCGGCTTATACCCTGGTAATACAGGGGCAAGGCAACATTTTCCATCGCATTTTTGAATGAAATCAGATTAAAGGACTGGAAGATGAAACCGATCATCCGGTTACGCAGTTCCGCCGCGCGGGTTTCGCTCAGATTGCGGATCAACTGCCCGTTCAGGGTGTAAGTGCCCGTATCGTATGTATCCAGTATTCCCAAGATATTCAGCAGTGTGGATTTTCCCGATCCGGACGCGCCCATAATAGACACCATCTCTCCCTTCTCTATATCCAGGTCTATGCCTTTCAAAACGTGCAGCGGCGCACCGTTGAAATACGTTTTGTTAATTCCTTCCAGATGAATCATCATATTTGTTGTTACTTTTTTCTATTAGACGAACATTTTGCAAAATCGTTACACTAATAGGAAAATATTTTGTTATTAACTGCCACAAATATATATCTTACCAAGATACCTTGTATCGCAAGGTACTAATAATTACAATATATTAACGTTATGTACGGACTCTGGAAAACGATCCACAAGACATACATCCGCCTTATGCCATCAAAAAGATTCTTTTACAGCATATAAAAGTAGTTTAGCGCCGTACTTTTCTTAAATCTCGGTCGGCGATTATGTAATCAGCGCCGGCGATTACATAATCAGCGACTGTGATTTTATAATCAGCGGCGCTGATTACAGAATAGTAGGTGAGGAAACTGAAAACAGAAGGCTTATAAAAACACTTTCAGTACGGTTTCTCTGAAAAAATACTGATAATTACCGTACCTTTGCACCCTCAAACGGAACAAATAACATTACATTAATATAATATGGTAACAATAGGAACACCGAAATCGGCTACCGCAACGAAAGTTTTGCTCTGCGGTTCCGGCGAATTAGGCAAAGAGTTTGTAATCGAGTTACAGCGTTATGGAGTGGAAGTGATCGCTTTGGACAAATATGCGGACGCTCCGGCCATGCAGGTCGCCCACCGTTCGTATGTAGTATCGATGTTGGATGGGGATGCTTTGCGCGAGATTGCAGAAAAAGAAAAACCTGATTATATCGTTCCCGAAGTGGAGGCTATCGCGACACAGACGTTGATGGAACTCGAAAAAGAAGGATTCCATGTCATCCCGACCGCCCGTGCCACTTGGTTGACAATGAACCGCGAGGGCATCCGCCGCCTGGCTGCCGAGGAACTGGGCTTGCCGACCTCTCCTTATCGCTTTGCCGAGACGGAAGAGGAGTTTATCGAGGCTGTCAAAGTTATCGGGATGCCGTGTGTCGTCAAACCGATCATGAGTTCGAGCGGACACGGGCAGAGCGTGATCCGCAAAGAGGAAGACATCGACCGCTCTTGGCATTACGCGCAGGAAGGCGGACGTGCCGGCGCCGGAAAGGTGATCGTCGAGGGGTTTGTCGATTTCGATTACGAAATCACCCAACTGACCGTTCGCCATATCGGAGGCACTTCATTCCTGGAACCGGTCGGACACGTACAGGTCGACGGCGACTATCGCGAGTCCTGGCAGCCACAGGCGATGAGCCCGGTTGCCAAGGAAAAGGCACGCGAGATCGCAGGCAAGATCACGGAGGCACTCGGCGGCCGCGGTATTTTCGGGGTCGAATTGTTTGTAAAGGGCGAAGATGTCATCTTCAGCGAAGTCTCTCCCCGTCCGCACGACACGGGAATGGTCACGATGATCACGCAAGATCTTTCGCAGTTCGCCTTGCATGCCCGTGCCGTATTGGGCTTGCCGATCCCGAATATCGCTTTCCACGGTGCAGGCGCTTCGCGTGCCGTCGTGGTCGAAGGGGACAGCACCCAGCTTTCGTTAGGCAACCTGGATAAGGTACTGGAACAGCCGGACACCCAAATGCGCTTCTTCGGCAAACCGGAAGTTCACGGACATCGCCGTATGGCTGTGCTGCTGGCACGCGGCCTGGATGTGGCCGATGCACGCCGGAAGACCGGGGTGATGATGGAGCGGTTGGAGATAAAGTTATAATATTCAAGGCGGTTTCAACCCAACACTGATGCAGGTGAAGCGATAAAAAAATAATCGCCATCGTTATAATGGGCTTTGATAATATCAGCAAATGTTATATCTTGATATTTGTCTGTGGAATAATTAGTAATCGGATATTATTGCTTATTTTTGCTTCAAAGAAACTAAAATAATAAAGTCTTATGGAAACAACAGCAGTAAGAAGGAGTAATCATGGTGCAAACGTAAAACGTTGGCGGGAATGGCGAAACATCAATCAGGATGTATTGGCTGAAAAGATCGGCGTGTCACAAGCGGCTCTTTCTGGATATGAAAAAAGAGACAAATTGGAACCTGAAATATTAAAGAAGATTTGTGATGCATTAAATATTCCGGAAGAAGCAATTACAGAAATGGACTCCGATACAGCCATTAATATTATTTCAAGTACTTTCAACGATCACGCATCTGGAGTAAACTACTATCCGACTTTTAATCCAATAGACAAAATAGCTGAGCTTTACGAGCGCCTATTAAAATCAGAACAAGAGAAAGTCGCCATTCTACAGGAAGTAATACAGGATCAGAAATAGCAACGGATTATCTCACCCGATTTCACTGTTTCCAGTAGCCGGTAATACAGGTAACGGTTGCTGATAATCTCCTTACGGGTGATATATCCTCCATGTTGCTCTATCAGATGTCTCAATTTATCATCCATATTATTTTTGTCTCATGCTTATAAAACTACGGCATTTATTTCTAAGTGCCGTAGTTTTGTACATACTTTTACTGACTGGTTCTTTGTGTAAGATTTTTAGCTTTGGCACAACGCTGATGCTGGTGAAGCGATAAAAAAATAATCGCCATCGTTATATTTGACTTGCAGACAAAGTTTCTCCGTGACCCAGGCACTCATTATATAATTATAATCATACGTCCGGTTACAATATTCGATATAATCCTTCAAGTCCTTCTGATCGTCTAAAAACAAATACGAACTATCACACAAAGTGTTTCCATCAAACAAACAACTGAGCGTAGCATTCCTAAAACGAATTTCAACAGCACAGTTCTTCTCCCCCTTACAGAGATATTCCAAAATACAAACTTCTTTATTTTCGAATAACGAAGGAGTCTTATCCAAAGAAAGACCGATTACTTTGAAGGCGGAACAAAGTTGTTCTGCACATTCACCTTCCGAAACAAATAATAATGATGTATGAGCCATAATATATATTTAATTTGAGTTTCATATGCAAAGAATTGAAATAAAAGCAATGCCACCTATCAGTTCGATTAATAAAATATCAGAATGAGCCATAATAATATCAGCAAATGTTATATCTTGATATTTGTCTACAGAATAATTAGTAATCGGATATTATTGCTTATTTTTGTTCCAAAGAAATTTAAATAATAAAGTCTTATGGAAACAACAGCAGCAAGAAGGAGCAATCATGGTGCAAACGTAAAACGTTGGCGGGAATGGCGAAACATCAATCAGGATGTATTGGCTGAAAAGATCGGCGTGTCACAAGCAACCCTTTCCGGATACGAGAAAAGAGACAAACTGGAACCTGAAATATTAGAGAAAGTTGCTAAAGCATTAGATATTCCAATAGAAGCTATTACAGAAATGAATGATGGAACTTCCATTAATATTTTTTCCGGCACGTGGAAAGATAATGCTTATGCTTCTGGCTATATAACCTATATTGCCAATATCAATCCTTTAGAAAAAGTTATCGAGCTTTACGAGCGCCTGTTAAAATCGGAACAAGAGAAACTCGCCATCTTACAGGAAGTAATACAGGATCAGAAATAGCATTGGCTATAGATAAAACTTTTGCACAACAAGAATGCTGCCTTCCGTGTTTTGTATATAAAAAGAAAGGAAAATAGAAATGAGACTGACTTATATCTATCATAGCGGTTTTGCGATCGAGGCAGACGGATTTGCCATTTTGATCGATTATTACAAAGACACAGGGAAGTCGCCGGAGAAAGGATTCGTGCATGAGGAACTGTTGAATCGCGCGGGTACATTATATGTATTGGCATCCCATTTCCATCCGGATCATTTCAATCCGGAGGTTTTGAAGTGGAAAGCATACAAAAAAGATATCGTCTATCTTTTCGGCAAAGATATTTTGAAAAGGAACCGGGCAAAGAAAGAAGACGCGATCTATCTCAAAAAAGGAGATACCTACGAGGATCATAACCTGCGGATCGAGGCATTCGGATCGACGGACTCCGGCATATCCTTCCTGATCGATACCGAAGGGAAACGGCTTTTCCATGCCGGCGACCTGAATAACTGGCACTGGAAAGACGAATCGACACCCGAAGAAGCCGCAGAAGCAGAAAAGGACTATCTGAAAGAATTAGACGACCTGGTAAAGGTGACCGACAAGCTGGATGTCGCCATGTTTCCGGTCGATCCGCGTATCGGGACCGATTTCATGCGCGGCGCGCAACAGTTTGTAGACCGCATCAAAACCAACATCTTTGTCCCGATGCATTTCTGGGATCGCCCGGCAGAGGTGGCCGCTTTCGGGCCTTACGCGGAGTCGCGCGGTTGCCGGTACGTGCTGATATCCGTTCCGGGAGAGGGGACAGACATTTGAGAATTAAGAATTAAAAATTAAGAATTAAAAAATAAAAAATAAAGAGAGGATGGAGATAAAGAGCAGATTCGATCATTTTAATATTAATGTCCTGGATCTGGACAGAAGTATTGCGTTTTATGGAAAAGCGCTTGGTTTGAAAGAACATCACCGCAAGGAAGCGGCAGACGGTTCGTTTATCCTGGTTTACCTGACAGACAACGAGACAGGATTCCTGTTGGAACTGACCTGGCTTCGCGACCGGAAAGAAGCATACGAATTGGGAGACAATGAAAGCCATCTCTGTTTCCGTGTAGCCGGCAATTATGACGAGGTACGCGAATACCACCGCGAACTCGGATATATTTGTTTCGAGAACACAGAGATGGGCTTGTACTTCATCAATGACCCGGATGATTACTGGATTGAGATTTTACCTGTTAAAGAACATATAAGGTAACATATTCACGCCTATTTCGGTTTTTTTTGAATAAAATCATTGCGCCTTACCAGATTCCTCTTATATTTGCTTTCCAGAAAAAGCATTATTAATCTAAAATATAAAATCATGGAGAAGCCTTATGTAGTAGGTATCGATATAGGTGGTACCAATACTGTTTTTGGCGTAGTAGATGCAAGAGGAACAATCTTGTACAGTGGATCAATTAAAACCGGTAAATATACCGATATTGACGAGTATGTCGACGAACTTGCCAAAGGTCTGGCATTGGTGATCGACCAGGCTGGCGGCCCGGAAAAGATAAAAGGTATAGGCGTTGGAGCTCCTAACGGCAACTTTTTTAACGGTTGTATCGAATTTGCTCCGAACCTTCCCTGGAAAGGTAAAATTCCTTTGGCACAACTGATCAGCGAAAAGCTGGACGGAATACCCGTTGCATTGACAAACGATGCGAATGCGGCTGCTATCGGTGAAATGACGTATGGCGCAGCCCGCGGTATGAAAGACTTTATCGTGATCACACTGGGAACCGGTGTCGGTAGCGGTATCGTGATCGGCGGTAACCTGGTTTACGGACATGACGGATTTGCAGGCGAATTAGGTCACGTGATCATGCGTCGTAACAACGGACGTCCTTGCGGTTGCGGTCGTCAAGGTTGCCTCGAAGCGTATGCTTCTGCTACAGGTGTTGCCCGTACGGCACGCGAATTTCTGGAAATCCGTAAGGATGACAGCTTGCTTCGCGAATTGGACCCGGACGAAATCACTTCAAAAGATGTGTATGACGCAGCAATGAAGAACGATAAGTTGGCTTTGGAAATCTTCGAATTCACTGGTAACATCTTAGGTGAAGCATTCGCTGATTTCGTAGCTTTCTCAAGTCCTGAAGCGATCATCCTGTTCGGTGGCCTGACCAAATCCGGCGATCTGATCATGAACCCGATCAAACGTTCAATGGAAAAGAACATGCTGAAAGTGTTCGAAGGCAAGACAAAACTATTATTCTCCCAATTGAAAGAAAGCGATGCTGCCGTATTAGGCGCAAGCGCACTGGGCTGGGAAGTGAAATAATAAAGACACAAAGCTATTTCAGGCACGGATTTCGCGGATTACACGGTTTGTCAGAACAGTGAAATCCGTGTAATCCGTGCCTGACTATTAAATATAAAATATCATGTCCCATCCTTTACATCAATTTACGTATTGTCCGAAATGCGGAGCCAGGACATTTGTGGAACGCAACGAGAAAGCTAAACAATGCACGGCCTGCGGGTTCGTCTATTATTTCAATCCTTCCTCGGCTGTCGCCTGCTTTATCCGTAACCCCCAAGGAGAACTGTTGCTGGTACGCCGTGCCAAAGAACCGGCCAAAGGGACGCTCGACCTGCCCGGCGGTTTTGTCGACATGGACGAATCAGCCGAAGAAGCCGCCCACAGGGAAGTGAAGGAAGAAACCGGACTGGAATTGACAGATTGCCGCTACCTTTTCTCCATTCCCAACATTTATCCTTATTGTGGTTTCGATGTCCACACCGTCGATATGTTTTTCGAATGCCTCACCGAATCCTTCAACGGAGCAAAAGCAGAAGACGATGCTGCCGAGATCATTATCCTGCCCGCCAACCGGTTGAATCCGGACGATTTCGGATTGCAATCTATCAAAAAAGCAGTAGACCGCTATATAAAGTAATATATTTCTTATATTTGCAACTTAGAACCAACATATACCGTTATATTTATATATATCTGTATTATAAAAGCTAAGGAGTGATGAAAAGAATACTTATTCCACTGTGCATAGTGGTGGGGAGTCATGTCGCATACGGGCAGCGGTCGTACCAGTTTGATGCACCTGATCGCCTATTTGTAGAAGGAAAAGAGTTGTTTAGTTTAAAAAATTATGCCGGTTGCATTGACAAGCTGGAAGCCTACAAGCAGCATTCCACCGATGCCGACCTGATCCAGGAGGCAGACTACATGCTGGTCTATGCCGCTTATGAACAGGGGCGCCCCAATGCAGACGAGTTGCTAAAGGACTACTTGGAAGAATACCCGGCTTCCCGCCATAGCAACGAGATCGATTATATGATCGGTTCCGTCCATTTCGAACGCGGAGAATATGAAAAAGCGATCTTCTGGTTCAACGAGGCCGATATCGACGTGTTGAGTCCCGAACAGCAGGAGGCCTATTCTTTCCGCCTGGCTTATTCGCTGTTGCAGACCGGCGAGATGGAAAAGGCCCGCGGCTACTTCGCCCGGATCGGACAGATCGGAGACAAATACAAGGAGGCTTCGACCTATTATGTCGCCTACATCGACTACGCGATGGGGAATTACAACAATGCCCTGATCGAGTTCTCCCGCCTGAAAGAGAACCCGAAATACCGCGAACAGTCGCAATACTACATCGCACAGATTTATTTTATCCAGAGCAAATACGAAAAGGTGGTGAAAGAAGGTGAAGAACTGCTCTCCCTCTATCCCGATAGCAAGAACAACAGCGAGATGTATCGCATCGTTGGTGATTCATATTACCACTTGGGCGACCAGGGAAAAGCGATCCAGATGTTGAGCAAGTATGTTTCATCTACGGAAAATCCGCTCCGCAGCGATTTGTACATCTTAGGTGTATGCTACTTCAACAAAGGGAACTACAGTAGCGCGGTCAACGCCCTGAGCCGGACCGTACGCCAGAACGACGAGCTGACACAGAACGCTTACCTCTATCTCGGACAGTCTTACCTGAAGTTGGGCGACAAAAACAATGCCCGCATGGCCTTCGAGGCTGCCGCCACCTCTTCTTTCGACAAGCAGATAAAAGAAGTCGCCATGTACAACTACGCACTGCTGATCCACGAAACGGCCTTTACCGGATTCGGCGAGTCGGTGACGATCTTCGAAGACTTCCTGAACGATTTCCCGAACTCGCAATATGCGGACAAGGTGAACGACTATCTGGTAGAAGTCTACCTGACCACCAAGAACTACGAAGCCGCCCTGAAATCGATCAACAAGATCAAACATCCGAGCACCAAGATCCTGGAAGCCAAACAGGACATCCTTTTCCAACTCGGGACACAGGCTTTTGCCAATGTCAAGCTCGACGAAGCCGTCAGCCTGTTCAGCCAGGCAATCACGCTCGGTTCTTATAATATGGAAGCCCGCAACGACGCCTATTTCTGGCGCGGCGAATCTTATTACCGCATGGGCGAATACGAGAATGCGATCTCCGACTACCGCACATACCTGAACAATACGCGCCAGCGCAATACGGACATGTATGCTCTGGCTTATTATAACTTAGGTTACAGCTATTTCAAGCTGCGGGATTACAGTGCCGCCCTGAACCGCTTCCGCCAGTATGTCGACCTGGAGAGCAACCAGCAGGCGGCATCCCTGGCAGACGCTTACAACCGTATCGGCGACTGCCTGTATCAGAACCGCCAGTTCAGCCTGGCAGAAGAAAACTATTCACGTGCAGCCCAATTGTCTCCTTCCGCGGGTGATTACTCGATCTACCAGAAAGGATTTTTGCTTGGTTTGCAGAAAGACTATAGAGGCAAGATCAGCGCAATGGACCGCCTGATCAGCGAATATCCGGAATCACAATATGTAGACGATGCGTTGTTCGAGAAAGGACGCTCCTATGTCTTGCTCGAAAACAGCTCTTCCGCCGCACAGGCATTTGAAAAGCTGATCCGCGAATTCCCGCAGAGCAGCCTGGCCCGTAAGGGTGGCATCCAGCTCGGTCTGCTTTACTATAATGACAACCAGCCGGAAAAGGCGCTCGCCGCCTACAAGCAGGTGATCAGTAACTATCCGGGTAGCGAAGAGGCTAAAGTCGCTTTGCAGGATTTGAAATCCGTCTATATCGACCTCAACGATATCAATGCTTATGCCAACTATGTCAACTCGATAGGCGGCAATATCCGCTTGGAAGTAGGCGAACAGGATTCATTGACCTATATCGCCGCCGAAAAACTCTTTATGCGTGGCGACAATGAAGGAGCACGCCGTAGCCTGGCGGGTTACCTGCAAACATTCCCCGAAGGAGCGTTCAGTTCGAATGCGAACTTCTATTTAGGAAGCATCGCTTTCGCCAAGAAAGAGTTCGACGAGGCGATCCAGCGCTTCAAATCGGTGATTGCAAGCAATGACACCAAGTTCCTCGAAGAATCGGTTGCCCGCACGGCAGAAATCGAATACCTGGGCAAAGATTATCCGGCTGCATTGGAAAGCTTCAAACGCTTGCAGATCGTAGCCGAAAGTCCTGAGAACAAACAGGCTGCCCGCTTAGGTATCATGCGCTGCGCTTTGCAGACCGGCCAGCAGAAGGATGCCCTTCTGGCGGCAGACGAGTTGCTGAAAGAACCGAAGCTCTCTCCCGAACTTGAAGCAGAAGCCCGTTATGTACGCGCGAAAGCCTATATCGACCAGAAACAGGCGAACAAGGCGCTTGCCGACCTGAAAGAGTTGAGCAAAGACACGCGCACGGTACACGGTGCTGAGGCCAAATATCTGTTGGCCCAATTGTATTATGACACCAACGATGACAAGAATGCCGAAAAAGTGCTGATGAACTTCATCGAGAACGGTACGCCTCACCAATACTGGCTGGCTCGCGGATTTATCCTGCTGGCCGACGTTTATATCCGCCAGGGTGACGACTTCCAGGCTCGCCAGTACCTCACCAGCCTGCAGAACAATTATAAAGGGGATGACGATATCGCCGGTATGATAGAAAATAGATTGGGTAAACTTAAGAACTAAGAAGAAGTGATGAAGACAATATATAACATCAAAGCATTGTGCGTGATGGCCCTCTTGGGAAGCGTCGCAACCGTCAGCGCACAGGAAGACAAGACGAAGGAAAAAGACCTGAACCGGGAAATGACGCTCGAACGCGAATATGACCCGACCGTACAGGATGCCAGCAAAGTGAACACATTGCCAGTCATCAAAGAACCGGTTGTCAAGAAGATGCCGATCGACTACGCGACTTTCACCGTCCCGACCGATCCGGAGAAGGAAATCAGCCTCCTGCCCTCAGGCAATATCATGACGGATATCCAGTACAACAAACGCCGCGGTTATTTCAACTTCGGCGGCGGCACGTATCTGAACCTGAACGGCGACCTCGGCTATCATATCCTGAGCACGGACAAGGACAAGCTGAATATCTGGTTCTCCCATCGCTCGACGAACGGGAAGGTGAAATATATCGAGATATATGATGATAAAGTAAAAGCTAAGTTGAACGACAACTTAGGCGGCCTCAACTTCAAACATGTGTTTGACAAAATGTCGCTGGACATGGGGCTTAAATACGGATACTCCGCATTCAACTACTACGGAGCACCTGTTCCCAGTCCCGAATCGTCAGTCACGCTGGACCCAGCCGCTTTCGACCGTGAAACCAATCAGGTAAACCAGGCTATCCAGGCAAAGATCGGAGTCGAATCGAAAGAAGACGCTCCTGTCGGCTACCTTCTGGATCTCGGATATACCAACTTCTCCCATAAATATGCGTTAAGCAAGGAACAGGACGGACCCACGGAACATACCTTCGACGTCAAGTTCGACCTGAACGCCCGTTTCGGCGGTGAGCAGCGCATCGGATTAGGGGGTAACGTAGAATACTTCAATTACAGCCTGCCGACAATGGGCGGACAGGAATATCTGGAATTTGAGAACCATGCCGAAGCAACCCTTTCACCTTATTATAAGGTGTCGGGAGACAACTGGAATCTAAAGTTAGGTGCGAACATCATGTTCGTGACCGGTGACAACAGCAAGTTTATGGCTTCACCGAATATCACGGCCGATGTGGAAGTTGCCGATAAAACACAGCTCTACCTCGTTGCCGGCGGCAAGCTGTACTCCAACAGTATGTACGATATTTCCCAGGTCAACCGCTATATCAACCCGGCGATGGAACTGCTTCCCTCCCGCAACTATCTGGATGGAACGGTCGGTATCAGAAGCGGTATCGCTCCCGGCTTCTGGTTTGATGTATTCGGAGGATATAAGATCACGAGTGATGAAGTTTTCTTTGCTCCGACACTCCTTGCTCCAAGTGCGCAAGGCGATATTTTTGCCAATACCAGCAGAGCTTTGCAAGCAAATGCAAAACATGCGTTCGGCGGTGTCAATCTGAAATATAGCTATCAGCAATTATTCGACATCAACCTGAAAGGTGTTTACAATAATTGGAACGTCGATGATATCGGAGCTGCTTACGGCAAACCCGAAATGGAATTGACAGCCGGCATCACCGTCCGCCCGATCAGCCAGGTAACTGCTTCTTTGGATTATTATTTAGCAACCGGACGTAAGGCTTTCTTAGGAATACCGGAAGGAGAAAAGATGAAAAACATCAACGAACTCAACCTGACCGGTTCCTACACCCTGAACGACACCTTCGGACTGTATCTGAAACTGAACAATGTCCTGTTCCAGAAATACGAACTCTATTACGGCTATCCGATGCAGAGTTTCAGCGCGATGATCGGGGTAAACATCAATTTCTGATAAAGCCATTGGCTCTCTTTTGCCGCCTGCTGAAACAGCCGGATTAATAAAATAGCAAAGCCGGATTCCTTCGTGGGTTTTAATCCCATTCAGGAATCCGGCTTTGTTTTATGCGTCTTAATAATAATCCCTGTTCCCGCACCTGATGCGGAAACAAGACAATTACCGTATCACCACTTTATACACCTTGTCCGCCACTCGGACCATATACAACCCAGCCGGCATTCCGATCTCCGCACTTCCCGTCACCCGTTGTTGCTTCAGCAGATATCCGGTGAGAGTATAAACAGAAACCCTTTCTTCTTTCGGAGTGTATATATATAAGGTAGAACCGGCTGCTCTCACCCATATATCTCCTTCGATCTCCGCATTTGCTGTCGGGTCCTCGTTCAGGACAATACCGGTGATAGAGACGGTAATGTCTTCCTCTACGTTGCTGATGCGATAGCGACCGTTGGCATCCGCTTCAAGCGTCTCGCCACGGCTGGTCGTGACTTTCGGGACGGAAAGGTCATACCCAGCATCGAGCGTCAGAGTGAAAGTGAAGTTGTAGCCCTCTTCGACCGTGTAGTCACCGGGACGTTTACTAAGCGTCACGCCTTTCACTGAAGGTAGAGTGACGGTGTAGTAAGTGGTAACCGGCGGGACGTAAGCCCTCAACACCAGCGGGATGCTCGTCTGGTTACCAGCCACGTCGGTGACGACAGCGGTATGCGTGCCAGAGGAACCAGTACTGCTATAGGTAGTTGCGCCGGGTACAAGAGGAATAACATCTCCATCGACTTTCAATGTCTTGACACCGCTGGTTGCATCACTGAAAGTGAGAGTGTACGCCAGATTGTTGACCTGGGCGGTAAGTATCGGGGCTGTCTTGTCGAGCTTCACGTTTGCCGTCTTTCCATACACGACCTGTGTCGTCGTGCGACGCAAGTTATAGGTGAGGGTGTAGCTGCCATCGGTGTCCCAAACAAAACTTTCACCATAGGCAGGCGTAGACTTCAAGTCGGAGCTTCCGGTCAGAGCTGCTTCGAAATTATCAGCCTTAAAGGTAATCTCGCTCTTATGCCAACCGTCATTACCGTCCGGAGTCAAAGTAACATCCACCGATGCGGGATCTTGATCGATATAGGTGAAAGTAACACCCGCAAGATTCAACACTGGCGTATAGTTATTGTCATCCGAAGCAAGCGTTCCCATCTCTATTGTCCAAGTGCCGCTACCGCCATCCGTCAAAGCCAGTGCACCCGTCAACGAAGGAGTATCCCCTCCTATTGCTCCCGTATAATCGTAAAGTACCGGCTCTCCTCTATAAAGGACTTGACCGGACTTCGGAGTAACAGTCAGTCCTGCCGGGTTGATGTTGAAGGTTACCTCTACCGGATCCCCATACAATGCACCCAATTCGGACGGAGTAACTGTAACCTTCCCTGTTCCCGCATTGGTGTTGTCACTGTACGCAAAGGTATAATCCGTAATTTCCGTATACGAATTAAGAGTAATCGCCGGTTCGATCACTGAGCCGGTATAGGTCTGATCATCTATTGCCTCTACCATATTGTTCTCTAAAAGCACCAGATCTATTATCGTACCTGTCAGCTTATCTCTCTCGCTTATCGTCCCAGCAGTCCGGATCGTCCCAGCATTAGTCAATGTCCCGTCATTCTTAAGCGTACCGATATTAGTCAGGTAGACCCCCGTATTCAGCGTTAAAGTCGTTCCCGCAGGAATTGTCAGTGTCGTATCTTTACCGATCTTGAAGTTAGACGTGAGAGTCTGGTCTCCATAGACCTGTCCAGTATTACCCTCTACAATAATACCCTCCCAAGCATTTTTATTGGTTTGATCTATACTGTTTGCAAAAATAACAGGATCGCCGGTTATCGTAGCCGTTCCGTTTATGCCCTTCATACTTCCTTTCCCTGTGGCCGTCACCACTCCTCCGGTTATAGTTATCGTTGCAGTGCTGCCGCCCCTACCACCAAAGCCAATGCCGGAACCGGCTGAACTATAAAACTCACCTCCGGTAGCCACCACTTTACCTCCGGTAATGGTTATTATTCCGCCATCACCAGCGTTTCCGCCACCAATACCGGCACCCTCGCCTGAACCTTCAGCAATCACGGTCCCTCCGTTGATCGTGATCGTACCACCATAGCCTCCGTTATTAGAACCGTTACCGCCGCCACCGATACCGGCAGCTCCCCCTATATCATATCCTTTCACTTCAACGTAACCGCCGTTGATGGTTATTTCACCTGCATTTTTTGCATTTGCTCCATTGCCGACTCCGATACCAGCTCCATATCCATTAGACTGAAGCAATAAAGTCCCGCTCTCAACCGTTACTTTGCCACAGGTCTCATCCCTATCTCCACCAATACAAGCTCCACCATTACTTAGACCTTTAATATTCAATTTTCCATTTCCTTTGACCGTCAGAGTCGCACCCGGCCGGACACGCACTCCAGGAGCATCAGAAATCAGTTTATTCTCCTTGTTTCCCAACGTCAAATTCACTGTTGTACCAGCAGATAAAGAAATAGGGGATAATCTTTCTTCCTCAATCTTAATATTCACCCCTTCCAATGTGATATCAGTACCACCTGCAGGGCTACTCAGTATTTGGATCGAATCACTGGTACTGTTATCAGCATCCGTTTGAATTATGGTATAAGCACCGGTATACGGGGTTATATCAATATCGTCACCTTGTTTATACCCTTGATCGGTAATCGTAATACAGCCATCATTAATGTCAAGTTGTTTATTTGTACCTTGCGCCCCCGCGCTGGCATGAAAAAAAGCGATGGCGAAAAGAAGTGCCATTGCCTTACGGATTGTTTGGATGTTGTTTGTTTTCATTATTCTTGTATGATATAAATTTGTTTTTTAATAATAGGTATATCAATCCTTACTTGAATAGGTATACCAATGCTTAGGTGAATTGGGGTATCCATGCTTAGCTTAATAGGTATATCCATGCTTAGGCAGATGGATATACCCATTAAAAAGATACCTCTACAGGCAGTTATAATTCGCCTGGGCGTTCCTCTTCTCCCCCATTGGGAATTAGTGTACCGTCGGTGCATTTCAACTGCGTGTTGCTAAAGGCTGTGCGAGGCGATTTCAACAACTGTGTCGTGTTACCGCTTGCGCTTGCCTGCGTGATATGCACCAACTGGTACATCTCATTTATCACCAACCCTCCGGGAACCATGAACATCAGGCGTTTCGGCTCATTGTTCAGGATAACGGTAGCCTTGATGCGGGTGTTGTCCGGTTCGCCCACCTGCTGAAGGTAGATGCCGACCGAGGGGTCGTCGCCTTTGATCGGGAGGTTAACGCCTTTCACTTCGAGCACCTGTGCGGAAGTGACACTCTTGTTTACTTCGCCGTTCACGGTGTTGATGATAGTGTCCATCTGGGCGTAATGCTGGGCGGGCCCCATGTTTTCCACCATTGTCTCTTCCATCGCCTTCCTTACGTCCGGTCCTACGGACATCGAGGCGGTGACCTCGTGCTTAGGCCGCATAAAGGCTTCGTTGGCAGAGTTGAAGACGCCTTTTACGCCGAACGCGAGGCGGAAGTACTCGTAGTTGATGTTGTTGCCCATCAATCCCATTTCGATACCCTTTTCTGCAATAAGGCGGAAATTTCGGATGATTTGTTCTTTGGAGTCGGTTGTCGTCCCGTCCTGAACGACCAGTTGCCCCAACTGATCCAAATCGTAGCTCATGCCGCCGATTATACTGAGCGTATAATCGTTTTCATCGGCTGTTAGGTTGTTCGGGTTCGTGTTGCCCCGGAGTTTGCCTGGTTTGACTTTTTTTGCCATGATCCTGATGTTTGAAATTTATATTAGAAATAATTTCCTCTGATAAAATGACTAATGAAAACGTACGTTTTTTTTAGTCATTTTTCGGGAGGTTTTATAAGGTTTACACCTTTAATTGGATAATTTCATGTAAGCATTGTAAATAAATGGTTTATATCAAATATTATCTTCAATATTTTTTGATTATCATAGACAAAATCATAACTTTGCAAATGACTAAAAAAAACGTACGTTTTCATTAGTCATTTCAAAACAGCTCTACAACCCGCATCAATACAGGGTTTTACCATCTTAAAACGACTTATTTTATACCCACTTTTTGAAAAGCTAACATACTGATAATGAGCATAGCGTTTTGGCGTATTTTGGGCATTTTGCAAAAACAGGGGTAATTTTGGGGTAAATCAGGCTATTTTTTAGGAGCGACTGATGGTAAACTATTACCCCATTCGTCATAACCAGATTGAGGGGAGTATAATTATTTTTTCCATAAACAATGGTATCTTTGCAGCCAAATACGAAACGAACATGCAAGGGACAAAAAATCTGACGGAAGGGCCTATTAAAAAACAACTATTCAACCTGGCGCTTCCCATCATGGGGACCTCTTTTATTCAAATGGCCTACAGCATCACCGACATGGCTTGGGTGGGACGCTTAGGTAGCGAAGCAGTAGCCGCTATCGGGGCAGTCGGGATCCTGACCTGGATGACGACTTCGATCTCCTACCTCAATAAGGTAGGGGCGGAAGTCAGCGTGGCACAAAGTATCGGGGCACGTGAAGAAGAAGGCGCCCGCGCTTTTGCTTCCCACAACCTTACGATTGCCTTGATTATCTCGATCTGCTGGGGCCTGTTGCTGTTCGTACTGGCAAATCCTGTCATCGGTTTCTTCAAGCTCGACACGGATATTTCCGCCCATGCAGTGTCCTATCTCAGGATTGTGGCGACAGGGTTTCCGCTCATTTTCCTGTCGGCAGCCTGCACAGGAATTTATAACGCGGCAGGACTGAGCAAAATCCCGTTCTATGTCAGCGGCAGCGGATTGATTATGAATATGGTGCTCGATCCGCTATTTATATTCGGATTCGGGATGGGGACGGATGGAGCAGCCTGTGCGACCTGGCTGTCGGAGGCGACCGTGCTGGCCATTTTTATCTACTATCTGAAAAAGAGAAACCGGCTGTTCGGAGGATTTCCATTCCTCATCCGGTTGAAAAGTCGCTATAGCAAACGAATCTTCCAGTTGGGACTTCCCGTAGCGTTGCTGAACAGCTTGTTTGCCGTTATCAACCTGATGATGGCGCGCACGGCATCCACCTATGGCGGGCATATCGGGCTGATGACGATGACGGCCGGCGGACAGATCGAAGCGATCGCCTGGAACACCTCACAAGGATTCAGCACGGCTTTGAGTACGTTCGTGGCGCAGAACTATGCCGCCCGGAAAAAAGAACGTGTCTTAGGCGCTTACCACACGACACTCCGGATGACGGCTCTGTTCGGAATCTTCTGCACGCTGCTTTTCGTGTTCTTCGGCAGCGAAGTGTTCTCTCTGATCATACCCGAAAAGGCCGCTTATGAGGCAGGAGGCGTTTTCCTTCGCATCGACGGCTATTCCATGTTGTTCATGATGTTGGAAATAACGATGCAGGGATTGTTCTACGGAACAGGCCGTACGATTCCGCCAGCCATCATCAGTATCACGTTCAACAGCCTGCGCATTCCGATGGCGATCGGGCTGACAGCCCTGGGACTGGGTGTGGCGGGTGTCTGGTGGGCAATCAGCATCTCCAGCATGCTGAAAGGAGTCGTCGCATTCGTCTGGTTCCGTATTTTACAGAAGAAGATATTGTGATACAAACAAACTATTCCTTATTTTTGCCGGATAATAACAAATACATAGTAAAACATTATCATAATGAACAATTCATTAAAGCCGGAAACCCTCTGCGTGCAGGGAGGCTGGCAACCGAAAAAGGGAGAACCGCGCGTCCTGCCCATCTATCAGAGTACGACATTCAAGTATGACACCAGCGAACAGATGGCCAAACTCTTCGACCTCGAAGAAAGCGGATATTTCTACACCCGCCTGCAAAACCCGACAAACGATGCTGTCGCAGCCAAGATCGCCGCTCTGGAAGGGGGCGTAGGCGCGATGCTGACGGCTTCCGGACAGGCAGCCAACTTCTATGCCCTGTTCAACATTTGCGAGGCAGGCGACCACTTGGTTTGCTCTTCCACGATCTATGGCGGGACGTTCAACCTCTTCGGCGTGACGGCCAAAAAATTAGGTATCGAGGTGACATTCGTCGACCCGGATGCTGCGGAAGAAGAAATCTCGGCCGCTTTCCGTCCAAACACAAAAGCATTGTTCGGCGAAACCTTGTCTAATCCGGGCATGAGCGTGCTGGACATCGAGAAGTTTGCCCGTATCGCCCACAGCCACGGTGTTCCTTTGATCGTCGACAATACATTCGCGACGCCGATCAACTGCCGCCCGTTCGAATGGGGAGCCGATATCGTGACGCATTCTACAACCAAATATATGGACGGCCATGCGACAAGCGTAGGCGGTGCTGTCGTGGACAGCGGCAATTTCGACTGGGATGCGCATGCCGACAAATTCCCCGGCCTGACCACTCCGGACGAATCCTATCATGGCCTGACCTATACAAAGGCTTTCGGCAAGATGGCCTACATGACAAAGGCTACGGCACAGTTGATGCGTGACCTGGGTTCTATCCAGGCTCCGATGAATGCCTTCCTGTTGAACTTAGGATTGGAAACATTACATCTGCGTATGCCGCAACATTGCAAGAACGCCCAGCAGGTTGCCGAATGGCTCGAAGCAAACGAGCAGGTTGCCTGGGTGAACTTCCCCGGATTAAAGAGCAATAAGTATTACGAACTGGCACAAAAATACATGCCGAACGGGACTTGTGGCGTAATCGCCTTCGGTCTGAAAGGCTCCCGTGAAGATGCGACCCGCTTTATGGATAACCTGAAAATGATCTGCATCGTAACCCACGTAGCCGACGCCCGTACCTGCGTCCTCCACCCCGCCAGCCATACGCACCGCCAGTTGACGGACGAACAGCTGATCGAAGCCGGAGTCGCTCCCGACCTGATCCGCCTGTCTGTCGGCATCGAAAATGCAGGCGATATTATTGCGGATATCGAGCAGGCTTTGAAATAAACAATCCATTTACGGTTCAAATTTGTCGATACTACAATAGATTTTAGAAAACGACTATCATACCATGCAGGTATGATAGTCGTTTTCGCAATCAATAACTTGTTTGCAGAATAATAGGACAATTGTAAGAAGGTTTGAAACAGCCGAATGGAGATTTACAATCGTCAAATCGATAACGATTTTCCTAACCGGCATATCCATCGGGTTGATAAGCGATGCCACAAGGAAGAATAGGTTTCCTCCATCAATAAGTCCGGGCGGAACTCACGCAGGATCAACCAATCCGCCTGCTTCACCCAATGAGAAAAAGCAAGATCCGGCTGATGTGTTTGCGACAGTTGCAACAAAGCATTCAGATCGAACAGATCCGCAATAACGCCTGCCCCGGCATGAACGGCGTCGAATGCATTGCAGGCTTGTTCGATATGAGTCGGAACCATCAGGACAGGTTTACCCAGGTACATGGCCTCGCAGACAGACTCGAAGCCCGCAGTCGTGGCATAGGCTTTCGCTCCTGCCATATAACGGACAAACAGCGTGTCATTTAATTGATGGAAAGAAAGTCTGGAATCCACTTTTACTTCGGGGAGCGCCTCTTTTTTATCCCAAAAGATATGCAGCTCGATACTTGGATGCGCCTTGTGCCAGGAGCGTATCTCTTCGCTGAATCCACTATTCAACAAATAGCCATGCAGGTAATCCCCTTTTGTCGGTGTCATTTCTAAAACTTCCTTACGCAAAAGAGGAGGAACCACCACGATTCCGCCAGCCGGAACCTCCCGCATCTTACGGAAAGACAACGCCAACTTCTTAGCGGCCCCGATAGCCGTAATACGGGTAAAGAACTTCAGGAAAGCAAGCGACAGACGGTTCTCTTTCGGAAAAACAAAATCCGGATGCAGGAATAAATACTGGTGCGCAATGCAAACCATGACAGCTTTTGGCCGGCAGAACAGATAAGTCAGCCCGGTCAAAAGCTCATAAAAGTTTACGACTACATCTGCCCCCGTCTCTTTTATCATCCGGTTGATATACCGGATACTGGACATATATTTGTGCAACCGGAAAACATTATAGGCTACGCTTTTAGCCAGATTGACCCGTTTATTCTTGGCGGAAGGCAGGAAGTTAGGACTTTCAAACGGATAAACAGGCACTTCGATCTTCTCGCTAAAGAAATCGGGAAGGCGGCGGGCAGGGCTTTTGCCAACCAGGACACCGACTATATCATGCCCTTCGTCCGTCAGTTTCTGACGGAGAGAAAGCGCCTGTGTCAGATGACCTCGGCCTTCACCTTGTATGATAAACAGTATTTTCATATCACTTCGGCATAGTGTAAGACGGAAAGTTGCATTTCTTCCGCTGCATACTCCTCCCTATTATAAGAAACAATATTCCACTCTCCTTGTTCATTTTCGACAAGTGCTGTAAGGCTTTCCACCCAGTCGCCGGAATTCAGATAATGGATATTCCCGTACCGGACATTAGCAGCCTGATGAATATGCCCGCAAATAATACCGTCCAGTTTCTTTACTTCCGCCAGTTTGACCAGCTCTTTTTCAAAATCCGAGATGTAGGAAACAGCGCTCTTCACTTTATGCTTGACATGCTGGGAAAGGGAGAAATAAGGCTTTCCGTTTTTTTCCCTCCGCTGGTTGTATATCCGGTTCAGCCACAACAGGAACGTATAGCCGATATCTCCCAACATCGCCAGCCACCGCATATTCGTCGTAACCGTATCGAATATGTCGCCATGTGTAACCAGATACCGCTTCCCGTGCGTATTCAAAATATAATCTTTCACGATAGATAAGTTGGAGAAAGAAAACGGAACGAGGTTATCCAGGAAGTCATCATGATTGCCACGGACATAGATAATCTCCGTCCCCTGTCTCTCCATCATCTTCATCAGGACCTTGAAGAAGTCGGTCTGCTGTTGCTTCCAGCGGCGACCGGACTTCTGAAGTTGCCATCCATCGATGATATCGCCGTTCAGTATCAGGCGGTCGCAGTTAACATGTTTCAGGAAATTCGTCACTTCCTCGGTCCGGGAATGTTCGGAACCCAGGTGAATGTCCGACAGGACAATGGTTGGATAGTACTTTCTTAGTTTCATGTTGTTTCTATTAACACGATACAAAAAAACGCACTTCATATTACGCCGTTGCAACAGCCGTATGAAAAAATAATGAAGGCCACTCCTTCACAGGGGCAGCCTTCATCCAATTTATAGAAAATCCAAATCAATCTTCTGCCTGAGTTGCCTCGTAAGCTTTCAACAGCTTATCCTGGACATCCGACGGAACCAGTTCGTAGCTGGAGAACTTCATCGTAAATGAAGCACGTCCACCGGTGATGGAACTCAAAGATGTCGAGTACGAAGACATCTCTTTCAAAGGTACTTTAGCCAACAGCTTTTCGTACCCTTTTTCACTATTCATACCCATAATGATGGCACGACGTCCCTGCAGGTCACTCATCACGTCGCCCAGATAATCAGCCGGAACCGATACTTCCACATCATAAACAGGTTCCAGGATCTTAGGACCGGCTTCTTTAAAGGCGGTACTGAAAGCATTACGGCCTGCCAGCATGAAAGAAATTTCATTGCTGTCCACCGGGTGCATCTTTCCGTCATAGACGATGATACGCACGTCACGGGCATACGAACCTGTCAACGGCCCTTGCTCCATACGAGCCATAATACCTTTCAGGATAGCCGGAAGGAAACGGGCATCGATGGCTCCACCAACGATACTGTTAATAAATACCAGCTTTCCACCCCAGTCCAAATCTATAGTCTGCGTATCACGTACGCTGATTTTATATTCTTGTCCGCCAAAACGATATGTATCCGGAGCCGGCATACCTTCGTAATACGGTTCGACGATCAGATGAACTTCACCGAACTGGCCTGCGCCACCCGACTGTTTCTTATGGCGGTAGTCCGCACGGGAAGCTTTCGTGATGGTTTCACGATACGGGATCTTCGGTTCGTAGAATTCGATCGGCAATTTGTCATTGTTCTCGATTCTCCATTTCAATGTACGAAGATGGAATTCTCCCTGGCCGGAAACGATTGTCTGTTTCAATTCCTTGGACTGTTCGATCATCCACGTCGGGTCTTCTTCGCGCATACGCATCAAGATTTCCATCATCTTTTCGGCGTCTGCTTCATTAACCGGTTTCACGGCACGGCGATACTTCGGGTCCGGATATTTGATAAAGTCGAAACGATAATCGCATCCCTTACCATTCAAAGTATTACCACGACGAACATCTTTCAGTTTAACGGTAGCGCCGATATCCCCGGCAACCATTTCGGTCA
Source organism: Parabacteroides hominis (assembly GCF_014287585.1). GTDB lineage: Bacteria > Bacteroidota > Bacteroidia > Bacteroidales > Tannerellaceae > Parabacteroides > Parabacteroides hominis. The sequence continues at coordinate 46,852 of NZ_JACOOJ010000018.1, read as the reverse complement.
CGGCATTACGGGTTTGTCCGGCAACAGAGAACAACTGTGCGATACGCTCCTTCGAACCGCGATCGGCATTCAGCAAATCGTCACCTTCTTTTACTTTACCTGATATCACTTTAAAATAAGAAACCTGACCGATATGCGGTTCTACAGTCGTCTTAAAGAAGAACAGGCTGGTCGGTCCGTTCGAATCGGGAGTCACTTCCACACCTTCGGTAGTAACCGGGCGCGGCATCTTGTCCGTACAAGGAACGACATTACCCAAGAATTCGAGCGTACGGCGGACGCACATGTCACGACCGGCGCATACACAGAATACCGGGAACATACCGCGGATAACCAGACCGGCACGGATACCGGCACGCATATCATCTTCACTCAATGTGCCTTCTTCAAAGAATTTTTCCATCAGCATATCGTCGTTTTCGGCGGCAGCCTCGACCAATGCTTTGTGGAGTTCCATTGCTTTATCCATTTCTTCTGCGGGGATTTCCAGTACATCGGGAACTCCGCCTTCAGGCTTCCAACGATACATTTTCATCTTCAGCACGTCGACAACGGCATTGAAGGATGCACCTGTAGAAACAGGATACTGGATGGGTACAACCTTGCTTCCCCACTGGTCGCGGAGCTGGGAGATCGTTCCATCATAATCAGCCTTATCGTTATCCAGTTGGTTCACGACAAAGATAACCGGCTTATGGAATTGTTCTGTATACCGGAACTGGTTGATTGTGCCGACTTCTACGCCATACTGCGCATTCAGTACCATCAGTGCCGTGTCTGTCACATTCAGAGCGGAAACTGCACCGCCGATAAAATCGTCCGAACCCGGACAATCAATGAAATTCAACTTTCTGTCTTGCCATTCTACACTGAAAACGGTCGAGAATACCGAGTAACCATACTCCTTCTCAACCGGGAAATAATCGCTCACAGTGTTTCCGGATTCCACACTTCCGCGACGTTTTATAACTCCACCCTCGTAAAGCATAGCTTCAGCGAGAGTGGTTTTCCCAGAGCCCGAACTTCCCAAGATAGAGATGTTCTTAATTTCATTTGTTTGGTATACTTTCATGATATCAAGGTATTAATTTGTGTTTAACAATAAAGATTGCCCCGCAAACCCTTTATTCACGGGACCGCAAATTAGAGATTGTAAAGGAGAAAAACAATTTAAAGCTCGGTGTTTGAGAACTATGTTGTTTAACATTCCAGTATCTAAAAACACAATATCAGGACTTTAGTATTGGTTATCACCCAGAATATCCTTATATTTGTAGTCCACATTAAATAGAATGCAACTATGACAACTATGGAATTAAAAGCACGAAAGATGGATCTGATGGAGCTTCTTCTGCAATTAGATGGCCAAAAACTGGCTCAAGTAGAGAGGGACAAAAAAAGCGATCCAGATAGTACAGTCTATTAATCAACATGTATCTTTACTCAAACAATTCCCATTAATGGGAACAATAGAAGAATGTACGACAGCACGGGAAGTTCCATATCGTTATTTAGTAGAAAAACACTGCAAAATATATTATACGGTAGAAGCAGACTTCATCTATATAGCACTAATATGGGATACCCGGCAAGATCCTAAAAAACTTTTTCAATATTTAGAATAATGGCAGGCTTATACATCCACATTCCCTTTTGCGCCAAACGGTGTCTGTATTGCGACTTCTTTTCCAATACGGAGATGAAGTTCAAGGAGCCGTATATCAATGCGATTATCCGGGAAATGGAATTGCGACAGGAATATATAGGAAAGGAGCCGGTCGAAACGATCTACTTCGGAGGTGGCACACCTTCACAATTACAAGCCGGGGACTTCGAACGGATATTCGAGGCGGCAAACCGTTTATTCGACACAAGCAACTGCAAGGAGATCACTCTCGAAGCCAATCCGGATGATATGACACCGGAATATATCACCTCCCTCCGTTCGCTGCCATTCAACCGCGTCAGCATGGGAGTTCAGAGTTTTAAGGAAAAAGACCTCCGCTTCCTGAACCGCCGCCATAACCGCGAGCAGGCATTTCGTGCTGTCGCCCTATGCAAAGAGAACGGCATACGAAATATCAGTATCGACCTGATATACGGACTGCCCGGACAAACACTGGCTGAATGGGAAACGAACCTGAATGAAGCCATCGGATTGGATATTCCCCATATCTCTGCCTACCATTTAATATATGAAGAAGGTACTGCCTTATATAAATTAATGGAAACCGGAAAAGTCACTCCTGCAGAAGAAGAGTTGAGCGTCACCCTTTTCTCTACATTAATATATAAGCTAACCGAAGCCGGATATCTCCACTACGAGATTTCCAATTTCGCCCGCCCCGGCCACCTGTCCCAACATAACAGTTCTTACTGGACCGGCAAAAAATATCTGGGCATCGGACCTTCCGCCCATTCCTACAACGGAGAGAGCCGGCAATGGAACATCTCTTCCCTTCCCCGCTACTTACAAGGGATCAAGACAGGCATTCCCGATATAGAAATAGAAAAATTGGATATCAATACGAAATACAACGACTTTATTATCACCGGACTACGCACAATGTGGGGAATCCGGACGACTGACATCCGGGAGCGTTTCGGAGAAGAAAAACAAGCCTATCTCGAACAGCAAGCAGCTACCTATTTGCGTCAAGGATTGCTGATTCACGAAAACGACACCTTGACACTCTCGAAAGAAGGCATTTTCATTTCCGACGGCATAATGAGCGACCTTTTATGGGTATAAAGGTATGTTGCAAGCGTTTGACAAAGCCATTAAATTACACCAAACCGCCTGTTTTTACAACGAACCGAGGGGTTATCCGTACATTTTCTGCACATTTTTACTATTTTTGAGAATAAAATTAACCAACATATAAAACTATTATCTATATTTGTCCCATCAAAAGACAGTAAGTAGTGCCATATCTATACATAATATCGGGATGCAACGGGGCAGGAAAGACGACAGCTTCCTTTACAATTCTCCCAGAGATGTTGAAGTGTAAAGAGTTTGTTAATTCCGACGAGATTGCCAAGGGGCTTTCCCCTTTTAATTCTGATAGTATCGCGGTAGCCGTTGAAGCCAGTCGTATTATGTATAAACGCATTAAAGAACTGATCGCCGCGGGCGAAACGTTTGCGATGGAAACTACGCTTGCCACCCGTTCAGGCGCAAACCTGATCCGGGAAGCACAAAGGGAAGGGTATTATGTGACATTGCTATATTTCTGGTTAAACACACCGGACTTAGCAGTGGAGCGAGTTAAAATGAGAGTGGCCGCCGGAGGGCATAACATTCCGGAGAGTACTATCCGCCGTCGTTACGAGGCAGGTATTCATAATCTCTTTGAACTATATATCCCCATTTGTGACTATTGGATGATTGCAGACAACTCTATGTCGCCGATGGAAGTAATCGCCAAAGGTTTCAGGAGTGATAAAAAAGAGATATATAATTCGGATATTTATACAAAACTTGAGCATCATGAGTGAACAAGAAGTTAGAGAATTTGAAGAGAATATAGTTAAAGGAGCCAATATCGCTTTCCAACGATTAGTAAACCAGAAAAAGAAAGAAGACGGTGAACTGGTCTTCTCGCGCAACGGATACATCTTCCGTGTAAAAGCTGCTGATTTGGAAAAAGGGATGTTTTAACTATTATATTGGATATACAAAAAAGGCTGATGAATCAAATTCACCAGCCCTTTTTGTATCCGGATGTTTCCTCTTCCAAATTATATGATTACTTTTGAATCCGCCCAAAAGGAAGAATTAGAAATATGGAAAATATCAAAGTAACAGGTGCTTACGAGAATAACCTCAAACATATCTCATTAGAAATTCCAAAGAAACAGATCACTATTTTCACCGGAGTTTCCGGTTCCGGCAAATCATCCTTAGTGTTGGACACCATTGCTGCCAGCTCCCGGCGGGAACTGAACGAGACTTTCCCCAGTTTCGTCCAGCAATATCTGCCGAAGTACGGACGCCCGCATGTGGACAGGATCGAGCATCTCCCCGTTGCCATCGTGATAGACCAAAAGAAGCCGGCCCCTAACGCCCGCTCTACCGTGGGAACTTACACGGACATCTATTCCCTGCTCCGGCTGTTATTTTCACGTGTCGGAAAGCCCTTTGTCGGCTATTCCGACACATTCTCTTTCAATCATCCGCAAGGGAGATGTCCTCGCTGCGACGGATTGGGAGAAGTGCGCGAATTGGATGTACACAAATTAGTCGACTTCAACAAGTCGCTAAACGATGAAGATACGATCCATTACGTCGCTTTCCACCGTGGCGGATGGCGATGGATCCGGTATGCTTGCAGCGGTCTGTTCGATCTGGACAAAAAGATCAAGGACTATACGCCTGAAGAATTGGAACTATTTCTCTATTCCCCCCAGATCCGGCTCAAGAACCCGCCGGCCGACTGGCCCCGGACCGCCAAGTATGAAGGATTGGTAACCCGTATGTACCGCAGCATCATCAACTCGGAAGAAGGCAAGCTGCATCAGAAATTGCTGGAACCGATGGTAACGATGGGCGTATGTCCGGATTGCGGAGGCTCACGCCTGAACCGAACCGTCCTTTCCTGCCGGATCGGAGGGAAAAACATTGCCGAAGTCACCCGCCTCGCCATTCCCGATATCCTCGACTGGCTATGGAAAATTGACGATCCTTTGGCTAACGACCTGAAGCAGGCCATCGGAAGCCGGCTGTCCGCCCTCGAAGAGATCGGACTGGGCTACCTGACACTCGACCGCAACATGGGAACGCTTTCCGGAGGCGAAGCGCAACGTTGCAAAATTGCCAAATATATAAATTCCGCCCTATCCGACATGTTGTATGTGCTTGACGAACCCAGTGTAGGACTGCACAGCCACGACATCCGCCTGCTCAAAGCCTCCGTACGGAAGTTGCGCGACCACGGCAACACGGTTCTTTTAGTAGAGCATCACAAGGAAATGATTCAGATCGCAGACCATATCGTCGATATGGGTCCCGGTTCCGGCATGGACGGCGGCAACATCCTATATGAAGGCAGCTATGAGGGCTTATTGGAAAGCGGCACGCAAACCGGATCGATGATCGCAGAGAAATCTCCTCTGAAAACAGACGTCCGTACTCCATCCGGCTGGTTTATGCTCGAACATGCGGGAGAACATAACCTAAAGGATCTGACAGTCAGCTTTCCGCTCGGCCTGTTTACGGTGATCGCGGGAGTTGCCGGTTCGGGAAAAAGCTCCTTGATGGAATGCTTCCGTCAAGCCTGTGAAGAAGACGTGATTTATATCAGCCAAAAAAATATTGGTATAAGCCTGCGTTCTACTCCCGCTACCTATATCGGAGTAGCGGATGACATACGCAAACTCTTTGCCCGGAATAGCAAAGCCGGATTGAGCATGTTCACCTTTAACGGAAAAGGCGGCTGCCCGGTATGCGGTGGAAAAGGCGTTATCGTGTCGGACATGGCTTTTATGGATTCGATCGAAACCGTCTGTGAAGCCTGTGGCGGATTACGCTATTCACAAGAAGCATTGCAATATACCGTCGACGGGCTGAATATCGCAGAAGTGATGGACTTGACCGTGCGAAAGGCTTCTCTCCGTTTTGCCGGGACAGAGATCGAAAAGAAATTGTTACCCCTGATGAGAGTAGGATTAGGCTACCTGCATCTCAACCAGGCACTTTCCACTCTTTCCGGCGGCGAACTGCAACGGGTCAAACTGGCCTCCTATCTCGATAACAAAGGAAAAATCTTCATCTTGGACGAACCGACCGACGGGCTTCACGTCAAAGACATACATCAAATCATCCAGCTCTTCGATTCGATGGTGGACTTGGGCAATTCGGTCTTTTTGATAGAACACAACCTGGATGTCCTGAAAGCAGCCGATTATGTGATCGAATTAGGTTCCGGCGGAGGCCAAATGGGTGGCGAATTGCTTTATTCCGGAACTCCGAAAGAAATGCTCTTCTGCAAGCAATCTGTCACAGCCGAATATTTAAAGAAAGAATTGACTGCGGGCAGCATTGCAAATAACAGATGAAGACCCGGTTCATTCCGTCCGGCTGATCGTCAATATCTCGGAAAACGAGATCGGCCATTCGATTGCATTCATCAATGTTTCGAATGCAATCCTTAAATTAAGAGAAACAGGCGTGTGCCCGGAATAAAGATCACATACGGTCAAAGCCAGCAACATCTTTTTGTTATAATGCATCCCCTTCAAAGTAACCAGACTTGACAATACCGAAACGGAACGCGCCCGTTCAAAGTCAGAATCGGTAATATCCGTTTTATCTCTCAACGATTGATAATGGCGGCAACTCTTTATATCGGCACTTGTGCCCATAGCTTCCACAATATCCAATAATACGCAACAGATTGCAATTTTCTCCGATTCTCCTGAGTTCATACTCAAATTATGCTGCCGCCCTGCTCCCCGATGTTTGGCATCTATATAATTAAAAAGCGTGGGAACTGTTAATTTATTATTTGAAACTGAGGTATCGCCAAACACCCATCGGACAAATAATAAACAACAGCCCACGCTCTATTCTATATACACGGGTATATATAACAAGCGTGAGCGTCCAGTTGTCTATTATCTTCGTCCGACTTGAAAGTTGGCGATTTTCAGTTCCAAAGATAATATCTTAAACGCTTAACGTTATCCATCAATAAAACTACCGAAAAGTCAAAGCCTCGACAGTCTTATGTCAATTGCAAAGATAAATAAAAACGGCAAACTATATTGTTTACAAAGAAACATTAACAGATACAAATCAAAGATTTTTGGCAACAAAAAGGGCGACCTTTTACAGCCGCCCCTTTCTAATCATTCCGATTACCAGAAAGTTTCCCAAAAAATATAATGTCTTTTATTTTTCAACCGTAAATTTATAAATACATTCGCTGAAATATTTCTCACCCGGACGCAGCACTACGCTCGGAAAACTCGGCTGGTTAGGAGTATCAGGATAATGCTGTGTTTCCAGACACAAAGCGCCGCGATGCGGATAGATCACACCTAATTTACCCTTATCGCCATCCTTCGTCATTGCATTTCCGGCATAGAACTGGATACCCGGCTCATTCGTATAAACTTCAAGCCCGATACCGCTTTTTGCAGAAACAGCTTTTGCAGCTAAGACATTGATGTCGCAATTATTATTCAACACCCAGTTATGATCGTAGCCTTTACCTCTTACCAACTGATCGAACGGATCATCGATATGTGCGCCAACAGCAACAGCCGTGCGCAAATCCATCGGAGTTCCTTCTACCGGATCAAGCGTACCGGTCGGGATCAATGTTTCATCAACCGGAACATAGGTATCTGCAGCAATCATAATCGAATGATCCAGTATCTGAGACCCCGGAACACCGGAAAGGTTGAAATAGCTATGGTTCGTCAGGTTCACGACAGTCGGTTTGTCTGTTGTAGCCTCGTATTTGATATCGACGGCATTGTCGTTCGTCAATGTATATGTAACTTTCAGGTTCAGATTTCCGGGGAAACCGGCTTCACCGTCTTTGGATAGATAGGTCAGCTCCACGCTCTGGTCATTTACCTGCTTGGCATCCCAAACAACCGTATGGTAACCATCCGGACCACCATGCAGGCAGTGTCCGTTGTTATTCTGCGGAAGCTGGTATTCAACACCGTCCAACGAGAACTTACCATTTGCGATACGGTTTCCGTAACGGCCGATCAACCCGCCATAGTTATTGTTTGGATTGTCCACATACTGTTGGATATTATCGTATCCCAGGACGACATCCGTCATTTTGCCATCCTTGTCAGGAACCATAACCGACACCAAGCGTCCGCCCCAGTTGGTGACACAGGCTTCCGCACCATTCTGGTTCTTCAACACATATAATGCAGTCGGCTTTCCTTGCACCTCTGATACGAAATTAGATTTCATCAGTCCAGAAAGAGTGGCTTCCTCTTTTTTCTCAGTACATGACAACAAAACACACATTGCCATGACAGCCATACATAGTCTCTTCATTTTCGATACTAATAAATTAAATGTTGTTAGATAGGCAACAAATATACGCTATTATTGTCAAAAACAAACGATGCTGTAGGATAATGTTGTTTAATACAAATCACTTTTGTACATTTGTATGCATTAATAGTGAAAAATGAAACAGTATTTAGAATTACTCGATCGTGTCCTCCGTGAAGGAGTTAAGAAAGAAGATCGGACAGGAACCGGTACATACAGCGTATTCGGACATCAGATGCGCTTCAATCTTGAAGATGGTTTTCCTCTGCTCACAACAAAGAAACTGCATTTGAAATCCATTATATATGAACTGCTTTGGTTTCTTCAAGGCGATACAAATGCAAAATACCTGCAGGAACATGGAGTGAGAATCTGGAACGAATGGGCCGACCCGGACGGGAATTTAGGACATATCTACGGTTTTCAATGGCGTTCATGGCCGGATTATAAAGGCGGAAGTATCGATCAGATCAGTGAAGCGGTAGAGACAATCAAGCACAATCCGGATTCACGCCGTATCATCGTCAGTTCCTGGAATGTGGGAGACCTGGACAATATGAATCTGCCTCCCTGCCACGCTTTCTTTCAGTTTTATGTGGCAAACGGCCGCCTGAGCCTGCAAATGTACCAGCGCAGTGCCGATATTTTCTTAGGCGTACCTTTTAACATTGCCTCGTACGCCCTGTTATTGCAGATGATGGCACAGGTAACCGGACTGAAAGCCGGAGATTTTGTCCACACGCTTGGTGACGCACATATATATACGAACCACCTTGAACAAGTGAAGTTGCAATTGACACGTGATCCGCGCCCACTTCCCCGGATGGAGATCAACCCGGATGTGAAAGACATATTCGGGTTCCAGTACGAGGATTTCAACCTGACGGGATACGACCCTCACCCTCACATCAAGGGTGAAGTTGCCGTATAAAGAATATAAAGATTAAAAACAGCAAGTTCTATTAAATTCGATAAGTTTATGAGTACTATTTCAATTGTAGCAGCGATTTCCGACAACAATGCGATCGGGAAGAATCTGGGTCTGCTCTGGCACATGCCGGCAGATATGAAGCGTTTTAAAGACCTGACAACAGGTCACGCCGTAATAATGGGACGTAAAACTTTCGAGTCTTTACCAAAAGGCGGATTGCCCAACCGTAAAAATGTCGTGCTGACCACCATGCCGGAGGCAGGCTTCATCAACTGCTTTGCCTGCGAATCCATGCATGACGCGCTGGACATCTGCGAAAAAGAAAAAGACATCTTCATCATCGGAGGTTCTTTGGTTTACAGACAAGGATTAGGGATTGCCGACAAAATGTATCTGACCCGCATTCACGGAGAGTTCCCGGATGCAGACGCATTTTTCCCCGTTGTCAACTGGGATCTGTGGGAAGAGGTGGAACGTCAGGAATTTCCTGCCGACGAGAAGAATCCGTACCCCTACACATTCCTGACTTACGTTCGTAAAAAATAAAATTACTCCTAATTAACGGTAATTTTACAACTTTTTGCTCTTTCTTTGTATCTATACTTGAAAGGATGTTTGTTTAACAAGTAAATCCATATAGATATGAAGATAAGAGCAATTATTGTTTTAGCCCTGATCGCATGCGGAATAGCATCTACAATATTCTACGTGAAAGCAAACCGGGCTTCAACCAGCGAAAAGGCTATCCTAGAAGCCATCCAGACGAAAAATACTCCGGCACTGATCCAGTCGCTTATTACCCGGATGAAAAATCAACTGGAAAAGGACACCGACACATTCCCGGAACTGATCAAAGAGGTGGAAACCTATGCCGGTACGTGTCCCGACTCCGCATCCGTTGCCGTACTCCACTCCATGATTGCGGAGATGTATAATAGCTATTATATGCAAAACCGCTGGAACATCAACCAACGGACCCAGTTAGCAGGCTATGTTCCCGATGATATCCGGGAATGGACCTCCAACCTTTTTAAAGAAAAGATCAAACAGGAACTGACCTTATCCCTCCGACCGGCTCCACTGCTGCAGCAGACACCGGTCAGCCAGTATAATCTGATCCTGAAGAAAGGGAAAGACTCTCCCGAACTTCGCCCTACCTTGTATGATTTCCTGGCTTTCCGGGCAATCGAGATACAGCCGTCGGTAAAATGGTATGAAGATTTGATCGCTTTCCGCCGTACGCAACCTGAGAAGAAAGCCTTATTGCTGGACGAACTGGACTACTGGCAATACAAATACGACAACCAGTCTGTAAGCACAACCGGCTATAGCGATACGCTGGACAGTCTATATAAGGTGTACGAAAAAGAACCCTTTGCCGCCGAAATACGGATTGCCAGTATGAATCTTCTCCAACGGGAACGTTACCAGGGAAACAAGGCCCACCAGGATTCCATCCAGGCACTCATATATAATCTTTGCAAAGAAAGCATCTCGCAATATCCTCAATACAGCCGCATAAACATTTTCAAGAACCAACTGAACCAAATGGAAACGCCTGTCTTGAATATCCAGACAGACAATAATGTTTATCCGGGCAAGGCCCTCACGTTGCAGATCAAGTACGTCAATACGCCTCAGCTGATCGTACGCATCTACAAAAGCCTCCGTCAACCGGAAGATGCCTGGCGCAATCTGTATAAGAACAGCAAAAGCATGCGGGGGGAACTGGTAAAAGAGGTCACATTCAAGATGAACCTCGCCAACTCCTACACCGAAGCCGATTCTACCCTGACCATCCCGATGGATAAGTTAGGATTGTACGAATATGTGATTACGGTTCCCGGCAAACAGTTGACCGTCTCCAACCGTTTCAGCGTCAGCCGCCTGGCGGCCCTTACCCGTAGTCAGACAAACAATTCGGAAGTACTTGTCACCGACCTGGAAAGCGGTAAACCGATCGAAGGGGCGACCGTCATCTATTACAAAACCAATATGATGAACGGGACCCTTCAACGACAGGGAGAAGTGAAAACAGACCGGTTAGGCATCGCCGTCCTTCCCGCCCGAAAGAAGATCGAACAAATACGCCCGGTGTTCCGTGAAGACACCTCCTCCATTATCACGAATGTATATCCATACGGTTCTTTCCCCTCCGGGCAGGAGAATGATAGGGTCGATCTGTCGCTATTCACCGACCGGGGAATCTACCGGCCTGGACAAAACGTATTCTTTAAAGGTATCGCTTATGTAAAAGATACGGACAATCCGCATGTCGTAGCCGGACGTACCTATACCGTTACCTTGCGGGATGCCAACTATAAAGAAGTGGCCAGCAAAGAATTCAAGACCGACCGGTTCGGTTCCTTCAACGGGGAATTCACCATCCCGGTACAGACCTTGAGCGGGAACTTCACGCTTGTTTCAGAAAGGACCCGTACAAACATCCGGGTAGAAGAATACAAACGCCCGACTTTCAAAGTCAGCTTCCTGCCAATCAAGGAAGAAGTGTCTTTCGGCAACCCGGTAAAGATAACAGGTGAAGCACAGACCTTCTCCGGTATAGACCTCCAGACCGGAGAGGTAAGCTGGACGATCACCCGCCGCCCGTTCTGGGCACGTTTTTATATGCCGAACCCGTTCGATTTTACATACAAGCAGGTTGCGAATGGAACGGCAAAGGTTGACGGCAAAGGCAATTTCACGATATCTTTCGTACCCGAACGACCCGAAACGGAAGATGTGCGCGCGGCTTACCAGAGCTACGAAGTTACGGCAACCCTGACCGACAGCAAGGGAGAAACGCAAGAAGCAAGCTATACTTTCTCCGTTGGCGATACAGGCATCCTGCTGGATATCCGAATGCCCGGACCGGAAATGGAGAACGATTCCGCCAAAGCTGTGATAACGGCTTATACGGTGAACAGTCAGAAAGCATCTGTGGAAGGAAGTTACACGATTTACTCCCTGTCGGACGAAAAGCCGGAAAAAGAGTTGTTCAGTGCAGACCGCTATAAAATCAATAAGCTGATGGCTGTAGGAACCTTCATTACAGGAGACGAAATATCGCCGACCGTATTCCGCGAACTTCCTGCCGGACGCTATCGCCTGGAAGTAAAATCGACCGACTCCAACGGGAAAGAAGTTTCCGCCAATCAAGACTTCATCCTATACAGCCGCCAGGACAAACGGCCACCCGTATTTATGCATACCTGGCTGATTAATGAGCACACGACCTGTGTACCGGGAGAAGAGGCTGCGTTTATATTCGGAACCTCCGACAAAGATACGCATATACTATATGAAATTTATACAGCTGCCAACAAATGCACGGAGCGTAAACAGATCCGGTTGAGCGATGAAAACCGGACATTCCGCATTCCGTTCAAGGAAACGGACGGGGAAGGTTTCACCGTGTCTTTCACGTTTGTCAAAGACGGCAAAGCGTATGTGACGCAAGTCCCGGTCTACCGCCGCCAGCCGGACCGAAGATTGACGATCCAAGCTGAGACATTCCGCGATCATTTATTGCCGGGAAGCAAGGAAAACTGGAAATTCCGTATTACAGATGCAGATTCCTCGACTGTCTCCGCAGAGGTTTTGGCGAGCATGTACGATGCTTCATTGGATAAGCTGTTGCCTTTCAAGTGGTCGTTTTCTCCTAAAAGAGATATTTACCTACATGCACCGCGCTTCTCGGAAGGAACCGCATTCACGAACAGCAGCCGGTACGAGTCAGGAGAAAGGAAAGGCTTGACCGTCCCGCAGTACCAATACGACCGCCTCGACTGGCAAGACGTATTGTCGTTGGGATACCGCTACGGACGCAGCAACCAGGTCTATGCAACCGGAGCCGTCATGAAATCGGCGGCAGCTCCGGCGGTAGCCGAATCGCTTAGTATCACCGATGACAGTGCACCGCTGGAAGAATCTGCCATACGGACGGAACAAGGCGTTGCTGTCATTACCGCAGAAGAAGAGGTAGAAGGCTCACCTCTATTCTGCAGAGCATTACAGGAACCGGTCGAACTTCGTGAAAACTTCGCCGAAACCGCTTTCTTCTATCCGGCATTAGTTACCGACGAAGCAGGCGATTTAGCGTTCAGCTTCACAATGCCCGAAAGCAACACGACCTGGAAACTGCAACTGTTAGCACAAACAGAAGACCTGAAATATGGCTATCTGTCCCGCGAAATCATCACCAATAAGCCGCTGATGGTAACTCCCAACCTGCCGCGTTTCCTGCGCCAAGGCGACGAAGTGACCCTCACGGCACAGGTCAGCAACCAGTCCTCCGCCACAATTGACGGACGTGCCAGCCTGGAACTGTTCGATCCGGACAACGACCAGCCTGTAATCTGCCTGACCAAATCGCAGAAGCCTTTCACCTTAGGGGCAGACAGTACCACGACAGTCAGTTGGTCATTCAAGGTTCCGTCCTCTACGGCCGGCGTTATCGGTTGCCGCATCATGGCCGATTCCAATAAAGGGAGCGACGGCGAGCAACACCTGATCCCGGTTCTTTCGAACGAGATATTGGTAACGGAAAGCACCCCGTTCTACCTGTTCGACAAGAGCGAAGAAGTGATCCGGTTGAAAAACGGCAAAGGAGTCAAACCGTTCCGCACGACACTGGAACTGACCGCCAACCCCATTTGGTACGCCGTACAGGCATTGCCGACACTCACCCAGCCGGAAAACGACAACATCATTTCCTGGTTTGCCTCTTATTACAGCAACACGCTGGCAAGCTACATCGCCACCGCCCACCCGCGCATCCGGCAGGTTATCAGCCAATGGAAAGCACAGGGCGGAAACGCTTCTACGCTCTATTCCAACTTAGAAAAGAACGCAGAGCTGAAAAACATCCTTCTACAGGAAACACCCTGGGTATTGGAGGCCGACAACGAGACGGAACAAAAACAACGCCTGTCTCTCCTGTTCGATATGAACCGGGCAGCCGGACAGCGGGAGATCGCCCTCCGCCACCTTCTCGACCTGCAAAGGCCTGACGGAGGCTGGGGCTGGTTCAAAGGCATGTATCCGAGCCAGGAGATCACACTTTATATATTGAAGGGAATGAGCCAACTGACAGAATTGAATGCGGTCGAATACAACCAGCAGGAAAAAGAGATGCAGATGAAAGCGCTCAAATTCGTAGACAAACAAATCCAATCCGATTACGAAGCGCTTCAAAAGATCAAGAACTGGCAGAAAAACGAAATTTCTCCATTAGAAATCGAATATCTGTTTGTCCGCAGCAACTACCGCGACATTCCGGAGCCCAGTTCGGCCCGTGAGGCGATCCGCTACTATACGGACCTGGCGGAAAAGCAGTGGAGCAAACAGTCCATCTACGGGAAAGGCGAAATAGCATGGCTCATGTGGCGAAACGGGAAGAAAGAGGTTGCCGGAAAGATTATCGCCTGGCTGCGCAAAACAGCTTCGACCTCTCCGGACAAAGGCATGTATTGGGCTAACAACCGGAGAGGGGCAAATACCTTTGCATCCCCGATCGACACCCATTGCCTGCTGATGGCTTTCTTCAATGAAGTTTCGCCCGACAAACAGGAAACGGACCGTATGAAACAATGGTTGCTCAGCCAGAAGCAGACACAGAACTGGGAATCCGTACCGGCAACGGTCAACGCTATTTATGCTTTGCTCCTGACAGGCAGCGACTGGTTGGACACAAACAACACTTGCACCGCCCGATGGGGCAAGCAAACCTATAGCACGACAAATGGCGAATTGGCCACCGGCTACCTGAAAGTAACGGTTCCGGATGAAAAAACAACCGCATCCGAAGGTAACTCCATCTCCATCCGGAAGGAAGGCTCGGCGCCTGCATGGGGAGCTGTCTACGAACAATATTTCCAGAACATCAACGACGTGAAAAAACAGAAAGGCGTCCTGAACGTAGAAAAGCAGCTATTCGTAGAAACGAATAACGGGACTGAACAGCAACTTCGTCCGGTCACCCCGGATGAGCCGCTCCGTGTCGGCGACAAAGTGGTCGTCCGTCTCGTGGTCCGTACCGATCGCGAAATGGATTATGTCTTCCTGAAAGACCTCCGTGCCGGATGTTTTGAACCGGCGAACCAACTTTCCGGTTCTATCTACAGGGACGGAGTCTGGTATTACCAGTCACCGACAGATGTTTCGGAGAATTTCTTCTTCGACCGCCTGCCCCAGGGGACTTTTGTACTGGAATATGCCGTATACGTGTCACGCACCGGTGAATATGCAGGAGGAATCAGTACGATCCAATGCCTGTACGCACCCGAATTCGTCTCGCATACGGAAGGGAACATTGTCAAGGTAGATTAAAACTCGTTTTTGTCATTTCGATAGCCCAAAAGAGGTTATTGCATCCAGAAAGAAACGTTAAAAAATATTACCCCTGCTACTAAATCGTTTTACATGCACTACTAATCCCATTTTCATGGGATGGTAGTGACATTTTGATAATTGTCAGTTTTTGGCGCACTCTCTGTATTATAAGAATTTTTTAATTCCTAATTGTCTATTTATAATTATCTTTGCATTCTAAACAATAGCTAAATAAAAAGAGAAAATGAAACAGATTATTTTTATTTTTATGGCGATCCTGCTGGCAACAGGAATGGCATCAGCTCAGAACAAAGCCGTAATCTCGGCAGATGAAACCTCCCACGATTTCGGAACGATCAAGGAAGCGAACGGAAACGTGTCGCATACTTTCAAGATAAAAAACACTGGCGAGGCGCCGCTGGTCTTGACACGTGTCATCGCCTCTTGCGGCTGTACGACGCCGGAATGGACAAAAGAACCGATCGCTCCGGGAAAAACAGGCGACATCAAAATCACCTACAACCCGAAAGACCGTCCCGGTCCTTTTGTCAAGACTATTTCCGTATACAGCAATGGTAAAACCGGCAGTTTTATCCTGACGATTCGGGGAGAAGTAGAATAATAACAGGAAAACCGAACGATAAAGAATGTTGAACAGAAACAAACTGGTCTTTATTCTTGCCGGTATACTGTTTGCCATAAACAGTATATCGGCACAAAATAACGCCCGAATCAGTGCAGACGAGCTGATCTATAACTTCGGTACGATAGGGGAATCCGATGGATTGGCAAGTCACATATTTACGATCAAAAACACAGGTAACGGCCCGCTTGTCATCACGCGGATCACGGCTTCCTGCGGTTGCACGCAACCCGAATGGACCAAAGAACCGATCGCTCCGGGAAAGACCGGAGATGTAAAAGTGACCTACAACCCGAAAGGACGTCCCGGTCCATTTTACAAGACCATATCCATCTACAGCAACGGCAAGAAAGGCAGCTTCACCTTGGGCATCAAAGGGAACGTGACTCCTAAAGAGGCTCAACCCATACTGATTTATCCTTATAGCATCGGCGACCTGAAGTTGCAAACCAAGAATGTCCTCTACAGCACAGTCCGTCCGGAAGAGACATTGGGAGAAAAGATCAGTATAATCAATGAAGGAAAGACATCTCTGAACATCCATTTAGGAAAAACGCCCCATTACCTGAACATCGTAGCCAATCCTACTAAACTGGCTCCGGGTGAAACAGGCGAAATATCCATCCTGATGAATGCGAAAGAGGCAAAACGGAAAGGCCGTGTGACAGCCGAAATCCCGGTAACGATCGAAAGCATCGGACAGAAGAAAGGGACAGAAGGCAAACTGCATGTCGCAGCCAATATCATAGACGATTTCAGCAAACAGACTGCAACGGAGAAGGCGAAAGCTCCGGTAGCCCAGCTATCCGGGACCTTGCTCGACTTCGGCAAGCTGCCCGATAAAAGCAGCTTTATCCCGCTGGTCGGCGGAAGAGTGAGCGGCACGATCGAGATCACCAACTCCGGGAAATCGCCGCTTGTCATCTACAGCGCGACCTGCGACGACGAACGTGTAGCCGTTTCCGGCGGCAAAAGAGAAATCAAACCGGGCACGACAGCCACTTTCAAAGTGACAGTCCGCCCGAAAGAGATAAAAACAAAACTGGAAGCCCTCATCAATGTCGTATGCAACGACCCGAACGGTCCGGTACGGCTTGTGAAGGTAACCGCAGAAAAATAAATTATGGAACATCCCGAAAACGACGATCTGTACAGAGGATTAAAGGTGAACAAGGGAGTCGCCGATGTACCGACCGTAAATCCGTACCTGAAAAAAAGGATCCAACGCAAAGAATATACGCCTGCCGAATTTGTGGAAGGGATCCTGAAAGGGAACATTACGATCCTCAGCCAGGCAGTAACGCTGGTGGAAAGCTCCAAATACGAACACCAGCAAGTAGCACAAGAGATTATCGAAAAATGCCTGCCGCATGCAGGAAAGTCGGTCCGCATCGGTATCACCGGAGTGCCGGGAGCCGGTAAAAGCACTTCGATCGATGCGTTCGGTATGCATCTGATAGGTGAAGGACGTAAACTGGCAGTGCTGGCGATCGACCCCAGCAGCGAACGCTCGAAAGGCAGCATCCTCGGCGACAAAACCCGTATGGAGGCTTTGTCCCGCGAAAAGAACGCCTTCATCCGCCCTTCGCCATCGGCAGGCTCTTTAGGTGGCGTCGCACGTAAAACACGCGAGACGATCGTGCTCTGCGAAGCCGCCGGATTCGATACGGTATTTGTCGAAACGGTCGGTGTCGGACAAAGCGAGACGGCTGTCCATTCGATGGTCGATTTCTTCCTGTTGATCCAGCTTGCCGGAACAGGAGATGAACTGCAAGGCATCAAACGCGGCATCATGGAAATGGCGGACGGGATCATCATCAATAAGGCGGATGGCGACAACCTGGAAAAAGCGAAATTAGCAGCCGCCCAGTTCCGTAACGCCCTGCATCTCTTCCCGGCTCCTGAATCTGGCTGGTTCCCGAAAGTATTGACTTATTCCGGTTACTACAACTTGGGGATTAAAGAAATCTGGGATATGGTCGGAGAATATATGGAATTCACCCAAAAGAACGGCTACTTCAGCTACAAGCGCAACGAACAGGCCAAGTATTGGATGTACGAAAGCATCAACGATACGCTCCGCGAAACGTTCTACCACAATCCGGCGGTAGAAAACATGTTGAACTTCACGGAGCAGCAGGTATTGAATAACGAGATCAGTTCGTTCGTCGCAGCCAAACGGATGATGGATCTGTTCTTGGAAAATCTGTCTGCAAAGAAATAAATAAATGGAAAAGAAAAAACTTATACTGCTATTACTAAGTTGTGCGGTAATCACGGAGGCTCATGCAGCCTATCAAGGCCGCGTGTATGTAGACTCCAACCGGAACGGAGTCTATGACAAGGGAGAGAAAGTATTAAAAGACATCCGGGTTTCCGACGGATTAAACGTGGTAAAAACGAATGCCGAAGGAGTTTATACACTTCCCGGACATGAACGGGAACGGTTTATCTTTATCACCACCCCATCCGGTTACAGGACAGACAATCAATATTACCGGCGGATCGACGGTACAGGACAAACATACGATTTCGGCCTGCAACCCTGGAAAGGACGTATCAAAACGGATGGCAGCCATAAGTTCATCCATATTTCCGATACCGAAATATTCAATACGGAGAATCAGGAAGACTGGGCGAATAACGTCCGGGATTATGCCGCCAACCAGGATATCGCATTTATCATCCACACCGGCGACATCTGCTATGAAAACGGATTGAAGAACCATATCCGTCTGATGAACACGTCGAATATGGATTGCCCGATGTTTTACTGCATCGGCAATCATGACCTGGTAAAAGGAAAATACGGGGAAGAAGTTTTTGAAAATGTTTACGGTCCGGTTTATTATTCCTTCGACTTCGGAAATGTACACTACGTCGTAACCCCGATGGCAGGAGGCGACCATCAGCCCGGCTATACAAAAGAAGACGTTTACCGCTGGCTCAAGAATGACCTGGCGCAGGTTCCGGCAGGGAAACCGGTCATCGTCTTTAACCATGACCTGCTGACTTCCGGGAACGAATTTGTTTTCGGCATCAACGATAACGAGAAGATCAACCTGAACGAACATAACCTGAAAGCGTGGCTGTACGGCCATTGGCATAACCATTTCGTGCGGAGACAAGGAGATGTCCTGGCTATATCGACAGCTACGCTCGACAAAGGTGGAATCGACCACTCGACATCCGCCTTCCGGGTGATAGACGTGGACCGGAAAGGAGATGTCCGGACCGCTCTTCGCTATACATATATAAATAAGTCCGTCGAAATCGCCTCTATTGCGAATGACGGATGTGCGGTCGCTACGGACGGGAGCGTCCCGGTATCGGTCAACACATACAATGCGGTTGCTCCGACCGTGCGCGTCACCTATAGTTGTACCGCAGACGATAAGACTGTTATTCCGGAAACACAGCTTACTCAAAATACAGACTGGAACTGGTCCGGAATGGCCAAGCTCCCGGCAAACTGCAAAGGCAAACGGATTTTCATGACAGCAAAAGCGTTGTTCAACAACGGAGAGGCAACCGTCAGCCGCACCTCTTTCCTGTACCAGCCGGAAGAAAGGGCCAAGACTCCGCAACTGGAATGGCTTCGCAACGTAAATGCCAATCTGTACTTCTCTTCTCCGGTCGTTGCCAGCGGCAAAGTGTATGTCGCTTCTCTCGATGAAGATTTGAAGGGAGAAGGCGCAGTCTTCGCTCTGGATGCAAAGACAGGTGAATTACAATGGAAGTATCCGGTGCGCAACTCCATCAAAAACACGATTGCCGTAGACGATGGGACCGTCTTCGCACAGGATGCGGAAGGCTATTTATATGCCATCGACGCACAGACCGGCAGACTGAAATGGGACAAAAAGATGAATGTCGCCGGCCTGCCTGTCCTGGTAGACGGATTGACGGCAACCAACGGCATCGTCTATGCCGGAAGCGGAAAAGCCTTCGGGGCTTATAACGGGAAAACAGGCGACCCGATCTGGCTGAACAAAGGTTGGCCGCAAGGAGAAGGCACGACATCGACTCCTCTCCTGGCAAACGGGGTAATCGTCTCCGGCGCGAACTGGCGAGGCTTCTACGGCAATGATGCACAAACGGGAGAACTGCTCTGGAAACTCGATAAAGACGGAATTACGGACAGAGGCGCAACGCCGGCGTGTATCGGCAACCTGCTTTATGTCGCTTCACGCCAGTCCTTATTCATTATCGACAGCCGTCCGGGGAAAGTGGTTGTCCGCAAAGAGTTGCCGTTCAATGTCCAGGTTAATTCCACACCGTTAGTCACGGATAACCTGATTGTTTTCGGCACACAGACTGACGGTCTGGTTGCACTCGATCGTGAAACATTCGAGGTCAGATGGAAAGCCCAAACATCTCCGGCACTGGTTTATACGGCTCCTTACTCCCGTCATCCCGCCGCTACTATCGAAACGAGTCCCCTGCTTGTCGGAGGAACGGTTTACTTCGGAGCATCCGACGGCATTATCTATGGAGTCAATCCGGAAAACGGACAAACGATCTGGAAACATAAAACTGGCGCTCCTCTGTTCTCGACATTGGCAACAGACGGCCGCATGATCTTCGCTACCGACTTCGGAGGAAATGTGTATGCATTCAGATGTAACGAATAAGTATAGCTGAACACTATATATAAAAAAGCCCCGCGAATAAAATATTCGCGGGGCTTTTTTATATGCTTGTCAATGACAAATCAAATAGAGGAAATACGAAGCGTATTCAATAATTCACGATTGATCGGCTTGTCATTCTTGATGGCCTTGGAGAAAGGAACGTAAACGATTTCATCGTTCTGAATCCCCATCATCACGTTGCGCTGGTCGTCCAGCAACGCATCGACAGCAGCTACTCCCATGCGGGTAGCCAAAATACGGTCCTGCGCCGTCGGCGAACCACCACGCTGCAAGTGTCCCAAAATCGAAACACGTACGTCGAACTGCGGATATTCGCGCTCCACACGTTCGGCGACTCCCATAGCGCCGCCCGTCACTTCGCTTTCCGCCACCAGCACGATACTACTGTTCTTGGATTTACGGAAACCGTTTTCGATCATTTCCGCCAACTGGTCCTTCTCTAAAGAAATTTCCGGGATGATAGCCGCTTCGGCCCCTGATGCAATTGCCCCGTTGAGAGCCAGGAAACCGGCATCACGCCCCATCACTTCGATAAAGAACAAACGGTCATGCGAGGTTGCCGTATCACGGATTTTATCGACACACTCCATGATCGTATTCAAAGCCGTATCATAACCGATCGTGATATCCGTACCATACAGGTCATTATCGATCGTACCGGGCAGGCCGACAATCGGATAATTAAATTCCTGCGCAAAGATACGGGCTCCGGTCAGCGTCCCGTCACCGCCGATGGCGACCAAGGCATCGATGCCGTGCTCCATCAGTTTGTCGTAAGCCTGCTTACGGCCTTCCGGTGTTTTGAACTCCGCACAACGGGCCGTCTTCAGGATAGTACCGCCACGCTGAATAATATTACTTACATTCTGAGTCTTGAAATCTTCAATTTCGTCGGTTATCAAACCTTTGTATCCACGATAGATACCTTTAACGGACATTCCGTTGTAAATAGCGGAACGTGTCACTGCACGAATGGCAGCGTTCATTCCGGGAGCATCACCTCCGGACGTTAAAATGCCAATACACTTAACTGCAGACATAGCGTCTTATATTTTATATGTTCACGGCAAAAGTAATAATTATTTGCCAAAAAGCTGTCTATTTTCCAAAACTTCATCAAATCTTAACCCGAAAAGTCAACGGTTGGCATTCAATTCGCGAATACGCACAGCCACCTCTTCCATCAGCCACTTCGGAGTGGATGTGGCTCCGCACACCCCGACACTGCTCACTCCTTCGGGCAGCGGCTCGATAATCTCCTTCGCTTCCGAGATAAAGACCGTGTTCGGGTTTGCCTTCCGGCATTCTTCCAGCAGCATCTTGCCATTGGAACTCTTCTTTCCGGCAACGAAATACACCCAATCATGCCTGGAGGCAAAGGTCTTGATGTTCGGTAAGCGGTTGGCCACCTGGCGGCAGATCGTATCGAAATACTCGAACCGAACTCCGTCCGCAATGCGCCGCCGGATCTCAGCCACGACTTCACGGAACCCGTCCAGCGACTTGGTCGTCTGTGAGAAGAGGCAGATGTTCCGGTTAAAATCCAACCGGTCGAGATCCTCCACCTTCTCGATAACGATGGCAGTCCCTTCCGTTTGTCCGACCAGGCCGTTCACTTCGGCATGCCCTTTCTTTCCATAGATCACGACCTGCGTATGACTGTCGCGCGTAGCCACGTAGCATTTATGAATCTTACGTTGCAACTGGAGCACCACCGGGCAGGTCGCATCCACGATCGTGATGTTGTTCCGCCGGGCAATCTCGTAGGTCGAAGGCGGTTCGCCATGCGCCCGGAGCAACACCTTTTCACCTTTCAGGCGGGTAAACTCGTCGTGCTCGATCGTCCGCAGCCCCGATTCCTCCAGCCGTTCCACTTCCAGGCTGTTGTGCACGATATCTCCGAGGCAATACAACCTGTCCGTATTTTTCAGTTCCCGTTCGGCACTTTCGATAGCTGTCACCACACCGAAGCAAAAGCCGGAACCTTTATCTATCTCGACTTCTATCATGGCTAATCCGTTACAACTACCTTTTCATACTGTTCCAGGAGCCAGGCCTTCTGCTCGGCAATCGTCAGATGCGAGTTATCCAACTCCAAAGCATCATCGGCTTTACGGAGCGGGCTTTCGGCACGCGTCATATCGATATGGTCACGCGTCTTCACATTTTCAAGGACTTCCTCAAAAGAAGCAGCCTCGCCTTTGGCTTTCAGCTCGTCCAAACGCCGCTGGGCACGCACTTCCGGGCTGGCTGTCACGTAAATCTTCAATTCCGCATCCGGGAAGACGACCGTACCGATATCGCGACCGTCCATCACGATCCCTTTCGCTTTCCCCATTTCCTGCTGCTTGGCAACCATCGCACGGCGTACAAAGCCCAGGGCCGCGATCGGGCTTACGCGGTTGGCAACTTCCATTCCCCGTATCTCTTTTTCCACTTTCACGCCGTTCAGATAGGTATCGGGACGTCCGGTTTCCGGGTTAAAGCGAAAAGAGATATCGATATCGTTCATGGCATCCTGCAACTTCCGCTCGTCGATGCCGTCGCTTGTAAAGAACCCGTGCTGCAAACTATACAAAGTGACAGCCCGATACATCGCCCCCGTATCGATATAGGTATATCCCAGTTCCTTTGCCAAATCTTTTGCCATCGTGCTCTTCCCGGTGGAAGAGACACCGTCTATCGCTATAATTATCTTTTTCATCACTACATATATATTAATGTAAAGGAAACGCAAATATACAACAGTTTATCGCTCCCTTCCTTATAAATTATCCTATTCATCCTTATATTTTATTGTTTTCCATTCAGTCCGTTGGTTGTCCGCCGGCCGCCGAACGATCGTTCGCTGGCCGGCGGACGATCGTTCACTGGCTGGCGGACAATCGTTCGCCGGCTGGCGGACAAGTTATGGAATACATCTAAAAAGCTAATCGATAGGGTAAGAAAAGACAAAACATACCGACGCCGAGGACAAATCCGCCACAAGCGCATTCTCCCCAACCTACAGGAAGTCCGGTTCAGTTAGAAATCGCTGATCGTAGTAGAAATACTCAGCATCATGGAAAGAGCCGAAGGATGATATTTGGCTACGGAAACGCCTACGTCGAACATCTTGATCCGCACACCGGCGCCACCGGAGAAACCGGCAAGAGCGTTACCACCCTGCAATTTCATGTCCAATGCCGTCTTAGGATTATATCCGATACCGAGCCAAAAATTGTCGGAAGGGACATAGTCGACGCCGATCACCAGGTGTTTCACAAAGGACTTGAAAAAATTATCCCCCGTATATTCCTTGTCGTAATCGTCCACATAGTCGACCTTCCACTTCGTCAGGTACTGCGCAGTAAGCGACAAGCGGATCGGCGCATGAGCCATCTGTTTGGTGATCCCCATCTGGATATCCCAGGGCATTTTCTGGCGCTCGTCTTCGTAGGCTTTCAGTTGGGCTCCGATATTTTTAAAAGCAAAGCCGAAAGAAAATCCTTTTTCAGAATTATAATAACTCAAGCCGGCATCGACAGCCATGCCGATCGAGGTATAATCGCCGATACCCGAATACAAAAACTTCAACGAAGCCCCGCCACGCCAGCGCTCGGAAAGGTCATACGAGAAGAAACCGTTCACACTGATGTCCTTTGCCGTAAAATCTCCCGTCGGAAGACCTTCCTCCGACATTCCCCGAATCTTTCCCTGGCTGAAAAACGAGGCTCCCACGCCCCAGGCGCCTTTTTCCTTATACGCTTTGGTGAAAAGGGCGCTTCCGACATTGATATCCGATATATAATTCAGGTAATTCAGGTTGACCATCTTATCCATCTCGGCCCCCAGCAAAGCCGGGTTATGAAAAATCAGGGAAGGGTCCCGTTCGATCAGGGACATCGTATTGCCTCCCATCGCATTGGCTCTTGCCGAAGAAGGATAGCGGAGAAAGGTATATCCGGTGTCGCCGGTTTGTGCGACAACAGCCTGTAACAAGAAAGAAAAGAAGAGTATAAATAGAATATTTCTCATATTTCTCTGGTAAAATGCTTACAAAGATAAATAAATACGGGTATATACGCCCCACTTACAGAAACGGGAAAAAGCCGAAAAAGGTATATGGGAGCTATTATTTTTATTCTCAGTCAAAAAAAAAGTAAAAATAGCGCATATTTAATACGAATTGTTCGGATTTAAAAAATAACTCCGTATATTTGTGGCAGAAGAAAAACACATCTTTAAACATTAAGAGATATGGAAGTTAAGAAATCACCAAAAGCGGACCTGGAAAAAGGTAAGATGATGGGTATCCTGATGGGTATGGTCGTCGGACTTGCAGTACTGTTCGTTGGCTTCGAATGGAGCGACCGTGAAATCACAATCGTCACAAGCGAGGGCGTTGCTGATATCATCGCGGAAGAAGAAGTTGAAATCACGAGACCGGAGGATGCACCTCCCCCTCCTCCGCCACCCCCTGCACCTGCTGTGGCAGAAGTATTAACCGTTGTGGAAGATGACGTCAAGCTGGACGATGTCGACATCGTTTCTTCGGAAGACGACGCCTCTTCAGCACAGGTCGAAGCTTATACTCCTCCTGCAGTAGTTGAAGAAGAAGAGGAATCTTCACAGCAGATTTTTACTGTTGTAGAAACAATGCCTGAATTCCCGGGCGGACAAGGCGCTTTGTTGCAATACCTGTCAAAATCAATCAAATATCCGGTTATTGCTCAGGAAAACGGTATCCAGGGTCGTGTATCCTGCTCGTTTGTGGTTAACAAAGACGGTTCCATCGTAGACGCAGAAGTTATCCGTGGTGTCGACCCGTCACTGGATAAAGAAGCTCTCCGTGTGATCAATGCCATGCCGAAATGGTCACCGGGCAAGCAGAGAGGTAAACCCGTACGTGTTAAATACACAGTGCCTGTTACATTCAGACTGCAATAATAACATGTAAATAGTACGAAAAGGCTGCTTCTATCGCAGCCTTTTTTATTTAAACAAATAATCTATGTTCGCTTTTAACGATATCCTACAGAAAATCGAGCAGGAAATTACCCGGCTCCAATTCACCTATCCTCCTAAAAGTTTATACGATCCGATCGAATACATCCTTTCACTCGGTGGAAAAAGAATCCGTCCGGCACTTGTACTGATGGCCTGTAATCTATATAAGGAAAATGTAGATGCAGCGATCAAACCGGCTTTGGGGCTTGAAGTATTCCACAACTTCACCCTTTTGCACGACGACCTGATGGACGAAGCCGATAAAAGAAGAAACAAACCGACCGTGCATAAAGTATGGAATGCCAACACAGCCATCCTTTCCGGCGATGCCATGCTGATCGCGGCTTATCAACTGATCGGCGAAACGGAACCCGAATCATTAAAAGAGATATTGGACCTGTTCACCGGTACGGCGCTTGAGATATGCGGCGGACAACAGTACGACATGGAGTTCGAATCGAGAACGGACGTAACGGAAGAGGAATACATCGAAATGATCCGGTTGAAAACGGCCGTACTGCTTGCCTGCGCCCTGAAGATGGGAGCGATCATGGGAAATGCGCCTGAAGCTGAAGCCGAAGCGCTGTATCAGTTCGGCATCAATATCGGGCTGGCCTTCCAGTTGCAGGATGATCTGTTAGATGTTTACGGAGACACCGCCACTTTCGGCAAAAATATCGGTGGGGACATACTCTGCAACAAAAAGACATTCATGCTGATCAACGCTTTCCGCCTTGCTTCGGATATCCAAAAAGCGGAGTTGAACAGCTGGATAGGCAAAAAGACATTCGATCCGGCAGAGAAAATCGCCGCCGTGACAGCCATCTACGACCAATTGCGGCTGAAAGAATTGTCCGAAGAAAAAATACACATGTATTATAATCAGGCAATGAACTGCTTAGACTCGTTAAGCGTAGCTCCCGAAAGGCTAAACATACTGAAAGAAGTCAGCGCCCGTTTAATGAACCGCCAGTCTTAAGATGAAACTGATCGACACACACAACCATCTATATTTAGAGGATTTTGATCCGGAACAGGATCAACTGGCCACTGTTGCGAAAGAGTCCGGCATAGACACCCTGCTCCTTCCGAATGTCGACACGACCACCATCGAGCGGATGCATGATTTATGCGACCGTTATCCGGGTTTCGCCTATCCGATGATGGGACTTCATCCGACCAGCGTAGACGGACACTATACCGAAAATCTGAAGATAATAGAGTCATGGCTCGGTAAACGTTCCTATTGCGGAATAGGAGAAATAGGCATAGACCTGTACTGGGACAAAACCTATCTGAAAGAGCAGAAAACCGTATTCGAAGAGCAGCTCAAGTGGAGCATCGACCTCGATCTGCCGGTTGCCATCCATACCCGTGAAGCATTTCCGGAAGTTTTCGAGTCTTTATATAAGGTAGGAGCCGATGCGCTCACCGGAGTCTTTCACAGTTTTACCGGCAATGAAAACGATTTGGAAGAAATCAATAAACTGAAAAATTTCAAAATCGGAATAAATGGGGTTATTACATTTAAGAACTCCGGACTGTCGGAAATAATCCGTCAGGCAGACATCAATAAGATCGTTTTGGAAACAGATGCGCCTTACCTCGCACCTGTCCCTTACCGGGGGAAAAGGAACGAGCCGGCTTATATCTGGAAAACGGCTGAAAAAGTAGCCCAGACCTATGGGCTGACACTTGAAGAGACCGTTGAAACCACACGGAAAAATGCTTTAAAACTATTTAAAATCGAGAATAAACCAATATCATGAGATATTTTCGCGCGTATTCAAAATTTATCCGTCAGATATTGTGCATATGTCAAGCAAAAACTATAGATTTGTGCACTGAAACGTTTGGATATGCGATTTTTTTCGTATTTTGCACCCGTTTTAGAAAAGCGGTGGCTTGTTTTTGGAGAGATGCTCGAGTGGTTGAAGAGGCACGCCTGGAAAGCGTGTAAACCCCTAAAGGGTTTCGCGGGTTCGAATCCCGCTCTCTCCGCTTTAAGATACCATGACGATTATTAATAACAAAAAAATAAAAACAAATAAGAGAATTATTAATCTTAAAAATTAAACACACAATGAAAAAGTATTTTGCAAAAACGTTCATGAGTTTATGTGCTCTTGGAATCTCTTCTGTAGCATTCGCGCAAGAAGCAGCCGAAGTCGCTGTTGAAGGTGGTATGTACCAGGCTTTGAAGACTAAGTTTATCGAAGGTGGTGCCAACTTCATGAGTTTGGTAGCTATCGCATTGATTTTCGGTTTGGCTTTCTGCTTGGAAAGAATTATTTATCTGAACTTGGCAGAAACAAACTCCAGCAAATTGCTGAAAGGTATTGAAGATGCGTTGGACAAAGGCGATGTAGAAGGTGCAAAAGCTATCGCTCGTGATACAAGAGGTCCTATCGCTTCTATCGCTTATCAGGGTCTGATGAGAATCGACCAGGGTATCGATGTTGTTGAAAAATCTATCGTTTCTTATGGTGGTGTTCAGGGTGGTCTTTTGGAAAAGAACATGTCTTGGATCACATTGTTTATCGCAATGGCTCCGTCATTAGGATTCTTGGGAACTGTAGTAGGTATGGTTATGGCGTTCGATAAAATCGAACAGGTTGGTGATATCAGCCCGACGGTTGTAGCAGGTGGTATGAAAGTGGCCTTGATCACAACAGTAGGTGGTTTGGTTGTAGCATTGATCCTTCAGGTATTCTATAACTATTTGCTGAGCAAACTGGAAGCTATCCTGAACCAGATGGAAGATGCTTCTATCTCATTGCTTGACATGGTTATCAAATACAACCTTAAATTCAAAAAATAATTAGACTTATGGCAGTTACTAAAATAAGAAAAGTATCCAGCTGGACACTGCTGATAAGCGCGCTTATCTCCATTGTCGTTTTGGGTATATTCTATGCCGGAGGTGTAACAAACCCCGGAGCAGAAATGGAAGAACCTGTCTATACAGGTTTATTGCTGAACTGGACTTCAATCTTGTTCTTCGGAACAATTATCAGCACTGTCCTTTTCGCATTGTGGCAGTTTGTTTCTCTGCTGAAGACAAGTCCCAAATCAGCTTTGATATCATTGGTTGTCCTCGTATGTTTCGCAGCTATGCTGTTCATTACATACGCTATCGGTGACCCGACTCCTTTAAAAGGGTTGAATGCGGATTCTCAAGAATTTAACATTCCCTTCTGGCTGAAAATAACAGACATGTGGATCAATTCAACAATTGTGTTGATGGTTCTGATCATCATTGCCGTTGCAGCAGGAAGCGTAAAGAAAATGCTGAACAGATAATTAGTAATAACGAATCGATAAAACAAAAAAAGCTATATGGCAAGAAAAAAGAGAAAAGTGCCTGCAATGAATGCGACTTCTTCAGCCGATATTGCTTTCATGTTGCTTATCTTCTTCCTTATTACTACATCCATGGATACAGATAAAGGTTTGGCAAGACGTTTGCCGCCTCCTGTTCCTAAGGACCAAAAAAAGGATGATGTTGAAGTTAACAAGAGAAATCTGTTAGTTGTATTGATCAATAGCAACAACCAGATTCTCTGCGGCGACAAGTTCGTCGACATCAAGCAATTGAAAGACGAGGTTAAAACATTCATTGACAATCCGTATAATGATGCGAATAAGCCCGAAAAGACAGAAGAGGACGTTCCTTTCTTCGGAAAAGTGATGACCGCTAAAAAACACGTAATTTCTTTGCAGAATGACCGTGGTACTGAATATCAGGCTTACATCAGTGTCCAGAACGAATTGGCAAAAGCATATAATGAACTGCGTGATGACGTTTCCAGAAAGAAATTCGGAAAAGTATTCGCAGATCTGGATGAAGAACAACAAAAGGCTGTGCAGCAGATTTATCCGCAAAAGATTTCTGAAGCAGAACCTAAAAATTATGGAGATAAGAAGTAATGGGAAAGTTTAGTAAAGCGGGCGGACGTGAAATGCCCGAATTGAATACGTCATCATTACCTGACTTGGTGTTCGCTTTCTTGTTCTTCATCATGATGGTAACATCCATGCGTGAAGTAACATTGATGGTGCAATTCCGCGCTCCACAGGCTACTGAACTTCAGAAGCTGGAAAAGAAATCGTTGGTTACATTCATCTATGTTGGAAAGCCCAATCAGGAATTTCAGGCTAAAATGGGTTCTGAAGCCCGCTTGCAGTTGAACGACAAGTTCGCTGAACCATCGGAAATTCAGGACTACATTGCTCAGGAAAAATCCAGTATGAAAGAAGAAGATGCTCCGTTTATGACAGTGTCTATCAAGGCCGACAAGGATACCAAGATGGGTCTGATCACAGATGTTAAGCAGGCGCTTCGTGAAGCATACGCATTGAAGATTAGTTATTCTGCCCGTCAGGCTGCTGACTGATCTCAGGATATACGCAATAAAAAAGGCGAGGTTTTAAACCCCGCCTTTTTTATTGCCTTTCAGTTATGATCAGATCCCTTTTACTCCATATACATTCTTGTGCAGGCAATTCTTCACCTGCTCGAAAGAATGCTCCAGATCAACATCGCCATACGTCATAAGCCGCATCTCCAGCCATTCTCCACCACTTCGGTAAGGAGGCTGGTGATAAACATGCCCGTCGAGTTTAAAGCCCAAACGCTCATAGAAACCAATCCTGCGCTTGCTCATCTCATCGGCAGGCATTTCCACCTCTAAAACAACCGGAGTTCCGCAGAAGGCCAGAAATTGCTTCATAGCCTCGGCTCCTATTCCTCCATTACGGGCCGCCGGATCGATTGCAAAATGCTCTGCATAGGTATAGCCATCAAAAAGCCAACCGGTGATGAAGCCGACATACCGGTCTTCCTTTGATAAAGCATACACAATAAACCGAGGTTCGTCTCTAACCAAATTGCGAACAAGCGAAAAGTCACGGCGTTCCACTTCCGGAAAAGATTCCGTGTATGTTTTCTCTATCAGGTCCAATACCGGATCAGAAAAATCTTTTACAGACCTACATACTACTATTGATCGTAAACTCATAAAACTATAAAATTGAAGATTATTATTACTAAAGGAACTTACAAACTAAAATATTCCACTAAAAAATAGGGGTTAATCATTAGAGATTATTTATATTTGTATTAAGATTGTAAGAACTGATTATACTGATATACAAATATACATAAATTATGGCACACCATCAACTGGATGAACTTGACGAGAAGATATTAAAACTAATCATAGGCAATGCCCGTATGCCTTTCCTCGAAGTCGCACGGGAGTGTAATGTATCGGGTGCAGCAATACACCAGCGCATACAAAAACTTACCAACCTGGGCGTAATCAAAGGGTCCGAATTCATCGTCGACAATACAAAAGTAGGCTATGAGACTTGTGCATACATGGGTCTGTTCCTCAAATCTCCCGGACAGTTTCCATCAGTGACGGAAGCTCTGAAAGAAATCCCGGAAGTGGTTGAATGTCATTACACGACAGGACAATATGACTTGTTTATAAAGATATATGCGAAGAATAATCAGCATTTATTAAACATTATCCATAATAAATTGCAACCGTTAGGCCTTGCCCGAACCGAATCGCTGATCTCTTTCAAGGAAGCATTCAAACGGCAAATTCCAATCGACCTGGAAGATGAAGATTAAATAAAAAACTCCGCATAGAACATTCAAGACTATGCGGAGTTTTTTTAATTCTATGCGAAATTAGAAATCTGCATTCTTCGGTGTACGCGGGAAAGGAATCACGTCGCGAATGTTTGTCATACCTGTCACAAACAACAGCAAACGTTCAAAGCCCAAACCAAAACCTGAATGAGGAACTGTACCGAAGCGGCGAGTATCCAAATACCACCACATATCCTTCATCGGAATATCCATTTCATGGATGCGGTTCAACAGTTTGTCATAGTCGGCTTCACGCTCGGAACCACCGATAATTTCACCGATTTTCGGGAACAATACATCCATGGCACGAACAGTCTTGCCATCTTCATTCTGCTTCATATAGAAAGCTTTGATCTCTTTCGGATAGTCAGTCAGGATTACCGGACGTTTAAAATGGTCCTCAACCAGGAAACGTTCATGTTCTGAAGCCAGGTCGACACCCCAATATACCGGGAATTCAAACGTATGGCCATTAGCAACAGCCTCTTCCAGGATCTTGATTCCTTCCGTATAAGACAAACGGACGAAATCGTCTTTCAGCACTCCCTGCAAACGTTCGATCAAACCTTTATCGAACATATCGTTCAAAAATTTGATATCGTCCATGCAGTTGTCCAAAGCCCATTGTACACAATACTTGATGAACTCTTCCGCCAACTGCATATTGTCCAGGATATCATTGAAAGCCACTTCCGGTTCGATCATCCAGAACTCGGCCAAGTGACGCGGAGTATTGGAGTTTTCCGCACGGAAAGTCGGGCCGAATGTATAAATCTGTCCCAAAGCCGTAGCGGCCAATTCACCTTCCAACTGTCCGGAAACAGTCAGGCTCGCCTGTTTGCCAAAGAAATCATTTTCATAAATGATAGATCCGTTTTCATCCTTCTTCAGATCGTACAGGTTCATGGTTGTCACCTGGAACATCTGGCCTGCACCTTCACAGTCAGAAGCTGTAATCAGCGGTGTATGGAAATAGAAGAACCCTCTGTCATGGAAAAATTTATGAATGGCATAAGCCATGTTATGACGAATACGGAACACTGCACCGAATGTATTCGTACGTGGACGGAGATGAGCGATCTCACGCAGGAATTCCATCGAATGACCTTTCTTCTGCAAAGGATAAGTATTCGGATCGGCAGAACCGTAAATTTCTATTTCAGTAGCCTGGATCTCCACATTCTGGCCTTTGCCCTGTGACTGCACCAACGTACCGTTTACACTGATACTGGCACCTGTTGTTATCGGCTTCAGAAATTCTTCGCCCAGCTTATCCACGTCTACAACGATCTGAACATTATTTATTGTAGAACCGTCATTCAGGGCTATGAAACTAACCTGTTTACTACCACGGCGGGTACGCACCCAGCCCTTCACGTTAACGGTCGTACCGAAAGCATCGCTTTTCAGCACGTCTACAACCTTTGTTCTTTTAATTGCTTCCATGTTTATATTTTTATTCTTAGGTAATCAAAACAAGTTAGCCGGCTTTTCCGACCGGCTAAACTCTATATTATTCAAAAGCACCCATGCGGAGCGCGTTCACCTCACGTTCGTTCAGATAACGCCACTTTCCACGTCCCAGGTTCTTTTTTGTGAGACCGGCAAAATATACACGATCCAGTTTAACCACATGATAGCCCAGTGATTCGAAAATGCGACGAACGATACGGTTACGTCCTGAGTGAATTTCGATACCGACCTGGCTCTTATCGTCTTCGCTTGCATAACTGATAGCATCAGCATGGATTTCTCCGTCTTCAAGCTCAAGCCCGTTAGCGATCTTTTCCATATCTTCGATAGATACGTTCTTATCCAACCACACATGGTAGATCTTTTTCTTCTTGAAAGAAGGATGTGTCAGCTTGGAAGCCAGATCACCATCGTTAGTCAGAAGCAGTACACCTGTCGTGTTACGGTCCAGACGCCCTACCGGATAAATACGTTCCTGGCAGGCGTTCTTTACCAAATCCATAACAGTCAGACGTTCCTGAGGATCGTCGGAAGTTGTCACACAGTTCTTCGGCTTATTCAGAACGATATACACTTTACTTTCGATCTGAACCGGTTGGTCTTTGAACAACACCTTGTCCTGACGGGTAATCTTCGTTCCCAATTCAGTTACAACCTGATCATTTACCTGGACAACACCTGCCTGGATAAATTCATCAGCCTCGCGACGCGAACAAACACCAGCATTGGACAAGAACTTATTCAAACGGATCGGTTCGTTCGGATCAGCCAGCACTTCCTTATACTTCAACTGCTTCTGGAAGTTATACTTGGCATTCGGATTGTAATCACCGGTACGGCGATTATTGTTCGGACGTCTGTTGTTGTTGTACCCGCCACGTCCGCCGCCACTGTTTCCATAACGGTTGTTGTTATTACCGTATGAAGGTCTGCCACCACGATTATCGCGGTTGTCGTAAGACGAACTTACACGGGTATCACCAACACGCGGTCTTCTTTTCTTTACACCATCACCCGAAGCACCATCGCCGGACGGAGTGGCAGAATAAGCCTTTCCTCTGTCTTCATAGTTCGGGCGAGACGGACGATTGTACGGACGATCGTTCCCATAAGAACGATCATTGCCGTAAGAAGGGCGATCGCTGCTACCATAAGAACGATCGTTGTTGCCATAAGAACGATTGTTACCATAAGAAGGTCTGCTGTTATAGCCACCTTCACGATTAGAGTTACCATAGCTACGGTTTCCACCATTATCGCGGTTATACGGTTTATTGTAACCGCCATCACGGTTATCATACGTACGTGGGCGACTCGGTCTGTCTCCATAAGAGCGGTTATCCCCATAAGAATTATAACCTCCGCGGTCATCCCGGTTAGGACGGTTATATGGTCTCCGTTCATAGTTGTTTCCTTCAGGTCTGTTATAACCTTGATTGTAAGGTCTTCTTTCAGAA
The DNA here is from genome assembly GCF_014287585.1 of Parabacteroides hominis. Taxonomy (GTDB): domain Bacteria; phylum Bacteroidota; class Bacteroidia; order Bacteroidales; family Tannerellaceae; genus Parabacteroides; species Parabacteroides hominis. The sequence continues at coordinate 12,674 of NZ_JACOOJ010000018.1, read as the reverse complement.
TCCTGGTCTGTGTTTTCCCGTCTGATACTTGGTATCACCTTTCTTGGACGCGGTTGAGATTCATCTCTTTCTTCTGTGCTCATTTGATGTAAATTAAATGATAATTAACTACTTGGTAACCTCACGGCTACCCATTGTTTCTCACTAAATACCTGTATAATTATGCGGCGTTATCGCCTTTAATTCAGCTTTAACAGCATCACTGACTTGCAACGTGTCAATAAAATTACTGATCGATCCGGCAGTGATACCTTCATTCGTACGGGTCAAGGCTTTCAATGCTTCATAAGGTTTCGGATATCCTTCACGACGAAGAATAGTCTGAATTCCTTCGGCCACTACAGCCCAGCAGTTATCCAAATCCCGATACAATGCTTTTTCGTTTAATAACAATTTACCCAGCCCTTTTGTTAAACTTTTGAATGCGATTTCGATATGAGCCATCGGTACGCCAACATTACGAAGGACTGTAGAGTCTGTCAGGTCACGCTGCAAACGTGAAATCGGCAACTTGGCAGCCAAGTGTGTCAGGATAGCGTTTGCCATTCCCAAATTACCTTCCGCATTTTCAAAGTCGATCGGATTCACCTTGTGCGGCATAGCAGAAGAACCTACCTCACCGGCTTTGATCTTCTGTTTAAAATACTCCATGGAAACATACTGCCAGAAATCACGGCACAAATCGATCAGGATCGTATCGATACGTTTCATCCCGTCAAAAATAGCAGCCATGTTATCATAGTTGGAAATCTGTGTCGTCCATTCCTCACGGCTCAGTCCCAACACTTCATTCACAAACTTATTTCCAAAAGCTTTCCAGTCATAATCCGGATAAGCCACATGGTGCGCATTGAAATTACCGGTTGCTCCACCAAACTTAGCGGAAACAGGAGTCGCTTTCAACAGCTTCACCTGCTGTTCCAAACGGTAAATAAACACCATCACTTCTTTTCCCAAACGGGTAGGAGAAGCCGGCTGTCCATGTGTTTTGGCCAACATGGGAACATCCGCCCAGTCTTCGGCATATTTCTTCAATATGTCGATCACTTCCTGCAAACCGGGGAAATACACTTCATTCAGCGCATCCTTGATAGACAATGGAACAGATGTATTGTTAATATCCTGGGAAGTCAATCCGAAATGGATAAATTCCTTGTATTCCTGCAAAGACAACAAATCGAATTTTTCTTTTATAAAATATTCAACAGCCTTTACATCATGATTGGTCACACCCTCGATCTCTTTAATACGGGTAGCGTCCTCAACCGAAAACTCGCGGTAAATTTTCCGCAAAGCCTCTTTATTCTCCACAGTCGCCAACGCGCGAAGCTGCGGTAAGAATTCAGACAGAGTAATAAAATACTCGATCTCAACCTGCACTCTGTATTTAATGAGCGCATACTCTGAAAAGTAAGCCGCCAGGTTCTCGGCTTTATTTCTGTATCGCCCGTCTACAGGCGAAATTGCTGTCAGTGTCGAAAATATCATATACATTATTAATATAGAGCTGCAAAGTTACTATAAATCTTAATACATATAGGCAGAGATGAAGTTTTTTTCTACTTTTTCTCAAAAATATTTGGAGGTAATAAAAAAAGCCGTATCTTTGCAGCGCTTTAGAGAGATAGAGCGTATCAAACTTAATGAATAAATGAAAGGGCGTTTAGCTCAGCTGGTTCAGAGCATCTGCCTTACAAGCAGAGGGTCGGCGGTTCGAATCCGTCAACGCCCACCTTTCATAACGAATTGATTTCACTTTGGGCGTTTAGCTCAGCTGGTTCAGAGCATCTGCCTTACAAGCAGAGGGTCGGCGGTTCGAATCCGTCAACGCCCACTCATTACCAAAATGATTTCACATTCGGGCGTTTAGCTCAGCTGGTTCAGAGCATCTGCCTTACAAGCAGAGGGTCGGCGGTTCGAATCCGTCAACGCCCACCTCTTTTTAAGAGCAATCATGATTAGCATGGTTGCTTTTTTTATTTTCCCAACCAACACAAAAAAAACACCTTATTCTCCCACTATTTTTTAAGAGAAGGCTAACACAACAAAAAAGGCAGGAATAGCAATTCCCGCCTTTTTTGTTTCCTTTCGTATGCAAGTATATAACCTCATCGTTTCTTTTTCGATAATGCAAAGGATATGATATGATCGATAGAAAATTTACCAGGCCCTGTTATATACATCAGCACAAACACCACCAGATAAATAAAGGCCAATTCCTTCACGGCAAACGGATCATTCCCATGTATCACAAAAAAGGCCATTCCCATTGTAAAGATCATCGGGATCATAGCCAAACGATAAAACGCCCCGAATATAAAACCTACGGAACAAAATACTTCCCCGAAAATAGCCAGCCCCAACGACAACGTACTTCCTACGCCCAACGGGTCCGGGAAAGATCCCGACATGGCACTAAAATTCGTCCATTTCTGGATGCCATGCGAAAGCAGCAATACTCCGAAAAGGATACGCAACGCTAACAAAAAAAGGGAAAACGCATTTCCTTCCGGCTTGGAAGGAAAAAGAAATTTATAAACCACTGACATAATCTTTGTTCTTTCTTAAATTAGTTATTCATTTATAAAACATAAATAAAAAAGAAAAGTTTACACGCAGGCCCATAAAAAAAGGACTTCCAACACTTGGAAATCCTTTTGTGACCAGGGTGGGATTCAAACCCACGACCTTCAGAACCGGAATCTGACGCTCTATTCAGCTAAGCTACCCAGCCAAAGACAGCGCAAAAGTATATATAATCTTGCAGGAAAACAAATGAACGGGCAAAAAAAGATCATTTTTGATATTTTGCAAGCATCCTAACGACAATCACTTCCATTTTGCAAATAAAAAAAGGCACACAATTGCTATTTTGCCATTAATTAGTATCTTTGCCACGCATTATTTACAAACATAAAGCACAACAAGTATATGAGCTACTTAATTAAACCAGCAGGATATAAGGCTTTATTGAACTTATCACAGACCGAGATGGGTATCAAAAAGATCAAAGACTTTTTCCAGCAAAACCTGTCTTCCGAATTACGGTTACGGCGCGTCACAGCTCCATTGTTCGTTTTAAAAGGGATGGGAATCAATGACGACCTGAACGGTACGGAACGCGCTGTCACGTTTCCGATCAAGGATTTGGACGATGCGAAAGCAGAAATCGTCCATTCGCTTGCCAAATGGAAACGCCTTACCCTTGCCGATTATCAAATCGAAAAAGGTTACGGTATCTATACCGATATGAACGCTATCCGTTCCGACGAAGAGTTGGGGAACCTCCATTCTTTATATGTCGACCAGTGGGACTGGGAACGTGTCATGGGAGCCGAAGAACGGAATGTGGACTTTCTGAAAGAGATCGTACGCCGCATCTATGCAGCTATGGTCCGTACTGAATACCTGGTCTATGAGATGTTCCCAGAAATCCGTCCGGCACTACCACAGCAAATCCATTTCATACACTCCGAAGATTTACTGCAAAAATACCCGACCTTCACGCCGAAAGAACGGGAAGATGCGATTACAAAAGAATACGGAGCTGTTTTCATCATCGGTATCGGTTGCAAGTTAAGCAACGGAGAGAAACACGACGGACGCGCCCCGGACTACGACGACTGGTCGACAGTTGCGGAAAACGGACAAGTCGGATTAAACGGCGATCTGCTCGTCTGGGACGAAGTGCTTAACCGTTCGCTCGAACTATCTTCCATGGGTATTCGTGTAGATAAAGAAGCCTTGCTCCGCCAACTGGAGATTTGCAACGCGGAAGAAAAGAAAGAACTATATTTCCACAAACGCCTGTTGAACAGCGAACTGCCCCTAAGTATCGGGGGAGGTATCGGACAGAGCCGCCTGTGTATGTTTTACCTCCGCAAAGCCCATATCGGGGAAATCCAGGCAAGTATATGGCCGGAAGAAATGCGCCGTGAAGCCCGTGCTGCCGGCATGTACCTGATTTAATTGAAAATTAAGAATTGAAAATTGAAAATTAGGATGGATTATTGATAATTATTTCTGATATTCGCGTGACAAAGATAATTTCTAATTTTCAATTTTCAATTACCATTATGGACGTCAAGATAGAACAGAGCTGGAAAGAACGATTAAGTTCAGAGTTTGAAAAAGATTATTTCAGCCGGCTGATCACATTTGTTAAGGAAGAATACCGCCAAAGAACCATCTATCCTCCCGGTCCCTGTATCTTCAGTGCGTTCGAACACTGTCCGTTCGACAAGGTCAAAGTAGTCATTCTCGGACAGGACCCCTATCATGAACCCGGACAGGCACACGGACTCTGTTTCTCCGTCCAGGACGGGACACCCTTTCCCCCGTCACTCGTCAATATCTTCAAAGAAATCGAAAGCGATTTAGGCAAACCCGTTCCGCAGACCGGTAATCTGCTCCGTTGGGCTGACCAGGGCGTCCTGCTTCTCAACGCAACCCTGACTGTTCGTGCACACCAGGCCGGTTCACACCAAAATAAAGGCTGGGAAGAATTCACGGATGCCGTGATCCACCGCCTGGCAGAAGAGCGTAACCATATCGTTTATATCCTGTGGGGGTCGTATGCGCAGCGGAAAGGCGCCTTCATCAACGCTTCCCGCAACCTGGTATTGAAATCGGCCCACCCGTCTCCCCTCTCCGCTTATCGTGGATTCTTTGGGAACAAGCATTTCAGCAAAGCAAACGATTATCTGATCGCAACCGGACAAACTCCTATCGAATGGTGATTCATCAATCCCATTTCTGTCCGTCACGATAGTTGCTGCTCTGGCGCCATTTCAGGTCTTTCAGCAAAGACGAACTTACTGCGATATTAAAGGTATAGGACTTATAAGGCCCCACCGGCACAAAACTGGCAGTCATTTGCCAGCAATGCAGGTCGCGGGTTATGTTACAAGTCATATATGATATCTTATGCGTATCGAAGTCATAGGTGGCATTAAAGTTAAAACGCCAGTTCTTCGTCGGCTGGATATTACCGTTAAAGCTCAACGCATGTGTCAACTTGTACTTATATTCGAGCTTGCTCGGATCGAAGTCTCCATAACGCAATTGCATGCTATAGCTGAATGAAAGGCTCCAGGGCACCTTATTGATCATATAACCATACGAATCGAATTCACCCGTATCTTTCTTGGCGCCACGCAAACGGCCACCTTCCGTTTTACCCTGTTGGTCCCCTTCTTCTCCCGGAGAGATTTGTTCGAACTCCGGATCGTTCGATGCATTGGGGTCTGCCGGAGGATTGTTGGAATCATCGTTGTTACCTTTCTTGCCGAACCATTTGCCGAACGTATCATTATTAAAGGTATAAGAGAAACTCGTACCGGTCTGGCGCAAGCGGCCTAATCCTTTACCTGCCTGCCAGCGCGGAATATCCAACCGGCGGACTGTCTTCGTCGCTTCATCGTAGCCATAGGTATAGGTATCGAAGACACCGTTCAGGTTCAAAGTATAGCTCTTGGAGAACTTAATACGCAAACCGACGCTCAGGTCACTCCATTTGAACGAATCGGCCGCCATATTATAGCTCATACCCAACGACAACTTATCGATCAGACTGATCTTGCGCTCTCCCGTCGAATCGCGATCCGACTTGATCTTCATCTCTATATTATTATCCAACTGGAAACTCAGACTCCCGGACTTTCCATTAGGAGACGTCCCGAACATCCCAGATGCGAAAGGCGAATAGGAAACATACTGTTCCTGTCCATACTGGTCTTCATAGGTGAGATCTTTCCAGAAGCCATATTTGGCAGCACCGAAATCAGGCGTATAGCTCAAGGTTACCGAAGGTTCGAAACGATGGCGGATCATCTTGACCTTGTCACCCAAAAACGGTAGCGGCTTGTAGAAACCATACAAAGTAGTGGAAGCCGAAACCGAAGTACTGTAATCGAATACACGGTAGAAACCATAAGTCGTATCCCGGTCTACCACCTGCTTCTTCTGCATATCGTATGCTTTTTCCACTTTATTGGTGTACCAACGTTCGGTATAGTTGAACGACGGCGAGATATTCAGATACTTGAACAAAGAGAAAGTCGCACTCACCGGAATCTGGTGCTGCATGGCATTCCGCCAGTCCTTCACCAGGCTCGACTTGAACAATTTGTCTTCTTTCGTATCGATGCTGTTACGCAGGTAACCGTTGTAACTCATGGAAATCTTTTCATACCAACGTTCTTTGCCAACCGCACTTTTCCGCTTGAAAGGGAAGATACGGCTCATCGTAATCGTAATATCGGGCAAAGTCAACGAAATCGTCGAGTCTTTCGAACGCTGGTTCACGTTCATGGTAGCCGAAAGGCTGAACGGATTATTCGGGAAACGCTGCGTTATACTGATACTGGACCCCTTGGTATTCTGGTTCGCATCCGCAAACCCCTGCGAACCCGGATAGAAACTGTTCAGGTTGTTACGGTCGTAGCTGCTGGTCGCAAAGTTCACACTTGCCGAGAAAGTCCGGTACGGATTGGCTTTCGGGTCTTGCGAATGTGTCCAGTTCAGCTTGAAGTCCTTAGACAAACTATAGTCGGGAAGCCCCTTGTCGCCCAAGCGGGTAACCAGGTAGGAAGCATTGAAGCTGCCCGAAAACTTATACCGCTTCCGGTAAGAAGAACGGGCCGACAATCCCCAGGAACCTTTCGTATAGATTTCACCTGTCAGAGCCAGATCCATATAATCGCTCAACGCAAAATAATACCCTCCGTCGCGCAGGTAGAAACCACGCGAACTTTCATCCCCGAAAGTAGGCATGATAATACCCGAAGAATAAGAACTTGAAAACGGGAAGAAACAGAAAGGCAGGCCGATCGGATAAAGCGGGACATCCTCGAACACCATATAGACAGGCCCTGTCACGATATTCTTCTTCGGACGGACTTTCGCCTTCGTCATCTGGATATAGAAGTGGGGATGATCGTGCTCGTCGCAAGTCGTATAACGTCCCCCCACCATATTCAGGACATCGTTGTCCATCTTTTTGGTACGTCCGGCTGTCACATAGCCTTCGCCTTGTTGCGTGATTACATCCGTGATGTATCCTTTTTTCGTACCGAAATTATAGCGCATCGTCTTGGATTCATACTGCTGGTCGCCATCTTTGAAAAGCGGATAGCCGAATTCTTCCCCGATCGAGTCGAGGCCGAAGGTAGCATACACCAGGCTACTGTCCATATTCATCTCGATTTTCTCGGACTGGAGTTCGATCTGTTGATATTTCACATCGCTTTCCCCGAACAGATAAGCCCAGTTCGCCCCCGTCATGATGATGGAGTCTTTCGCCTGGTAGGAAACCGGCGCGTCCAACCCGGTCTGCTTCTTCGGTACGCTGTCCAACGCAAACACACTATCCTGTCCGGCGGGTACGATCGTATCTCCCACAACAGCCATCACGGTATCGGTCGGGGCAATAAGTTCCTGCGCCTCAGTCATCATGTTTCCGGTGAGGAAAAGCAACAAAATAATCAGGCATTTGTATTTCAAAAACATTCCGTCGTTATTTGCAGTGTGTTACAGCGGGCAAATGTATAACAATTTAGCGAGCCAATCCCTTTTTATTCCCCTAAAAAGAGTTTACACCAGTTATCAAACCGTTCGACAGTTTCGTTTCCGTACTTGGAGAGGCCTTGTTTTACCTTTTCGACAGATTTTTCTTTGTCCAGTTTCGTTTTGCTGTAAAACTTGTCGGCGAAACAAATCAGTTGTTCTTCCAGGGTTTCAGGCATAAAGTCCCGGTGCGGAAGGGGCAGATCGCGTTCTTCGATCATTGCCTGCGTGATACCCGTTCCGGTATGCCGTTCGCACACACGGGCATGGCGGGGATAGCCTTCCGCCCGCATCAGTTCGGCCCCCAGATAACCGTGGCAAATATACTCCGCATCCCCATGACAATCGATGTCGGGAGCATTACAACGGAAAATACCGATATCGTGCAGCATGGCTGCTTCTTCTATGAAGGTAAGGTCAAGATTCATCTCCGGATGCATCCGGGCTATAGCCAAAGCTTTATCCGCCACACTTCTACTATGAATAACCAAAATCCGGTACGCCTCCGTGCCTGCCGGGTAATATTTGGCAATAATATCTAAAGGGTTCATAACATTCAATCGCTTTATTGAGGGGCAAAGATACGCAATAAACAAAAAGAATCGTTACTTTTGCAGAAACAAATAGTAAGGAATGAGTCTATGAGAACAGTTATCAGGTGTGCCTTCTGGCTGTTAAGCCTGTTCTTAATGTCCGAAATCCAGGCCGTCACTCCCCGGAAAGAACCTCTAAAATTGGGGGCCGAACGTATGGACGTCGTTACCCGTCTGTTGAAAGACAAACAGGTCGGATTAGTTGTGAACCAAACCTCCATCCTCGAAAAGCAGCAGAAGCATTTGCTGGATGCCTTGCTGGAAGAAGGCGTTGACGTAAAGAAGGTGTTCGCTCCCGAACACGGTTTCCGCGGGACAGCCGATGCAGGCGCAGAGATCAAAGACAGCCGTGACGTAAAAACAGGAGTTCCCATCATATCCCTATACGGAAAAAACAAGAAGCCGACAGCCGAGCAACTGGCCGGCCTGGACGTGGTCGTATTCGACATTCAGGATGTCGGAGCCCGTTTCTATACCTACATCAGCACCATGCACTATGTGATGGAAGCCTGTGCCGAAAGCGGTATCGAGTTTATCGTCCTCGACCGCCCCAACCCGAACGACTTCGTCGACGGCCCTGTCCGCCAGAAAGGATTCGAATCGTTTGTCGGCGTAGACCCGTTGCCCGTTCTGCACGGCCTGACGGTCGGCGAACTGGCTTGGATGATCAACAAGGAAGGCTGGTTGAAAAGCACGCCCGACACTTGCAAACTGCATATCGTCAAAATGGAAAACTGGCGCCACGGCGATCCGTACTGGTTGCCGGTAAAGCCCTCTCCCAACCTGCCGAACGACCAGTCGATCCGCCTCTATCCTTCGCTCTGTTTCTTCGAAGGGACCAATATCAGTGTTGGGCGCGGGACCTATTACCCGTTCCAGATACTGGGAGCACCCGACCCCAGATACGGAGATTTCACCTTTACGCCCGCCTCGCTGCCCGGCTTCGACACGAAACCGCTGCATAAGGACAAGGAATGCTACGGCACAGACTTGAGGGAATATCCCTTTACCGGAGGGTTGACGCTGAAATTCCTCCTCGATTTCTATAATAAAGCCGGCAACGACCAGGCCTTTTTCTTCACCCGCCCGCAATGGTTCGACCTGCTTGCCGGGACAAAAGAGTTGCGTTTCCAGATTGTCCGCGGCTTGAATGAGGACGAAATACGCGCAAGTTGGCAACCGGCATTAAACGAATATAAGAAAATCAGAAAGAAATATTTATTATATCCCGATTATCGTTAACTTTGAAGGCTTTTTACAAAACAGTACAGGTACAATTGATAAGTGTTTTTTTCTTGAAAATACATCTATACATAACGATATTAATTGTGATCCTTTGTTTTCCGCGTGAAGCAAAGGGTTCCTCCGATAAAAAGGGGAAGGATCTGTTTAATGTCCTTGTCATACAGTCGTACAATCAGAGTTTGAGTGCCTACTCCGAGTTCGACAAACTGTTGCACGAGGAACTGGAGGAAGAACAGGTATTCTCCACCATCCATACATTCTATCTGGACTGCGAGCGTTATTTTGCCGCAGACGAAGAAGCCCTGATGTATTCTTTCCTCGACACCTTAAGTTTCAAACCGGACATCATCATTTCCAATGACGACCAGGCCACCTACACCTTGATGGCCTGCAACCATCCGCTCGGCAAGACGGTCCCTGTTGTCTTTTCAGGTGTCAACTTCCCCAACTGGGAACTATTGGAACAGCATCCCAACTTCACCGGCTACTGGGACAAGCCTGAATACCTGAAAAACATACAACTGATCGAAAAACTATACGGAAGGTCAAAAATACTGATCTTCAAGACGAAAGATTTTATCGGCAGAAAAGCGTTCGAAGCGTTGATGGATAATATCCAGGGACATGGAATAGCCGTTTACGAAGGGCTATATCAAACAAGGCCCCAAACGACTTCCACGGAAATCCAGCCGGGCAAAGAAGGCGCTTCCGCCTTATATACGACCTCGACGGCAAACCTGACCGCCCGCCAACTCCTTTGGGTGTTTGAAGACAAACCCTATACCGCCTGCATGCAAATCATCCTCGATTTCAATGTCCTGACCGTCGGACGCCTGGCCAACGTGCCGAACTTCACGGTCATTAACAACGGGTTCAACGACAACAAAGGGATCACCGGAGGCTATTTCACTACCTTGCAAATCCAGGCGGATTGTGTAGCCAAAACAGCCGCCCGCATCCTGAAAGGCACTTCTCCAAGCGAGATTCCTATTGTAGAAAGCCCCAAAACATTTGCTTTCGACTGGAAAGAAATGCAGCGTTTCAACATACGGCTGGATGATCTGCCACAGGGAAGCGTCATCTATAACATGCCGTTGGAAGTCCGTTACCGGAACTATATTATTGCAGGCGGAATCCTGCTCGTCATAGCGTTCGTCTATATCATCCTCCACCTCGTTTACATGTACCGCCGCGAAAGCGAACGGAAAAGGCAGGTACAACTCCGGTTGATCGAAGAAAAAGAGCGGGCTGAAGAAGCCAATAAGATGAAATCGGCGTTCCTTGCCAACATGAGCCATGAGATACGCACGCCGTTAAATGCGATAGTCGGTTTCACCAACCTGCTGCAAGACGAAAAGGATCTGACCGATGACGAAAAGGATCTTTTCCGCGATACGATCAACAAAAACAGTAATCTGCTGCTGAAACTGATCAACGATATTCTGGAACTCTCGCGCATCGAGTCGGGGCGGATGTCTTTCACTTTCGACGATTGTTCCCTGAACGAGCTGTTGGAAGAGATTTACCAGACGCATCACCTGCTTATGCCTTCGAATATCCGTTTCCTGAAAGAGTTCCAGAAATCGGAACTTGTCATTCATGTAGACCGTTTCCGGTTTACGCAGGTGATTACGAACTTCATCAACAATGCCGTCAAGTTCACTACCAAAGGTCACATCCTGTTAGGATATGTCTATAAGAAGGAGGAGAAAGAAGTTCATATCTTCGTCGAAGATACCGGAAAAGGCATGTCGGAAGAGGCCCAGAAGAAAGTGTTCGAACGTTTCTTCAAAGCGGACGAATTTGCACAGGGAACCGGGCTGGGCCTATCGATCTGCCAAACCATCGCCGAACGCCTAAACGGACGGATCACCCTCTCTTCCCAGGAGGGCAAAGGCAGCCGCTTCACGCTGATCATCCCTTGCAGGCCGAAATAAAAAAGGCGGCCCGTCAACCGGAACCGCCTTTCAAACATTTCACAATGGAAATTACTTCTTTTCGATTACCATCAGTTTGGTATTGTCCGTGCCATATAAAGCGATTTTATTGACAGGTTTCGCATCTCCTTCCGCTTCAAAGCGAACGACTTTATCCAAAGCCTGCAACAACTCACGCTCACCGCTCATATCCGGACAAGCCATACGCGTTGTCGCAACCTGCGGGAATTTAATGATATTCTTGTGGGAATCGCTGTATTCGATCTGTCCCATCATCCGGTTGCATCCGGCCTTTCCGGAAAGGGAATGACGGGCCACGTCGAACTCGATGACCTGGTTCGTCCCGGCAGGATTCAACGCCTTGCCGTTCAACTCGACAATATTCCAACTGCCATCCAGGTCGGAGAAAGTCGCTTCCACACCCTTTTTCGCCTTACAGGAAGCAAAGATACCGATGCTCAACGCAGCAAGGCAAAGATAAATGTACTTCTTCATTTCCGTCCAATTAGTTTTTTGACAAAACCATCAATACATTACCGTTAGCATCGACCAGCAGCATTTCATTTTCGGACTGGCCGGTTTTCACGCCTTTCACGTCTCCCATAGCTTTCAGGATCGCATCTTCGGTCTCCATATCCGGACAAGCCATCATGGTAGTGGCTGCGGGATTGATCGTGATGGAAGAAATATCCTGGTCGTCCAGCACGACAGTCGAATTAAAGATATTACATCCGGCATTACCGTGGACTTTATTATCTTTCATATCAAACTCCATATTGGGCAAACCTTCTTTCAATATTTTTTCTCCTTTTACTTCCACAATATTCCATTTACCTTCCAACTTCTTTGCATCTGTTTTGACTTCAGAGCAAGAAAACAACATCCCGACAAAAGCAGGAACCATCAAAAGTGTCAAAATAGCTTTTTTCATCTTTTACTTTTCATTTATAATTATCACTCGTAAAGATAAGACGTCGAATCACTGCAAAAAGTTCCCGAAGGGCTTGTTATTTAACGCTTCTTAACCATGTTCATACCCCACCAACAGCTTGTATCATGCTATTTAACAAGAACTTATTATAAAAGGCGGCATCGACATCCCCCCCTGAGAAAAGGTGAAACATCCAAATGATGATTATCGGTAAGCTAACAAACGAGGCTGCACCTCGTGCCGCAAGCTCTCTTTTGGAAGGTGTCTGAAAAGGATGCCTTCTTTTTTTGTTATGCCGCCCGTTTATTATCCATTTTTATTTTTAAAACATCTTTGGTCTTCTCAATTGTCTCTCTTCGGGAAGTAATCCTACAGAAATAAGTAAAAAATAAAAGAGAACTG
>NZ_JACOOJ010000017.1 GCF_014287585.1 Parabacteroides hominis | reverse complement strand
CGGGATGATTGGGAGCTATCTTTTCCGATAAACTAACCGGAAAAAGTACATTTTGGTTGGATGTTAACTCTTTAAATACTATCTTAGCCATTGCTATAATGTTTGTTTTTTTGCAACGGTAAGATACTACTTTTTACCGAAATAAACAATAGCAAAAGGGGCTGTCACACTTTTTGGACAGCCCCTTGAAGCAAAAGTACTCGCAGACTCATTGAACATGAGTCTGCCAACTTTGTATCGCAAGATTAAGCAATACTCCGATCTGAGCATCCTTGAACTGACGCGCAACATACGACTGAAAAAAGCCGCCGAACTGCTTGCCAGCCAGCAATACTCCGTCCAGGAAGTCGCTGAAATGGTAGGATTCAACGATACAGCCACATTCCGCAAACGCTTTACCGAGCAATACGGGGTTACGCCTTCACAATACGGGATTCCAGCTTAACCGCTGGACATTCCGTCATTTGGGACAATTTGTCACACTGCATTCTTGCCCTGTTCTTGTTTTATAATAGGAATATAAGCGCCATGAAACTGAAAATTTCTCAAAAAAGGGTGCAAATAAATCAAAATGGCGACTTAGAGTTTTACCGATTATTTTTGATAGTCACGCCTCTAACCCCTCTTTACTTTTTCCACCATCTTTGCAGTGTCGAAAGACAAAAGCCCGAGACGATAAGATTGATAAAATGAGGATTGTATGATTCGTAATCGTATAATATAAGAATTAGCCGATGGGAAGGTGAACAACAAAAGCACAACAGTCGTTCCGAACAACTCAGTAAGCTATAGGGTAAGAAAAATAAACAATCATTATAATAAACGAATTTATTAACTTTTTAATTTTTAAGAATATGAAACTAAGAAATTTTATGTATGCGACTATGATCGCATGTGCGTTCGCTTCTTGTTCGAATGACGATGTGATTGAGAATGGTCCGGATGCTAAGGGAGATGCTTCTTTGACGATTGGTCTTGGTGTGAAGTCTACAAAGGCAGATATTGCGGCTGGTACTGAAACTGCCGTAAATGATATTAATATCTTTTTGCTTGAGCAGGAAACAAACACAGTTATTAGTCGTGTTTATCTTACTTCGGAAATTAAGTCGGAATATACTTACACTTTTGACAATCTGGAAGTAGGTCAGAAACTTTATTGTGTAGGTTTTGCTAATTTTAGTAAAGAAATGACAAGCGTGCCAACGAGTGAAGTAATTAATGTTTCTGGCAATATTGAGGGAACAAGCTTACCGATGCACGGTCTTTCTGGAGATGTAACAATTGCAGCAGGTGATAAGAATGAAACAACGTTGACTTTGGTTCGTGACTTGGCTCGTGTAGAGTTGGTTGATCTGACTTTGGATATGAGTCAACAGGGAGATGAAAATGCATTTACTGCCGGTACATTTAAATTTGATTTTATCTCAGCATCTGTAAACATGGCTCCCGAAAGTTCTACGGTTACTTTTGCGAAACGCGGTGAAAATTCTGAAAGATCTTATGCTGTAGGAGATAAATTTGTTGGTGGTTTAACTGGTTGGGAATGGAATTCTCTTAGTAATGATGAACAAAACAATAGTTATATAGTAGCTAATACTACTGAGGATTTTGCTACATATATTATGGGAACAACAACAAGTGCGGTGTCCGTAACAAAACCGAGTTCTATTGTATTCTATGTATTGCCTAATGAAGCAACTAAAGAAGGTGGGGAGTATTCGAATGACAATCCTACCGCTTTTACGCTTAACGGAACAATGGAAGTGGAAGGTGCTGTACGTGACGGTCAGACTATTAAGAATACATATAATAGTTTTTATAACATAGAGATTGGTAAAGATGGTGCGATTACTGGGCAAGACGCTGGTGCTGGTATTCTTCCTAATAAGAACTATAAGATTTCTTTAGCTGTTGCCGGTATTGGTGGTGGTATAGGTGGTCTGAGACCATCTTTGAAAGTCAAAACTGTGGTTGAGGATTGGGATGAAGTTACTCAGGTTACTCCTGTTAAATAACAACTCCCAAAATAACAAAAGAGTGCTTCCCTACCCGGAAGCACTTTTTTGCATTTATACAAGGAGGTTCCTGTTTTACTATAATTAAAGGCAGCTTTACATACTATAACAATAAGCACAGATGCTTTTTTTACAAACCATACTGTCGGAAATGGCAAGAGTAAGCACAATAGATGTGGAACACCCGGATGTTGGCGAAACGTACACCCGGATGTTTGAGGCTGAACATGGGGATGTAGGGATTGCCGACATCCCCATGTTAGCGACATTTGTCGCTTATTAGTGTGATTTTCAGCGGTCTATTGGCTGTTAAAGGCTGCCGGTTCGTGTGCTTTTCACCGGGTGTGACAGTTGTGATAGATGTGTGATAGATGAAATGCGGTTGCTGTCACTCGCTTAGTGGTTGGATATGAGGTGGCTAATACCTCGGAGTGATAGAGTGATAGAGAATTTCGGAAAATAAAACATTGTCGGTGTATATCGCAGGATAAGAGCTAAAACTATCACATTGGCAGTTTGATAGATTCGTCTATAAACAAAGAGAGAACTACCTATCTCTCCTGTTTTATTTATACCTATCTTTGTATTGTGATTATTTTATAAGGTAAAAAAACAAAATAATATTTATATCTATGAAACTGAAAAGTTGCTTTCTTTTAATGCTGATGGTCTGCGCATTCTTTTCATGCTCGGACAATGACGATCCGGTGAATCTGACGATTACGCCTGTCGTGCCGGATGCAACATTGTCATTGGCCGTTCAGACTGATAATAGGGTAAAGACGAAAGGCGGATTTATAGGCGACGACAATGCCGGAACAGAGCTCACTTGGGATTCTGAAGTGAATACGTTGACGGCGGTGATTTTTAATAATGGGGCATACTCTGAAAGTAATGTTCGTGTAGGTAGTATTGCAGCCATTTTCACACAGACCTATAAGAATCCTACAGATGAAACTGTAATTGAGGGAGAAGTGAAATCCGGAAACATTCATTTGTTGCTGATCGCAAACTTGGATCCCAGCGTATTGCAAAAACTGACAAATTCTGTCAATAGTTCGAATCCGCAAGATCGCTTGAAAGTGGAAAATGTGCTTAAACTTGCAACCCCTCTTTCATCGGAAACGAAGGATAATGGACTTACGATGAGTAGTGAAGTGCTGTCCCTTGAACTTGTCGCAGGTATAAATTTTGTGGGATTCGGTGAAAAAGGAAAAACAATAATTGATACTTCTTATGGGACCGGAACAGAAGTTTATGGTGAGAACCCCGTTGTTTTGACCCGTACGGTTGCCGCCATCAAACTAAAGGGCGTTTTATTGCCGGAGATACCGGACTCTGAAAACCCGGAATATAGAAATGTAAGTTTTACATTGGATTCAGTTTTTGTAGCCAATGTGAAGAGCACAGCCGGGATTGGAACTAACAGCGATGTTACAACAATCGAACAGTCACCATTGAAAAATGGAGCTTTAGATCCTACATATTATTTAGCTCCTATAAAATATGCTTCCCATACCGGTACTTATAAAACCGGAGAGGCTAAAGGTGATGACGATATGTTGCGTGTACTGGATCAGCCTCTGATGATTAGCGCTAAGCCAGGGACGAATGAACAAACTACAACGCTTGATTGGACAAACAATATTATTCCTCCCTGCTATGTCTACCCGAACCAAGATGGTGAAACAGATGTAACAGGAAAAAATAATTACACTTTATTAGTCTTGAGAGGTTCTTATACCTATAAGATCGGTGACAGCGCACCGGTTACCGAAAACAATCGTTACTATACGGTTATCATCAATGACAACAGCCAGGGCGGAACGATCTCCGGTGACGAAGGTAAGACGAATGTCCATATCCAGCGCAACACCAAATATAACGTGACCGTGCAGATATTGGGTTCCGGTTCGAATGATCCGTTTACCCCTGCCGCTTTCGCACATGTTGCAGCACAGGTTAAGGTGGCAGACTGGAATGTGATTGAAATTGACCAAGATGTCGATTGATATGAAATAGGGTAATAATCAGATATAAATATAGTATTATGAAACATATAGCATTTATAAAACAGTCTCTTTTACTGGTCGCAGGCGCACTTGCCGTTATGCTGACAAGTTGCATCAAGGACGATCTGGCCGAATGTAGCAAGTTGACCCTGAAGGTCGAAGGGCTTAATGGGGGAGAGATACTCGACATTACCCGGTTAGGGTTGGTGACGGATGCAACCTTGTATATTTTCGATGCAAATAAGAACTTCCTGGAAGCTCGCGAGCTAAGCAAAGATTTTATTCTGGCAAAAGAAGAAATCAAACTGGATAAATATCCGGACAATACGAAGTTGCACATCGTGGCATGGGGAAACCTCAAAGGGGGAAATCAAATAATCACCCAACCGAAAAATATGGATGAGCTGCAATTGCAATTGAAGAGTGCCGAAGGGTATGCTCAATCTCCTGACAGCCTCTATTTCGGGACAAAAGAAGTGACATCACTGGGTAGCGGTCTCGTTGGCGGCGATGGCGAAGTGGTAATCCGCCTCAAAACAGGAACCTATACGATTAAAACACTCGGCTTGCCTAACGCCTTGAAAGCCTATGGCCTGAAGAGCGCATCTGATTTTGATTTCTATATCGACCAGACTCTGGATACATACAATAATGCCGGTGTCCTCAGCGGCGATAGCGTGACGTATAACCCGGAAGGCGAATATGATGCTACGCGTGAATGGCTGACAAAGGGAGTTATCGATAACGAAAGTTTAGGCGGAAAGCAAAATTCGTTTGCCGGCGAAAACTTGGGTATAAAGATCACCAGCAATGACGGGACTGTCAATAGGACTCTATATGAAGATGTCGAAGGCAATCCTTTCGAAATACCGGAAGGCGGCCGCCTGGATGTGCAAATCCTGTTTGGCGAAGACGGTAATATTTCAGCCCGTATGCGTGTCACTCCGTGGGGTGTAGTGGAAGAGGATATAATATTTTAATCTCTAAAGAAGTATAGATATGAAAATAAGAAATATAATAGCAGTCGGTTTGTCGTTGTTCGCTTTGGCGAGCTGTTCGAAAGACAGCCAGCCGGTGAATGTGAAGGATATGAAGGATGCGAAACTGAATATCTCGATGAAAGCTTCTGCTCCGGGTACGAAAGCGGATGGAGATGATAATGCTCTTTCCGGCGAGACAAATATAAACAACGTAACAGTGCTTTCGTTTACTGCCGACGGTTCACAGATCTTGGTCGATCCATATTGGACGAGCGATATGTCTGCTTCCGGTGGAGAAGCGACCGTCCTGAATGTTCCGACAAAAGCGACGAATGCCATAATCGCCATTCTTGCCAATGTCCCGGCGAACGCTTTCAGCGGAGTGGCTTCTTATAGTGATTTCCAGGATCGTCTGGCACAACTGTCTGACCAGTCGCAGACGAACCTTGCCATGAGCGCGCAGGTGATTGTTGCCGACAACCGCTTGGAAGATGGCGACAACTATATCGGATATGCGACGCAGACGAATATCAACAATATCTCTTCCCCATTGGAACTGACCCGTCTGGCTGCCCGCATCGAACTGAAGAGCGCATCGACAAATTTCGATACGAACAGCAGGTTGAGAGGACGTACCGTCCGTATCAACAGCATCTATTTAGCCAACCAGAAAACCGCCTCCCGCTTTGCCAGCACGGCCTATTGGGGTGCAGTGATGGTCGATGGAAACCTGAGTAATAGTGCTGCTGTCACATTGGGACAGAACCTTCCGGTTTCCGGAACGCCTTTCCGCCAGTATGTAATGGAAAATACGGATAGCAGCAATCCGACACAGCTTGTCGTGAATGCCACGATCCTGGCAAATGCCAACTATCAGGCCGAGACAAAAGAGTTTGCCGCCACAATCAATGAGAACGGAGTCGTTTTAAAAGGCGAGTCACATAAGTACGTGAAACGTAATTACATCTACCGCCTGAACATCACTTTCGGCCCGAACAGTTTCGAAGGCATCGATATCGACGACCCGATACCTCCGGTTCCTCCGACACCTTCTACTGGAGATTTGAGCGTAAGCGTTGAAGTTGTAGGATGGGGTCCCGTAAATCAAACTTCAGTAGTCAAATAATATAAGGGTAAAATAAATAAAAGTATAAACGATTAAAAATATAAAGGGATGAATCTACGTAATATTTTATTAGCAGGTTTGGCAGTTTGCACGATGGCAAGCTGCTCAAAGGACGACGATGCGAACAACGGTCCGAAAGCACAAGTGGATGCCTATGTGTCATTTGGTGCAACTGCATTGATACAGACAAAAGCGGAGCCTGGTTCGGCAGCTGATAATTTGGATAATGAGAAATTAATTAAAACATTGGATGCTTATATCTTTAAGGATGATGGTACATTGGCAGGTTCTGCCCGTGAAACAGCCAAAGAAGGGGAGACGATCGATTGCATTAAGCATGTAATTGTAAAGGTTACTCCGGAATCTGATGAAACAGCACCTACAGCGGATAAGTTTATTGCGGTATTGGTTGCCAATGGAGCGCAACAAACTGTTTCGAGCCTTGATGATTTAAAAACGAAAGTTTTGACAGGATCAATTGAAACATATATACCTCAGGAAAGTGCATTGCCGATGGTTAGTTCGGAAATTCACTTTACAGGTTTGAAGCCTTTTGTAAAAGGAGAAGAAGAACATGTAGAGAATTGGGCTAATAATGGAGGTACTTCTTCCAGTCCGGTTACTGTTGCATATACAACTACAGTTGATGCTACTACTCCTACGGGTTATAACAAAGTGATTGTAACACGTATGGTTGCCCGTGTTCAGGTTGAAAAGCTGACAGTTGCTATAGGTGAGAATTATCCGGGAGCAACATTCGAACTGGATACTCTTTCTTTGGTAAATGTTCGTCCGACAGCAAAACTTGGTGGTGGATTCGGTGACTATGTGAAAGGTTATCAATCTCCTGGATATGAAAAGGATCAGGAATGGATTTTTCCGAATGCTGATGTTAAAGAGCAGTTGGCAAAAAAATATGAGTTTGACGCTGTTGCAAATGCAGAGTATGATTTTAACAGTAGTAGTTATAAAGACAGTAAATTTTATGCTTATGCGTTTTCTAATGTACCACAGACTTCGGATAATGGTGTGTATGAAACAGCTTTGTTAATTACAGGTAAGTTTAAGAGAAATTCTGCTGCTGAAGCAGTGACAAAGAATTTCCGAGTTATTTTGAAAGATAATGTTCCAGGTAGTGTTCCTGAAATATTGGCAAATCATATTTATAAACTGACTGTTAAAATAACGGGTGAAGGTTCAGGGAATGAGGATAAGATCGAATTGAACGCCCATGTTGCTGCAACAGTGATGGTTGATCCATGGAACGTGATCGAGCAGAACGAAGAAGATGCGAATTAATTAGCCTACAGGTTTAAAAAGGGAACAGGCAATCCATTCACACGGGTTGCCTGTTTTTTTTGTGTAGCAGATTGAAATAATATCATATTTGGAATATTAAGCACTTTATTATGAAACACTTTAAGGAATTAAGCGTTATATTTGTGAGCATAAAGAAAAAAGCGTATCTTTGTTCCCCAAATTGTAACAGATAAAAAATGACTGACTTTAAATTAAGTATAGAGACTAAAGAACTTCTGCATGAATCTACAGGGTTGGATTATAATGCATTGACCACAAGGCCTATCTCTGATATTATCGGATCCATATCAGCTATAAATAAGAAGAAGTTCAGTCATAAGGGAACAAAACATCTTTCTCCGAGAGGTTCTGTATATCTGTATTTAGGAAGGATTTTGAGTTTGGAGGATGTTAGACGGATCATTAGTAAATATCTGAAGTAGCTTTGATACCTGAAAATGAAATAGAACGCCAGAGAGAAGCACTGTATACATTATATAATAAAGAAATCAAACCGTTAGTAGCTGAAATAGAAGCTCGGTTTGAAGAATTTCCAGAACCCTTGTTGGCGGAAATTTTTTTCTTTAATGATTATATGGCGAATGGGTATCGTGAATCCATTACTGAAAAAGAATATGACGAATCGATAGAGTTGGCTTTGAAGCATCTGACACAGCTCAAATTATATTTGTATGTATATTTGAATGCAGCATTAGTTTTGGTGATAGAACTTTTTGAAGAACAAACCCTGAATGTAGATTTGAATGCTATCAATGACGGCTCTTTCTTCAAGGAATATACAAGGAAGAAGAAATCAGCAGAATCCAAATTGATGTTAGCAAAGGAGAGGGAGAGGTGGCTCTCTGCCACCGAGGCTTTGACTTTATATCAGGATGCTTATCAAGATTATATAAAGTTGGAGGATTTCCTCAATCTTAAAAGTTGCGAAGTGAATCGCGCCGTTTCCATGTATCATTTATCTTTCAAAAGTAAACTTTTTATTTGGATATTTCCTATATTGATATCCGCTGTTGTTTCCTTTTTTTATCCAAGCGAGGTTAAATCTTATCTTTTTTCAATTCTAAATAAATAGGGCTTATGTTGATTTTAGAAAAAAAAGATCGGGAGCGTGTGAAAGGTTTGTACCAAAGCTACAATGAGGTGGTCAAGCCGCTGCTAATCGAAGTCGAGGTGCGTTCGGGCAAAATAAGCCACGCTTTGCAAAATGAAATCAGGGCTTTTAACGATCATATAGCCCGTTGCCATTATGATTGTTCCATCGATTTAAATGATCCGGAGATGAAGCATAAAGAAATCGAGAGGCAGAAGAAAGAAATAGATAAAGCGGAGGGTCACATCCGGCGTCTGATTCTGGATTGTTTTAAGCAACTAAATGCTTCTTTGTCGGATACGGTGAAAAGATATGAAAAGAAAATGAAGTATATGGATCCATTAAAAATGGGTTCTGGTACGGAATGGACCTCTTACCGTGAATTGAAGAGGTATGCGGTAAAGGCAGTTTTTACAGCTAAAATAGAAGAGTCGAAGGACACGGAAAAATCAATGAAATTGTTTGAAGAAAGCTATTTACAATACCGGAAATTGGAAATCTTGTTTGACAGGCAGGCCGGGCATATTCGTAAAGAACGCTTTAAGGCAGCGCTTGTATTCGCAAGCCGTTGTGTTTTATGGCTCTTTTTGGTCATCATAGCCGCTATCTTGTCCGCTCTTATGGCTGACGGGCTACAGGCTCTGTTTTAATTTTCAGCCAATCTTCTGACATTTCTATTAATGCCCCACGATACTATTGCATAGCCAAACCTTTCATAAATGACGGTAATACTCTTAAAACCCCGAAATCTCCCCATTTTGCCCGCTTTTCTTTCAGAACTCCTTATCTTGTAGTTATTTCTATCGCATTTAAAGGGTACGCCTCTCAATCTTTCCTCTGGTATTTTTACCTATTAATCTTGAAAGTTTCGCCTATCGCCCCCTCTTGATATTCCCCCTACTTTTGCCCTTGTAAGTTAAATGGAAAAAATATTAGGGTTATGAAACTAAAGAATATACTATCGTTTTTTTGCTTCTTGGCAGCAATGGCATCCTGCTCGATGGACGACGAGACAGTGATGAATGACATCTCTAAAGAAATAAACAGTTCTACAGGTACTTCTAAGGAAGCGTTGGTTTCTTTCCAGTTGGATATGAATGGCTTAACAACAAAGTCCGTAACTAATGCAGGAACAGATAATACCGTAGATCAAGAAGTTAATAACATTGTCATCTTTTTATTAAATGGAGACAATGTTATTGATTATGCTTTATTGAACAAAGCTGATGGAGATTTCTTACAGTCTGGTAACGTTTGTACTCCTAAAGCCGATTTTGGTTTCCTTACAAAAAAAGTGAATACCTTAAAATTAATGGTTATTGCCAATTCTGGCATCACTGCTTCAACTGTATCTAATTACACTACAGGCGCACAGGTGAAAGCTGCTTCCGCTAATTTGGCTGATTGTACCAAGTTTGGTGAATCCAATATTACATGGCAGTATGCTGACGGATCTGAATATCCGGGTTATGAAAAGATTAACGGTACTGACGGTGTTTTGGCACAGCCTTCGTATCCAGTGAATGTAACAGTGAAACAGGCTTATGCACGTGTAGAACTTGCATCGTTCAATGTTAAGAAGCAGAGCGGTTCTGAAAGTGTAGACGTAACATTGGCAGGTGTGGAACTGTATAATATAAATACAAAAGGTCAGGCAAACGGAGCCGCTATCGGTCCGGTTCTTGCAGAACCATCTGATTGGAATTTCGGAAGTAGTTTTCCTACTTGTAATACTGGTGATATTGAATGTTCTTCAACAGATGGCAAAAATATTTTAGCTAATAATAATGTATTTTTCCGTACATTTGCATACGACTATTCAAATGTACAAGCAGACAAAGAAATGTATTTGGAAATTTCTTATAAGATTGGAGTACAATCTCAACTTCGTACAAAGAAGATCGTAATTGAAGGAAAAACCGATAACCTGAAAGCAGTAGAAGCTGGCTATATCTATCGGATTAACCTGACTGCATCAGTGAGACCTGAACAAGTAGATCTGGATGTGATCTTTTCTATCGACAAATGGATTGACGGAGGTGTATTAGTTGATGGTGATTTAACTGCGAATAGAAATTAATGTAAACGGGTAAAATTAATATATTATGAAGATAAGGAGTTTAATATGTTGTTTAGCTGCGATTGTAGGAATGGCAGCTTGTACCTCAGAAATGTCTGTCGATAATAAAGAACGTGTAGGTCTTTCAATCGCGTTGTCTGTCGGAGGTGAAGAAACGAAAGCTGTAGGTGAGATAGAGCCATATTATGAAGAAGTAAATGTTTTACGTTATCATGTAGCTATTTTTGAGGATGGTAAACGAATCGCACATGGCGAATATGGTGAAGGACAGTCGCAAGGTCTACAGAAAGTAGAAGGAACAGAAGGCATATCAACAGAGTATAAAGCTCATTTTGATAATATCCCGGAAGGTTCTATTTCTGTTTATGTGATTGCCAACTATCCCTCGACTTGGAATTTTAATGCTACCAAGTGGGATAACTTTTCAGGCTACCAGGCAGAGAGCGTCGTGACAGATCCTTTTCTTGCAGAACAGTTAGTAAAAGTCGGTTATAAAACTTTTATTGTAGGGAGAGAAACAACTGAACTGAGGTTGTCACTTGTTCAGCTATCAGCTGGTATTGATATGCTTCTTACACAATCGGGAGATGCTGGTTCGATGGAAGATGCAGATGAAACTAAGCATGAATATGTTTTTCAGGATGCATCGGCAGAGAAAGTGTATGATATAACCGATGAAAACGAAATTGAAGAAAGTATTGGTTTTGATGTAATAGAAAATACGATTAGTAAGTATTTGACTATTAAAGAGGCTAAGTATGCACGGGCATCTACTCTTATGAATTCCAATGGACAATGGAATGATGCAGGAAAAAAGTGGTTCAATAATGGAGCGACTGGTGGATCTGAAGGTGATAAAGTATATGAAAAACTTCACCCCGAGCGGGGAGTTCTTTATTTTCGTGCTAAGGTGAAAGAAGATGGTGCGAGAGATTATAATGATTATCTCACTGACTTCAAGATTGTAGCCTATGGGCGTGACGTCGATTGTGATGTTAAAGTTCCTGTAACAGGACTTCTGACAGGTGTGACAACGTTAACAGGGTTGAATAAAGAATCGGATATTGCAATATGGAGTAAAGAAGAACCGGAAAATACAAAATATCAGGCTCTTACGATGTCTTCCTTTAATACACGGTTTTATACTTACGAACCTGGTGAGAAAGATCTCATTTTGAGTGTAGTAGTAGGTACTGGGGAAAGTAAGAATGTGTATCGTAAGAAATACAGACAATACGGTTATAAGATTTATCGGGGGAGATGGATAAATGAACCCACTGATCATTATGCTTATGATTGGGCTGGACAACCCGAGACATTCCCGAAGGATGCGTGGCTTGAAGTTTCAAAAGGCGGTAGAGTTATTGATGGAGGGACGGGAACACCTATACGAACAGAAGCGGGAACCGGCGATCTTACTAATACAAAGACCTATTCATTGACAATTCCAGGATCAACAATAACGAAAGGCCATGTTTATCAGGTGAAAGGAACGTATAGCCCTTCTGTTGATGTAACTCCTGAAGTTGAATGGGAAGTGATAGATATGAAACAAGTGACTGTAAATCCAGATCCATTTGAATAAGCGTATAGAGATGTAATTGATTCAAGAATGAATGTGAATTAAAAAAATGAGAAATATGAAACGATATAATTTATATATTATCACCTTTATTTTGGGTTTGCTTCTTTTTAATGGATGCCAGGATGAGGATTTGATCAAGAAGAGTAATGTTAAGGTTGAAGAGGGAATACCTGTTGTAGCCAAGTTGTCTTTTTCATCGGAGAATAGAGATAATAAGGTGGTGACAAAAAGTGCGCTTCCTACAGCTACGGAGTATAAAGTACATGATTTGTATGTTTATGTCTTTAAGTTGGAAGGTAGTTCATACGTGAAAGAATTTGGTAGACAATTTAGTGAGGATGAGCTTAATATTACTTCACAGAAGGATGATACTGGTGGGACTACTGCTGGAACAGTTACGTTGGATATAACTTCCGGTGAGAAGAAGATTTTTGCGATTGCTAACGTGGGAGCTGAAAACCATTATCAGTTGACAAAAAAATTGGATGAGGTAACAACTTTGGATGAGTTGAATAGTTTAGCAGCAACATTAGCTGATGTGACGGTTCCTGTTGACCGTGGTAGCGGACGTTTCCTAATGAGTGGTTCTTTTGCTACAAATAAAAGTAATGCTACTGCTGCATTAACCGGTGGGGATATAGCAATCGATATGGATGGAAATTTGGTTTCAGATGGGAAAATTTATTTGATTCATCTTGACTCCCGTATGGATTTTAAAGTAAAGGCAGAACCTACTATCGGAAGGAAAGCGAATGGCGAAACAACCCAATCGATCACTTTTATACCGAAAGGATACCGTGTCGTGAATGTTCCTGTTTCTTCATTCCTGTTTGAAAAAACGTTTAATGCTTCAGAAGGAAGCACTCACGATGTGGTAGGCGATTCTCAAGATGCATCGGCAGCAGTTGGCTATAGTGATACAAAAGAAGATGGACAGTATGTGAATTTTGATGAGCTGACCATGGAGGAGAGCAATACTGTAGGTGGTAACTTCTCTTTTTATATGTTCGAGAATCGTAAACGTGCATTGAATAATATTACGGATTATGCTGAGAGAGAAAGACAGGAGAAAAATGCTTCTACTGGAAGAAATGAAGAGTATATAAATGCGCATAAGTATTCGACTTATGTTGAAATGACCGGCTCTTATTTCGAGAAGTACTTAGATGAGAACGGCGATCTTAAAGAAAAGACTGCAGAGGTTAAATATACGATTCATTTAGGGTTTGTAAATGGAGCAGCAGATTTCAGAAGCGAACGTAATACTCAATATACATATAATGTAAAGATTAAGGGTGTTGATAATATAGAATTGGAAGTGACTTCGTCTAATGATGAAGAATCAGGCGTAATAGAAAATCAACCGGGTGCAGAAGGTGATGTGGTAAAATCTAAACAGTTTTATTATGTGGATGCCCATTATGTAGTAGACCGGATTGTATTTAATAAAGATAATGTCTCTGATAATGCTTCTTTCCGGGTAAAAACACCGTTCGATAATGACGGACGTGGAGATGCAGCTAAGGATTATAAATGGGTTTGGTTTGTAAAGAATCAGAAGCAATATGTAGGAACGGGAGGTACAAAAAGATATATCTATTCAGGGTTGACTTATAGTGCTAATAGTAAACCGCAAGGATATTCCGCATATGCTGTAGCTGGATATAATTCTGGTTCAGTAAATGATCCTTATACACGGTCAAGTAAAGTTTCAAAAACTACTATTTCAAAAAGAACTTGGTACTACAAAAATGAAAGTGAAGAAACAATAAATGAATCTTATAGATGGCAGTATCCGTCATCTGGTTATGTTCCATTCCCTTCAAGCACTGCTGAAAGAATTAATATTAAAGAATTAATAACTCTGTTGAAAGAAAAGAAATCAGAACCAGTTAGTGAATATTCGTTATATGATTCTGATGGTAATGCTGCATTTACCGTATTTATAGATGAATACTATTATGATACGAATCCAATAAATAACAACAATGTTCATTGGAGTAAGTTTGCAAATGCTGATAACCGTGAAATGCATATTCTTTGTGATACGGAATATAGCTCCGATCATGAGAGTAGCTTGACGACATCTAATTTCCTGATCAGCCAGAAACCTATCAGAACATTTTATAATACTAATATGGCAACAGCTTGGGGGGTTGAATCGGTGAATGAACCTGTCTATAGTACAGCAAAAAGTGATGGACGTTTACCAATTGAAAGTGCAAGCAACATCAGTGATCGTTCCGGTTCTAATGGTCGGTATAATATGTTCAAGAATATCGGTTATACTTCCGGTTCTTCATGGTCTACTTATATAGATCCTGCTACAAATTATTTGAAAAAAGTAAATAATATAGCATTGTTGCAACAGGCTTGTCTTCAGAGAAACCGGGATTTAAATGGCGATGGCAAAATTACACATAATGAAGTGCGCTGGTATATGCCTGCAATCAATCAGATGACTGGTCTATTCCTTGGTAAAGATGCTCTTCCTTTGGAGGTACAGCTAATGAAGAATGGGGTTACTGTAACGAGAGATGAGGGCAAAACAGATAGTGGAAATTATCGTGATTTCCATTATACAAATAGCAATAATATCCAATTCTGGGCTGAAGAAGGTGCCGCAACAGGTTCCGAAAGTATGAATAATGGATATTGGGATTATCGCTGTGTGCGTAATTTGGGAGTTACATATAATAGTAATGATGCTCCTCAATTATCTAACGAGACTGCTGATTACGCAAGTCCTAAGTATCAAAGTGATGGATCGGTCTTGATAGATTTGTCAGCCGTTACTCCTAACGCCTTACGGGCAACTGATGATAAAGGCGAACCTCTCGCTATTACTGATGAGTTAAGTGAATATAACAGACCGTATAAGAGTTTCTATGTAGCAAGCGGTCTGACATCTTCAACTGTAAGTAAATCGGATGTTTATAAAAATTCTGTAAAAAATCCGTGTCCGAGTGGATGGCGTATGCCGAATATGAGAGAGTTGACATTGATAACAGCGTATAGTGGTTTCTCGTTCGGGGAAGCTATATTCTCTCAGACCATGTCTTCTTTAAGTTATAAAAAGTCAAAACAGAATGTTTACCATATAGTTGGAGGTGGAAATGTTTCTTTAGGAGATATAGGGAGTGCAGTTGTACGATGTGTAAAAGATAAAAAGTAATCTAACCTATCAAGGGACATTCAGTAAATGTCCTAAAAATAAAAGCAGGCATGTGTAAATGGTTGATGTCTTCCATTTCACATGCCATTTTTATTATAAATCTCCTCCTCAAAAGTTCAAATTAGATCTATATGGGTATGAAGTTCCGGAAGAAGCCAGTAAGCTTCTTACCAAGCGTGTGGCACGTTCCCGGCTGAGTTTGGGACGTAGGAGCTGTCGTTACTTCTCTTCCTTGGCCTGCCCTTGTGTATGTAGGAAGTGGCTATCGTTTAAGTGTCTTTCGTATGATAGCCAAACGACAATGATAATCAGCTGTATATTCAAGTTGTTCCTTATAGAAGGAATGCAGATCGTCCGTCTGATGAAGAAGTTTCTCCTGTAGGTTTATCAGTTGTCTTTTCAGCATTTTGGAACGGAATGCCTTACGCTTGCGTTTCTTGCTATGGGTCAGATAGGCATGGTTTACATCACCGAATTTGTTTCTCGGATGCTGGTACCAATTCTCTGACAATCCTTGTAGAGGTGCCTGTAAAGCCACTTCACGCTTTTCCACAATAGTTTCAGGTCTGTAAGATGGCAGATGTAGCTCTCGTAACAGGTGGCATCGGTCATACATATATGAAGATTTCCCAGATAGGGACGCTAAAGTCCACAGAGGAAGAGGCTTTGCCTCTAAATCTTTTAAACCGTCTGCTTCAACAGACGGCGAAAGAGAGGCTGAGGGGGCTTTGGGGATTGCTGATACTGATAGCTATACTTATATGAGAGACGGTATTGAAACGTATATCCGTATTCTTTTGAGGAATATTTGAATGCGAAAGGAGTCGTTCTGCCGGTATGGAAGTGGTTACTGATGAAATTATAGGTGTTTCTATCGTCCCGTCCCTTTTTCATCGGTATTTATATCACGGCATCTATTCTTGGTAGCTTTGCCCGTGAAACTTGAAACGTGCACCTATCGCGCGTGGTAAAGACTTATTATACTTTTGTATCGGAATAAACTGTTTTGTTTGCGATGTTGTTTAATATGGAATAGAAAAATAAAAGATAATTAAAAATGAAGTGTATGAAAAAAGTACTTTTCCTCTTTTTGCTTCTGGCTGGCATGACGAATGTCTACGGACAGAAGTTTGCGGTGAAGTCAAACTTGCTGTACGACGCGACTGCAACGATCAACTTGGGGGTTGAGATGGGATTGAGCAAGAAGTGGACACTGGACTTGTCCGGTAACTACAACGGATGGAAGTTTGGCGACGACATGCGATGGAAACACTGGATGGTCCAGCCGGAAGCACGTTATTGGCTGTGTGAGAAGTTTAACGGACATTTTCTGGGGGTTCATGCCCATTATGCCGATTATAATGTCGGCGGGATAAAGTTTCTGAGTAAAAATATGGAAAACTATCGTTACCAGGGAAATCTCTATGGAGCCGGCTTGTCCTATGGCTACCAGTGGCTGCTGAGCAACCGTTGGAGCATGGAGGCGGTGATCGGTATCGGATGGGCACATCTGGATTACGATAAATATCCGTGCGCTTCGTGCGGCACGATTCAGAAGAGCGAAACGAAAGACTATTTCGGGGTAACGAAAGCAGCTCTTTCTATTATTTACTTTATTAAATAATCGGAGCTATGAAGAAAACAATGAAATTATATATGGCAGCAGCTCTGTTGGCTGTCGTTTCGCCGGCAATCCTGGCTCAGGCCCCGGTAAAAGTGGTTTGTAACGAACTGAAACAGAAAGGGAACGAATTGGTGATCGATGCCGTGATCACGGTCGACGGCAACCAGATCAAATCCCGTGAGAATCTTTCCCTGACACCGGTCCTGGAATCGGCTTCGCAGAAAGAAGGTTTGCCTTCCATCCTGCTGAACGGCCGGATCAGCCAGAAGGTGTATGACCGCGAGATCGCGTTGAATAACTTGCAGGATGAACCCCGTTTTTTGGTCGTGCAGGCCGGAAAGAGTGAAAGCGTCATCAACTATAAGACGGTTATTCCTTTCGAATCATGGATGAAGGATGCCCGTTTCGTGCTGGTCCCGAACATGTGCGGCTGTGGAAAAGAGGAGCAGGGCGCACCGCTCGTGATAGCCGACAAGGTCCTGACCCGTCCCGACAAGCGGTATGAGGTGCAGCCTACGCTGGCTTATATCTCTCCGGAGGCGGAAACGGTTAAACATCGTGCCGAGGTGGGGACTGCTTATCTGGACTTCCAGGTGGGTAGATATGCGATCCTGCCGGACTTCCGTAACAATGCGGTGGAACTGGCCAAGATCGATAATACGATTAAGACGGTTACGGACGATAAGAATATTACTCCGAACGGTATTATCCTGAAAGGGTACGCTTCGCCGGAAGGTTCTTATAAATCTAATGCGTTGCTGGCTGAAAACCGTGTAAAGGCTTTGCGTGGCTATATTGAAAAGAAACATGATTTCAAATCCAGCTTCTTCAAACTGGAAACAGTGCCCGAAGATTGGGCCGGTTTCAAAGCTAAGGTAGAAGCCGACAAGCAGGTTCCTGACCGGGATGCTGTATTGGCTATTATCGATAGCGATAAAGATCCGGATAAGAAAGAGGCCGAGTTGAGAGCGTTGAATGGTGGAGCTGCCTACCGCTATGTATTGGCTGGCATTTTCCCGTCGTTGCGCCGTTCGGAATATCAGATTGATTATACGGTACGTGAGTTTACAGTGGAAGAGGGTCGCGAAATTATCAAGACGCGTCCGCAGCAGTTAAGCCTGAGCGAAATGTTTGCTGTAGCTAACAGTTATCAAATCGGAAGCAAAGAATATAATGATGTATTCGAAACAGCCGTTCGTCTGTATAGCGACGACCCGGTTGCCAACCTGAATGCTGCCAATATCGCCTTGTCGAAAAAGGATTTAGGTTCCGCCCGTAATTACCTGGCAAAGGCTGGCAATAGCCCTGAAGCGATCCATGCCCGCGGTGTATTGAACTTGATGGAAGGGAACTTGACCGAAGCAAGCAAGCTGCTGGAGCAGGCAAAAGCTGCCGGTGTGAAGGACGCTGCTGCCAATTTGGACGAATTACGCAAGAAAGAGGCCGATAATCAGCTATTTGATAGCTTTGAGTAGTATAATTGATACTTTTGCATGGTGACGATTATGCGATAAGCCTATATCTTTGTGATATAAATATTGCATATAATAAATTGAGAAATTAAAGAAAGTACGATTATGGAGCATATAGCGGATGTCGAAAAAGTTCTGATGAACGAGATAGACAACCAACATGGTGTCTACTTATATCTCGAAGGTGATGCATGGTGCGCGTATGAACGTTCTGCTTATTATTTGGCCAGATTGAATGTGCCGGTAGTATTACAGAAAGAAGTAATTCGCGAGGGGTACGATGTAGTTTTGTTAAAAGCTCTTTTTGCAGTGGACGACATGTGTTTGCCACTGGCTCCCAAAACGGAGTTGAAAAGGGTGGCAGATGATAAGTTGCAGTTCCACATCTATGACAGTATCGAAGGTTTTCCCGAATGGAAGGCTTCTCAGTTGAATAGATTGCCCGCATAAGCAGGTGGAATTGTATAAAAAATTGAGGAAGTCTATAAACAGCCGTGAGGCTTGAATACTAAGTTGTAAAATTGAGGGTGTATTTTGTCCCGAAGGCTGATCGAAAGATCCCCTTCGGGACTTTTTTATTCTAAGAAGATTTGAACCTGTAAATGATGATTTACCGGTGTGATCCCTGTTCCCGCGCTTGACGCGGGATCGCATTAGGACCGGCCATATAAACATCGATCGATAAGGTCTGTTTTTTTGCGATCCCGCGTCAAGCGCGGGAACAAGGCAGAACTACATTATTTAGAGGGTGCGGTAAACTATGATCCGGGCGTCCGGTGAGAGGGTGACGGTGAAGTTGTTGCCTGTCGCCTCGTTTAATGTGCCTTGCCACCAGGCGGTCAGTTGGCGATTGTGGATGGGCCAACGCAGTCCGGATATCGAGATCCTGCCGGAAGGGGCAAGGGAGAAAAGGGACACTTGGGTTCCGGGTTTGCTTGCCAGTGTCGTTGTTTGCCGGATAGGGGTGAAAATCCCATAGTCCGAGAGCATCTCTACCCGGCGGAACAGCGGGGCGTAGTCCATCAGCAGGGAGATATTGCCTAACGTATGGTCTTCGCGCAACCCGGTAGCCCCTAAGATCAGGACTTCCTGCTGCCCGGACCGGTGGGCGAAACGGACGGATTTCGTTAGGTCGTTTATTTCCTGGTCCTCCACGATATGGATGCGGTCGGCATAGCGCTCGCGGAAGCGGGACGGGATGCTGTCCAGGTCGCCGACGATGGCTGCCGGGGTGACGCCCGCTTTGTCCAATGCCTCGACAGCCCCGTCACAGGCGATGACAACAGAGGCTTCGTGCAAAAGACGAAGCGGTAAGGCTGTTTGAGGAAAGCTGCCGTTTGCCACGACTACGCAATTATAAGGCGTTATCATTTGTTCTTATTCCTTTCTTTTTCCATGTGTATAATCCTACTGCCGCCAGTATGGCGTAGCAAATATAGAGAAACATTGTGGGATAGAGCTCACGCAGGTAATAAAGATAGACGGACACGCAGTTGACGATGATCCAGAATATCCAGTGTTCGATGATCCGGCGGGCCAGCATCCAGGTGGCGACGATCCCGACGGCGGTGGTAAAAGCATCGCCTACCGGTATCGGCGAATCGGTGAAATCATGCAGGACGTAATAGAGCAGCGTGTACAAGGCGAGGATGGCGCAACTGATCCGGGCAAAAAGGCGGAACGTCATGTTGCGGTAGAGGATCACCTCTTGGGAGGAGGCGGCTTCTCCGGTTCCGGCCTTTTCGACCGTACGCCTGCGTGTCCACTGCCAGAAGCCGTATATGCTGATGGCTACATAATATATGTTCAATCCCATATCCGCATATATCTTCGAAAAGAAAAAGACAAAAACATAGACAAGGGAAGTGAGGAAACCTACCACCCACATGGCACGATGCTGCCTGATCTCCAAAAACAGATAAAGCAGCCCGGTCAATACTCCGAAATATTCCAATAGTTGCATTCCGGCAAGCCCCTCTTATATTCGGGGCAAAGAAACGAAAAAAACGGGTAATGACCAAATATTGAAATCTGGGCTTAAAGAAAGAAATAATGGTGAAATTCATCCTCTGTCATAATAATACAAGGAGTTTTTTTGCCTATGAATAACCTGTTGAAGTGGCTGCGAGCCTGATTTTTGACATTCTCTTTAAATATGAAAATGTATTCTGGATGAACGGCGCAATCGGATAAAAGATCTTTTGAATGAACGATCTTGTCGAGAATTTCTTGTTTACCGATATTCTTAGGGTTCTTATAGTTGAAACGCAATTCTACCAAAAGCATCTTTTTAGATGAAGCCTCGATGCCTATTGTTATATCCATAGTGGCTTGTGGGCTGTTTTTGTGTTGCTTTTTTTCTATTTTATCCAAGTTTATACATGTTTCATTTTGACAAAACAGATTTCCTTTGCCTCCTTCTTGTGTGAAGCAATCGGATATGAGTTGCAGGCAGTCTTTATGCTGGCAACTTAATCGGTGGGTTTCGGTTACTTCTTTAGAATATTTCATTATTTGCTTCTCCATATTGGTTGATCCTGTCGATGGCGATATTGAAAGAACCGAATATCTCATCGATTTCCGACCCTAATGCTTTATATATGTATGTCTCTTCTTCGGTTTTCTCGGCTAAATAGAAATTCATATTATCGGATATCTTTTCCTTTTCTGATATATATTTCAAAGCGCTGATCATGTCCGGGTTATGGCTGGCAATCAGGAATTTCACCCCCAGTTCTTTATTCAGTAAGGTGATGATACGTGCAAATTCAACAATCCATTGCGGATGCAGGTGGGCTTCCGGCTCATCGATGATCAATAATGTTTTGTTGTCGAGATATCCGTTTTTCAATAATATTTGCAGGATTGCGAACGATTTGATACCTGTCGCACAATCCAGCAGATTTATAATTAATCCGTCTTTACGCTGATAGACAAAACGATCGAAAATAGATTTTGTATCGAAAGAGGCTTCTCCTTCCAAGATGTTTTCGGAAAGAAGCCGATAGATGTTTTCTGAATTCAAGGACTTGTTTTCACCTCCTTGCCGGAGTGTCTCGTTCAGAAAATCCCAATGTGGTATATGGGTTGATGATAGTCCGATGGCCATCGGAGTATCGATATATAAAACTTTATCGATCGATCTGAAATGCAAAAGTCGCTGCCGTTGATAATTCGTGATGCCGACACCATATTCATATAAATTGAATTTATCAGTTATATCTTCATTGTTGAAGAAGGTTTTAATATATCCGGTAAATACTTCTGTATTCCTATTCCTGACACTTGCAGCGGCATAATTCTGTACCTTTATAATAGAATCCAGTATTTCATGGATAAGGCTGCTCCAGTCTTTGTCTTTAGCTTCGGGAATAGCAAAATTACTTGATAATATTGTTCTTAACCGGGTGAAAAAGGGATCATTTTTATCTGCTCCATCCATGTTGACAGCAGTATAATAATTAACTGTAAGCGTCTGTGCTATAGTTGATATAGCAGATATGATTTTGGGGATATTCGGAACTGTATATTGGTACTTCTCTGGCATGAAAGTATCGGAAGAAGGTACTAATGACGAAAGATCGTTTGAAATATCCGTGAATATTTCGAGTGTCTTTTTGTAAAAAGCGAGTAATGGCCTATAGATGATATCTTCGTACTGGTTGATCGTCTGAATGGAATGGTATGTAAGTTTGGCAATCGTGCTTTTCCCACATCCGTTTTCACCGGAAAGGACTGTGATTCCGTTCAATGCAATTTTAGCTTTCTGAATAGCTCTGTAATCCTTTATTTCTAATTCGATCAAATGCTCTGACATACGCTTATTATTGAGATATATGTACAAATGTACGCGATAATTCCCATAACATGCAGAAAAAATATATATTTATTTGAAAACTCACTGATTATTTGTATATTTGCGGGCGATTAAGCGAAGATGAGGAGGGGGCGGGCAGTCCCCTTCTTTTGTTCTTAACTGTATGTATATGATTGAAAAGGACGTGATAAGTCAGTTGGTAGAAGAGAAATTAGCTTCTTCCGGCAATTATTTAGTAGATGTAGTAATTAAACCAGGTAACCTGATTATTATAGAAATAGATAATGATGAGGGTGTTTGTATCGACGACTGCGCGGAGTTGAGCCGCTATGTGGAAGGTCACCTGGACCGGGATGCGGAAGACTTCGAGTTGGAAGTCGGTTCCGCAGGTATAACATCTCCGTTTAAAGTGCTTCGCCAGTATGTAAAAAATATAGGCAACGAAGTGGAAATGCTGCTTAAAAACGGCACGAAGCTGACCGGCGTGTTGAAGTCGGCTGACGAAAACGGGGTGGTAGTCACTGTTGAAAAACAAGTGAAGCCCGAAGGGGCCAAGCGTAAGGTGACTGTCCAGGAAGACCAGTCATATACATTCGATGAAATAAAATATACAAAATACCTAATAAGATTCAAGTAAAAAGATTATGGCCAAGAAAGAGGAAACAATCAGTATGATTGACACACTTGCTGAGTTCAAGGAGTTGAAAAATATAGATAAAGATACGATGATCAGCGTGTTGGAAGACTCATTCCGCAACGTGATCGCTAAAATGTTCGGTACGGATGAAAATTACGACGTAATTATCAACCCGGAAAAAGGTGACTTCGAAATTTGGAGAAACCGTACGGTTGTCGCCGATGACGAACTGGAAGATGGAAATCTTCAGCTGACACTGACCGAGGCCCGTAAGATCGATGCCGACTGTGAAGTGGGCGAAGAGGTGACCGACGAAGTGCATTTTGCCGATTTCGGACGTCGCGCCATCCTGAACCTGCGCCAGACGCTGGCTTCAAAGATACTTGAATTGCAGAAAGACAGCTTGTTTGCTAAATATAAGGATAAAATCGGCAACATCATCGCAGCCGATGTTTACCAGGTATGGAAGAAAGAGATCCTGTTGTTGGACGATGAGGGTAATGAGTTGCTGCTCCCGAAAACAGAACAGATCCCGACAGACTTTTATCGCAAAGGTGAAACCGTACGTGCCATCGTACAGCGGGTGGATAACTACAACAACAATCCGAAGATCATTCTTTCCCGTACTGACAAATTATTCCTGCAGCGTTTGTTCGAACTTGAAGTGCCGGAAATCAACGATGGTCTGATCACCATCAAGGCGATTGCCCGTATTCCGGGAGAGAGAGCAAAAGTGGCCGTTGAGTCGTACGATGACCGTATCGACCCGGTCGGCGCCTGCGTCGGAATGAAAGGTTCCCGTATTCACGGTATCGTTCGCGAGCTGAGAAACGAGAATATCGATGTCATTAATTATACATCCAATGTATCGCTGTTTATCCAGCGTGCATTAAGCCCGGCAAAAATTTCCTCTATACGAGTGAACGAAGAAGAACGTAAGGCAGAGGTTTATCTTCGTCCTGAAGAAGTTTCATTGGCTATCGGTAAAGGTGGTTTGAATATCAAGCTCGCCTGTATGCTGACCGAATATGCCATCGATGTCTTCCGCGATGTGGAAGGTGCAGATGAAGAGGACATCTATCTGGATGAATTCTCGGATGAAATTGACAGCTGGGTAATCGAAGCACTGAAGAATATCGGGTGCTACACGGCGAAGAGCGTATTGGCTATGAGCCGTGAAGAGATTATAGAACGTGCCGACCTCGAAGAACAGACTGTTGACGAGGTACTTGCTATCTTATCTGCCGAATTTGAAGAAGAACAGGATGAAACCCAGGAATAAGTATTACGACAAAGTTTGATATGCCCATAAAATTAATACAAGTACAAAGGAAATTAAATGTAGGAATCAACACGGTTGTTGAGTTTCTACGCAAGAAAGGGTTCGAGGTTGAGGATAACAATCCCAACACGCGAATCGGTGATGAACAGTATGCTTTGCTCGTAAAAGAGTTTGGAAAAGATTTACCGAACGGCGGACGTGAGCGTGAACGGGTTGTGCCCGAACGGCCTCACAGGGAAGCTTCTTCTGTGAAAGAAGAAAGGAACTCGGAAATAAAGACTGTAATACCGGAAGAATTCAAGCCCAAAATCGTGACGAAGGGCCGGATCGATCTGGACAGACCGCATAAAAAAGCGCAGGAGGTACAGCATCAGCCTGTTTCCGCTCCTGTGGAAAAGAAAGTGGAGAAGCCTGTGGAGGCGGTCTCTGCCACAAAAACTGCTGAAGCTCCGGTTCAGGAGGTGAAAGCCCCTGAAGCAAAAGTTCCCGAAGTGAAAGCGCCTGAAGTGAAGGCGCCTGAGGCAAAAATGCCTGAAGCGAAAGTTACGGAAGTGAAACAGCAGCCTGAGGAGATAAAAGAAGAAAAAGTTATAGTAGTGGAAAAGGAACCAGCAGAAGTGATTAAACCGGAGCCTGTACAGGAGCCGAAAGCTGCAAATGTAGAGTCAACGACCGCGAAATCCGAGGAACCGGCGGCATCTGCCGGCAACGGTTCTGATGAGGAATTATTCCGGTTGAATACTCCGAAGTTCGAGTCGAAAATCAAGGTAACAGGGAAGATAGACCTGAACGCGTTGAATCAGTCTACCCGTCCGAAGAAAAAGACGAAGGAAGAACGCAAGAAAGAGCGCGAAGACAAGCGCGAGAAGTTTGCCGGTAACAAACCGGGGCAACAGTCGGGTAACGGGCCTTTCAACAAGGGACCGAAAGATGCGACGGCAAGACCCGGCGCTCCTGTTAAACCGGGAGAAGGCGGTGCGGATGCGAAGAAAAAACGCAACCGTATCAAGAAAGACCGTGTAGACGTTAATAATACGCCGGGAACCAATGCACGCCCGTCACGTCCGAACGACGATCGCAAGCCGCGCCTGCGCAAGCCGGTGAAAGCCGAGATCAGCGAGGAAGATGTACAGAAGCAGGTAAAGGAAACCCTGGCCCGCCTGACCAACAAGGGCAACAAGAATAACAAGGGAGCCAAGTACCGTCGTGACAAACGTGATGCTTTCCAGAAGCGTGAACACGAACTGATGGAACAGGAAGAAATGGAAAGCAAGGTGTTGAAGCTGACGGAGTTCGTTACCGCCAACGACCTTGCCAACATGATGGATGTGCCTGTTACCAAGGTTATCGGAACTTGTATGAGCATCGGTATCATGGTTTCCATCAACCAGCGCCTGGATGCGGAAACTATTAATATTGTAGCTGAAGAATTCGGCTTCAAGACCGAATATGTCAGTGCCGAAGTGGTGGAAGCCATCAAGGCCGACGAAGAAGAAGACAACGAAGAAGACTGGGTGGCACGTCCCCCTATCGTAACTGTGATGGGACACGTCGACCACGGTAAGACTTCTTTGCTGGATAACATCCGTAATGCAAACGTAATTGCCGGTGAGGCCGGAGGTATCACGCAGCACATCGGCGCTTACAACGTGAAGTTGCAGAGCGGACGCCGTATCACCTTCTTGGATACGCCGGGTCACGAGGCCTTTACCGCCATGCGTGCCCGTGGAGCCAAGGTGACGGATATCGCAATTATCATTGTGGCTGCCGACGATAATGTCATGCCGCAAACCGTCGAGGCGATCAACCATGCTTCGGCTGCCGGCGTTCCTATCGTATTTGCCATCAATAAGATCGATAAGCCGCATGCCAACCCTGACAAGATCAAGGAGGAACTGGCTAACATGAATTACCTGGTTGAAGACTGGGGCGGTAAGTACCAGAGCCAGGAAATTTCAGCCAAGAAAGGCATGGGTGTAGAAGAACTGCTGGAAAAAGTATTGCTGGAAGCCGACTTGCTCGACTTGAAGGCTAATCCGAAAAGACGTGCCGTTGGTTCCATCATCGAGTCTTCACTCGACAAAGGACGTGGATATGTTTCTACCGTGCTGGTTGAAAACGGAACGCTGAAAGTCGGTGATATCGTATTGGCCGGAACCCATTTCGGTCGTGTAAAAGCGATGTTCAACGAACGTAACCAGCGTATCGAACAGGCCGGCCCTTCCGAACCGGCTCTGATCCTCGGTCTGAACGGCGCTCCGCAGGCCGGCGATACATTCAACGTGCTGGAAACAGACCAGGAAGCCCGCGAAATCGCCAACCGTCGCGAACAGTTGCAGCGCGAGTTAGGTCTGCGTACGCAGAAGATGCTGACCCTGGATGATATCGGCCGCCGTATCGCAGTCGGCAACTTCCAGGAACTGAACGTGATCGTGAAGGGTGACGTGGACGGTTCCGTAGAAGCGTTGTCCGACTCCCTGATCCGTCTGTCTACAGACGAAATCCAGGTGAACGTGATCCACAAGGCTGTCGGCCAGATCTCCGAATCGGATGTCGTACTGGCTGCCGCTTCTTCCGCTATCATCATCGGATTCCAGGTGCGTCCGGCATTGCCCGCACGCCGTCTGGCAGAGAAAGAAGGGGTTGAAATCCGTCTGTACTCGATCATCTACGATGCGATCGAAGAAGTGAAGAGCGCTATGGAAGGTATGCTTTCACCGGAAATCAAGGAAGAGATCACGGCCAACGTGGAAGTACAGCAGGTATTCAAGATCACGAAAGTGGGTACGATTGCCGGATGTATGGTACGTGAAGGCAAGATCAAACGCTCGAACAAAGTGCGCGTGATCCGTGACGGTATCGTGGTCCATTCCGGTGAACTGGAATCTTTGAAACGTTTCAAGGACGATGTGAAGGAAGTGGTTGCCGGATTGGATTGTGGTTTGAACATAGTGAACTACAATGATATCCAGGTAGGCGATATTATCGAGGCATACGAAGAAACGGAAATCAAGAAGACATTGTAAACATGAACTGGTTGGACATTACATTGCTATGTCTGGCAGGAATAGGATTTGTGAAAGGCCTGTTTGATGGAGTCATCAAACAGGTTGTTTCGCTTATAGCCCTCTTGGTCGGGATTTTTTTCTGTACGAAGGCGGCGCTCTGGCTGCGCGGATATATACTGGCATTGGGCTGGTTTCCCGAACAAGGGGTGACGGTGCTCAGCTACGTGGCAGGGTTCCTGTTGATCGTGGGTGTCATATTGCTGGCGGGTGAGATTCTGACCCGTGTCGTGGGAGCGACGCCGCTGAGCGTCCTGAACCATTTGGCGGGCGGTGTCTTGGGGCTTTGCTTTATGATGGCATTCGTCAGCCTCCTGCTGAACAGCCTGGAGATGATAGACCGCGGATCGGTCCTGATCCCGCGCGAGGCAAAGGTCGAATCCCGTTTTTATAATTCAGTCAAAGAAATAATCCCAACCATTTACTTCCAAAACTTGTTTTTTAAGGAGGAATAGGTTTCATAAATTGAACAATATATATATAATGTATAATGGAAGATTCAAACGACATACTAAATGAGGTGACGACCGGTGATTACAAATACGGATTCGTTACCGATATCGATACGGAGGTGATTCATCGCGGATTGGATGAAGAGACCGTCCGTATTATTTCTGCCAAGAAGAACGAACCGGAATGGCTGCTTGAGTTCCGCTTGAAAGCCTTCCGCCACTGGCAGACGCTGGAGATGCCGACCTGGCCTCACCTCACGATCCCGCCGATCGACTATCAGGATATCATCTACTACGCCGCCCCGAAGAAGAAGGAAGGCCCGAAGAGCTTGGACGAGGTCGATCCGGAACTGATGAAGACGTTCGATAAATTAGGCATTCCCCTTCACGAACGTGCGCAACTCAGCGGGATGGCGGTCGATGCCGTGATGGACAGCGTCTCCGTAAAGACGACATTCAAGGAAACGCTCGCCGAGAAAGGCATTATCTTCTGCTCTTTCAGCGAAGCCGTCCAGCATCATCCCGACCTGGTCCAGAAATATCTGGGAAGCGTGGTCGGTTATCGTGATAACTTCTTTGCGGCTTTGAACTCGGCGGTATTCTCGGACGGGTCGTTTGTTTATATCCCGAAAGGCGTGCGTTGCCCGATGGAGCTTTCCACTTATTTCCGTATCAATGCTGCCAATACCGGACAGTTCGAACGTACGCTGATCGTGGCGGACGACGAAGCCTACGTCAGCTACCTCGAAGGTTGTACCGCACCGATGCGCGACGAGAACCAGCTTCACGCTGCAATCGTCGAAATCGTGGCGCACGAACGTGCCGAAGTAAAATACTCCACTGTCCAGAACTGGTATCCGGGCGATAAGGAAGGAAAGGGAGGAATCTATAACTTCGTGACCAAGCGCGGACTGTGCAAGGGCGAAGGAAGCAAGATTTCCTGGACGCAGGTGGAGACCGGTTCCGCCATCACCTGGAAATATCCGAGCTGCATCTTGGCAGGCGATAATTCGGTAGGCGAGTTCTACTCGGTGGCTGTCACCAACAATTACCAGCAGGCAGATACCGGCACGAAGATGATCCATCTCGGACGGAACACCCGCAGCACGATCGTCTCGAAAGGCATCTCCGCCGGGCATAGCCAGAATAGCTATCGCGGATTGGTGAAAGTCTCGCCCCGTGCCGAAGGCGCCCGTAACCATAGCCAGTGCGACAGCCTGTTGCTCAGTTCGACTTGCGGCGCCCATACCTTCCCCTATGCCGATATCCAGAACGAAACGGCGGTAGTGGAACACGAAGCGACGACAAGCAAGATCAGTGAAGAGCAGTTGTTCTATTGCCGGCAGCGCGGTATCTCGGTGGAAGAAGCTGTCGGCCTGATCGTAAACGGATATGCCCGCGAGGTAATGAACAAGCTCCCGATGGAGTTTGCCGTCGAGGCACAGAAGCTGCTGACCATCTCCTTAGAGGGGAGCGTGGGGTAGAGCAGCCGGGAGTATGACGATGCCTCACCCTGATGAGGTAATCTGCATCATCCCGGTGAGGGAGTTAGCCTCATGCCGATGAGGTAGTCCGCTTCATCCGGATGAGGTGACACTAAGCACGGTAGGGGAGAGCAGCCCCACAGTAGTGGAAGAGAGTATGAAGTAGTACATGTAACAAGCAATAACCAGTAGAGATGTTAGAGATAAAGAACTTGCATGCCAATGTCAATGGCAAAGAGATATTGAAAGGGATCAACCTTTCTGTCAAGGCGGGTGAGGTACACGCCATCATGGGGCCGAACGGTTCCGGGAAAAGTACCTTGAGCAGTGTGTTGGTCGGTAATCCGGCATTCGAAGTAACGGAAGGGGAGGTGATCTTCAACGGTAAGAACCTGCTGGATCTCGAACCGGAAGACCGTAGCCGTGAAGGTATTTTCCTGAGTTTCCAGTATCCGGTGGAGATTCCGGGTGTCAGCATGGTGAACTTCATGCGTGCCGCTCTGAACGAACATCGTAAATATAAAGGGCTGGAACCTGTTTCGGCTACCGACTTCCTGAAGCTGATGCGCGAGAAGCGTGCGATCGTCGAACTGGACAATAAGCTGGCGAGCCGCAGCGTGAACGAAGGTTTCTCAGGCGGCGAGAAGAAACGGAACGAAATCTTCCAGATGGCGATGCTCGAACCGAAGCTGGCGATCCTCGACGAAACGGACAGCGGCCTGGATATCGACGCCCTCCGTATCGTGGCAAACGGTGTAAACCAACTCCGTACGCCTGAGAATGCGGCTATCGTTATCACGCACTACCAGCGTCTGCTGGATTATATCAAACCTGACGTAGTCCATGTCCTCTACAAGGGCCGCATCGTCAAGACCGCCGGTCCCGAACTGGCCCTCGAACTCGAAGAAAAAGGCTACGACTGGATCAAGAAAGAGATGGGAGAAGAATAAGAATAATTAGGCACGGATTACACGGATTTCACGGTTTAAGAAATAGATAGATGTTACACGAGAATTTGACAAAGGATATTATCAATGCTTTTTATGAGGTACATAAAGAGTTAGGATTTGGTTTTCTCGAACAGGTTTATCAAAATGCCTTATACAAGGAACTTGTGAAAAGAGGCTTTAACTGTGAGCTGCAAAAACCGGTAAATGTATATTACAAGGGAGAATTAGTTGGACATTATGTTGCAGATATGGTGGTGGATGGAACGATCATACTTGAGTTGAAAGCTGTTTCAACACTTCGCCCTGAACATGAGTGGCAATTGGTTAATTATTTAAAAGCGACAGGACTACAGGTCGGTTTGTTGCTTAACTTCGGTTTATCAGCAGAAGTTAAACGTAAGATATTTACCTCTTAAACCGCGAAATCCGTGTAATCCGTGCCCAAAAATTAGATAGTAATGAAAGCAGAACAACAATATATCGATCTTTTCACCCATTATGAGGATCTGATTTGCCGGCATGCGGCAAGCGTGATGAATGCACCGCGTGCGAAGGCTTTGGCTGATTTGGAGCGGCTGGGGTTTCCGCAGGTGAAGAGTGAAGATTATAAATATACGGATGTGGCGCAGGCTTTTGCCCCGGACTATGGGGTGAATATCAATCGCCTCGACATACCGGTCAACCCCTATGACGTGTTCCGTTGTGACGTTCCCAACCTGAGCACCTCGCTCTATTTTGTGGTGAACGACACTTTCTACGGCAAGATGTTGCCGAAAGCCTATCTTCCCGAAGGCGTTTATGCCGGAGGAATGCGTACTTTCATGGAGAAATATCCCGAAGTGGCCTCCCGTTATTACGGTAAGGCGGCCCCGACCGGCAAGGATGGTATCATCGCCTTGAACACGATGTTGGCTCAGGACGGTTTTGTGGTCTACGTGCCGGAAGGTGTCGTTGTGGAGCGTCCGATCCAGTTGGTGAATATTTTCCGCAGCGACGTGGACACGATGGCGAACCGCCGTATCCTGGTGATTATGGAGGCCCGTTCGGTAGCCAAGCTGCTGGTGTGCGACCATAGCATCGACGATGTCAAGTTCCTGGCTACGCAGGTTGTCGAGATCTTTGCAGGCGAAGGCGCCCTTTTTGATTATTACGACCTCGAAGAGAGCAGTGTGTCGACTACCCGTTTTGCCTCCGTGCATGTGAAACAAGAAGCCGGCAGCAATGTCCTGGTGAACGGTATCACGCTGAATAACGGCCTTACCCGCAACAACTATTATATCGAGTTGAACGGTGAACAGGCTGAAGCGACTTTGTGCGGTATGTCCATCTTAGACAAGGAACAGCAACTGGACACATACAGCCATATTACGCATGCCGTACCTCATTGCACCAGCAACGAGCTGTTCAAGAATGTCTTGGACGATCATGCCGTCGGTGCGTTCAGCGGCCGTATCTTAGTGAAGGAAGACGCACAGAAGACAGCAGCCTATCAGACGAACCGCAATCTTTGCGCTACCCGTGAAGCCCGCATGTACAGCAAGCCCCAGTTGGAAATCTATGCCGACGATGTGAAGTGTTCGCATGGCATGACCACCGGACAGTTGGACGAAAATGCCTTGTTCTACATGCAGAGCCGTGGCATCCCCCGCGACGAGGCACGTATGTTGCTGAGCGTAGCTTTCACGTCCGACGTGATCGACTATGTACGTCTGGATGCTTTGAAAGACCGCCTGCACAAATTAGTAGAAAAACGTTTCC
Organism: Parabacteroides hominis; assembly: GCF_014287585.1. Lineage (GTDB taxonomy): Bacteria > Bacteroidota > Bacteroidia > Bacteroidales > Tannerellaceae > Parabacteroides > Parabacteroides hominis. Next base: position 68,932 of record NZ_JACOOJ010000017.1, on the reverse strand, counting down.
GCGGAGAACTGGCGAGATGCGCCGGTTGCCGGATTTGTAAATAAGAATAACATATGCAATTGACTCATATCGCTATCTGGACGAACGAACTGGAACGTTCGCGTGATTTTTATATCAAGTATTTCAGCGGGAAAAGCAACGAGAAGTATGTGAACCCGAAGAAAGGCTTTGCCTCTTATTTCGTCACCTTCGAGGGAGGTGCTTCGCTTGAAATCATGCAGCGGACCGATATAACGAGGGAAACGGCAGACGTGTTCATCGGACTTGCCCATTTTGCCTTTTCTGCCGGATCGAAAGAGAAGGTGGATGCCATGATCGAACGGTTCCGTTCGGACGGTTACAAGATCGCAGGCGAGCCGCGTACCACAGGGGACGGCTACTATGAAGGCGCTGTCTTGGACCCGGATGGCAATATCGTCGAGGTGATCGCTTGACGGAAACTATGTATCGAAGGCTTGCTTAGAAGGCCTTCGATACATAGTCTTTTTTATTGCTTATCTGTCTTTTTTTTCAGCATCTTTGCTATCGAATCGTACATTGTCTCTTCTTTTTTCATATCCCAGTTCATCGGTTCTCTGACACGCAGATCGGCGTAAGCAGTCCCATCAAAAATAGTGATACTGTTTTTCATACCCTGCTCGGTTCCGTAATAGAGTATAAATGCCTTGTCCCATTTGCAGGAGAACTCAATCGCTTCCAACAGGAGGCTTTTATCGCCTTTGCAATGGAAAAGGAAACGGTCCGTGTCATGATTATCCAGGAATAAGAGTAATTTGAAGTTGCTGGGATATTTGCTGAAATGCTTTTTAACCCGCGCTTCTAATTGGGGGTTATTCAGGATGCGTTCGCCTTTTTCTATAGCATCTATCAGGATTTCTCTGTATCTGAAGTCCAGGATTCCGTCTAAAACGTCGATATAGTCGCGTTGGAAACTTTCTTGTTTGATTCCGAATAAATATTTGATCCAGCTGCGTTTCAAGTGCAGGGTTTTGTAGTATTGTCTTTTGATGCCTTTGCACCATACTTCGCCAAAGAATATCTTATCCGGAAATTCCTTTCTCATTGTAGACATCAGTTCATCCCAGAAATCGAATGAAGGGCCTACTGCATGGTCTATCCGTAAACCGTCGAAAGAATTGGCACACCAGAAGCGGGCAACATTAATCATGTATTTACGTGCTTCCCGATTATCCAGGTTTATCTTTGGCAGTTCTTTGTATTTAAGGAAGCAGGTGTACTCATTCTTCTTATTGAAATAAAACCAGTCACGATACTTGCTATCCTTGTTGTGCAGGGCATCCTGAAAGAATGGATGGTTGATGGAACAGTGATTGGGCACAAAGTCTACGAGGATCTTCATATTCCGTTTGTGTACAGACTCGATGAGTTCAGCCAGATCCTTCATTGTGCCGAACCTCGGGTCTATATTCATGAAATCGGTTGCATGATAGCCGTGATAATTGGCGGTGCAATAGATGGGAGACAGCCACAGGGTCGTTATACCCATGTCCTGCAAATAATCCAACCGATCGATTACTCCCCGGAGGTTTCCTCCCATGAAAATATTACCATTCTCTTTTGTTTCAGGAAAACCCGCGAACCTGTCAACGAATACCTGATATATGATTTCTTTATCTATCCAATCATTCTTCATAGGATCATTATCTTTGTTTTTAAACCATTTATATTTAACTCCGTAATATATATAAGTGCTAATAACCGCTACTAAAACAGTAATACTGAACCAAAGTGAACGGAATACCTGTGAGAGACCAATAACTGCAGTCAGTATTGTTAAGATCTTAATCGTATTGTTATTGTTGATCTCGTAACTGAAGTGCAATTTATCCGATTGCCTCTGATAGATCTCTTTTACATACTTGATCGTGTCGATGATACCGAATTGCCTGTATATACATTCTTCCATTCCTTTTATCTCACCCAGCATAAAAGAGGGGGAGTTCAGGATTCTTGTTAGTAACTCCAGATTATTCCTGGCTTCTATCAGTTGCCTGGACACTTTTATCGTTTGCTTTTCCTGTCTTATCTTCTGAATGATAGATCTGCTCCATAATACGGATTGCTTCACCAAAGATACAACGAAAGATAGTTCTTCTTCACTTTCCCCCATTGCATTTCTGTATTTATCAATATATACTTGTTTCGCTATTGATTTTAAGAATACGAAAATAGCGAGTGTATCGATTCCTGTCAGGCAGGGGACGGAGGTGATATAATCAGCATACTTATCATCTTTGTATTTGCTGAACCAGTTTTGCCCGAATTTAGAGTAAGCCTTTCCATCCTTCGAGTTTTTCAAATTGAAAAGCAAAGCGTTATGCTGCAGGAAAAAGGTGCAGGAGAATTTTCGTGTGAACCAATAATCCTGTAGCTTTTTTGTGGTAATGTGTTTGGGGACGGCCCTCCATCCTTCATCACTAAGCAACAGACCGTATGCCAGGTGGCTGTGGGTTTCAAGAAACTTCCCTGTATCATCAAAATCAAAATAGACAGGCTGGTTATAGCTACCTCTCAACTCTTTCAGTTCGATAAATGAATATCTGAACGCTGCGTTTTTGACATAGTCGGGAACTGAGCTGTGATAAGAGACGCCTAAGGCAACACAGAGTTTTCTCATATAGTCGGTAGCCCAGTTTTGCAGGCAACACTCTTTCTTTTCTGTTGATCCTTTGCGCAGCAGGTCAAGGGTCATCTTTCGTTTATAAAAGAGATGCTTGATAAAGATGATATATTCCGGATCGAGCGTATCATCGGGAGTAACATTGCTAAACAAGTTGCCTTTTATGTTTTTGGCATTTATCTCTATCACTACATAACTTATCTTTCCTTCGTTATCATGATTGATATAGAGAATTACGTTGAAATCAAACTCACAGAAGACGTCGTTATGCGAATATGATGCAGAATAATGGTCTAAGTAGAGTTGTGTCGAATCATTCTTCTGGCTGATGTCATCATGAAACTTAACAGCCGAAGAGACGCATTGACACAGGTGTTTCCTTTTATACAATAGCTGTTCTTTATTACAGAACCTGCAACTGAAATTTGTTTGTATAAAGGGGAAGTTGGCATTTTTAATATTCTGGACAAATTCGTTTTTGATTACCTCTGTTACTCTCATTTTCTCTTTGATTTTCTCATCTCCCGAAAAATTAGCATCAACTTCTTTCCGCTTTTCTTTTAGATTCTGAAAGAATTGGTCGCAGATATCAGACTCCTTTGTGAAGAAAGGTATTATAAAACAGAAGGAGCCGTCTTTTATGTAAAATTTATCGTCCATAGTTTGTGTTTTTTCATTTTTACAAAGATAAACATAATCTGAGATGACGAATGCTTACGGACTATAAATCTCTTCAATTTAATAGAAGAATAGACTATGTTTTAATTCACGTAGGATAAGAATGCCAGCAGCGGTATGTAGTCCTTCAGGTTGGCGTGTAGCTTTTTCAGGGACTGGGAGATATGGTATTCCACGCCTTTGGTGGTCATGCCGAGCGTTTCCGCTATTTCTTTGTGGGGTTTGTTTTCGTAGCGGCTCATGATGAAGATGCGGCGCGTCTGTTCGGGCAGGGTGGCCAGGGTCTTGTTCACGATTTCCTGCGCCTCGGCTGTAAACAGTTCTTCCGGGTTGCAGGCTTCGAGGGTGGAGATGCGGGTGTTCAGTTCCCATTCGGCATGGTTCTTCAGGTGTTCGCTGGCATCTTCCCTGACTTGTATATGTTGCAGGTAGTTGATGCATTTGTGTTTGATGATCGTGAGGATATAGGCCGGAACATTGGAATCAGCCTTCAGCGTATTCCGGTTTTCCCAGTATTGCATCAGGGCTTCTATGGTGAAATCTTCGGCTACGGCCATATCTCTCACATACATATTAGCAAAGCGGATGAACCGTCCTTGGTAATCTGCAAATAATTGATTGAAAGCCTTTAAATCCGCTGAATATTCCATATACTCTCTGTCGATTAGCGTGTAAATATAGTGAAATTTGCAGGAAAACCTATGTTTATTTCAGGTAGATTGCCTTTCCGGTTTTTGCTGATTCTTGTTTTTTGCTTTTTTTTGCTTTTGTGGAAAATAATCGTTATCTTTGATTCAATGTATTTAATATTTTAAATATGATATATGATAAAAGTAGAGATCTCTTTATCATTTGAGTGATAATTATCTTATATAAGAATAATGAAATACAGCCTAAATTAAATCTAAATAATAAGAAAGAAGGTGGAATATGTATGGGATGTTTTTTTAGTGTCGGATTTGAGTTTGATTTTTTTGAGTATAATAATGATAATTAAAAAACATTGAGTTATGAATAAGCTATTATTAATATTGGGGACTGTTATAATAGTAGTTTCAACATTCTTGAGTATTCAGAGTTGTGATTCGGATGATACTATGGATCCCTTTACTGTTGTTGCAGAATCTAATGAATTTATAGATTTTTCAGAGAGTACAAATGTGCTATTTGAAAGTTTCTTGGGGTATACGAATTCTTTAACAGAAGAAGAATTTGACAATCTTATGCTACATATAGATGATGAAGAATACATAGCAGATCTTATGGAAAGAGCAAATATTGAACAGGAAATTGAAGACGTAAAGAAAAAACATATCAAATTGCTTCGAAATAAAGAGTATATGGATTTAGAGATTGATCAGCAGATCAATTTGTTTAAACATGATTCAGAGAAAAGACTAAAGATTCTTTTAGAAACAAAAGCCGGAGCGACAACAGCAGATGAATGTATACAAAGAAAGTTAGACGATTATGCTTGGGCACAAACTACAGCACAATTGGCCGTTATAGGTTGTACCTGTATGGCTGAAGTAGTTGTGGCTGCTTGTGTGTGTTATTCAATTGCAATGGTTAATTATGCGAATGACATAAGGCTTGCTGAGCGTGCTTATGAAGATTGTATGCAAACTGTAAAACCATAAAGCTATGAAAGTTAAAAGGATTAAAGAATTATTGTTAGTGCCTTTCATTTTGATCTATTTTGTATTGTTCGTATTCAATCTTGTATACGATATAAATCTTGTTTACAGTGTTTATACTGTATTTTTGTGGTTCTTATTCTTGATTTATGCAGTTATTCAAAAACGAGAAAGGGGTGGCAATGATTATTTTACGATTTTGGTGTTTGTAGTTACATTAATTCTTCTTATTGTAAATATAATAAGGAGAATCTGAGTATTAAGAATACGAAGATATATGAAAGGTAGTGTACTTGGTTCTTTTTTAGGTACACTACCTTTGTTTGTTATAAATCTTTACCCAGTGAAGGCGGAAGCGATCCGGCGGAAGAAGCCCATTCCTTGTTGGGAGTGTCGCCCATGACAAACGAGAGTTTGCCTCCGTTCATAATGTCTGTGTGGAGGATGTAGCTCTTGTCGTACGGTTGGCCGTTGAGGGTAGCGGACTGGATGTAGATATTCTTGTCCGATGCCCCTTTGGCTTCGATCGTAAACTGTTTGCCGTTTTCGAGGGTGATAACACTCTCTTCGAATGACGGGCTGCCGATCACGTAGTAGGGCATGCCCGGACAGACCGGATAGAAGCCGACCATGCTGAAGACCAGCCAGGATGACATCTGCCCGGCATCGTCGTTGCCGGAAAGCCCGTCGGGGGTCGTGAAGTATTCGCGGTTGATGATCTCATGAATCCATTTCTGCGTCTTCCAGGGTTCGCCGGCATAAGCAAAAAGGTAAGCGATATGGTGTCCCGGTTCGTTGCCGTGCCAGTAGTAATCCCCTTCGAAGAATGTATCCAGACGTTCGGTGAAGCGTTCTTTTCCGCCTATATGTTCGATCAGCCCGGCTACGTCTTGAGGAACGTACCAAGTATAGTGGTAGGGTGTGCCTTCGCAAATGAAGAATGTGAGCGAGAACGGGTCGAACGGTTCGATCCAGCTTCCGTCGGCATGGCGTCCACGGGCATAGCCGGTTTCGGGGTCGATTACGTTCCGGTAGTTTCCCGCCCGTTTGACGAGCGCATTATAATCGTCTGTCTTGCCTAATTTCTTGGCAACCTCGGCAAGGACGAAATCGTCATAGGCATATTCCAGCGTGCGGGAGACCTGTTCACGGCGGTGGAATGCTTCCATTACGGGATCTTCCAACGGCACATAATTGTATTTCAGGTAGGATTCCATTGCCCGGCGGCCTTTCCCGTCCCGGTAGCTGTTGGAATCAGGATTGGCCTCGAAAGCATTTTTGCGCATCAGCGTGTAAGCCTCTTCATAGTCGAAGCCCGGAGCATCTTTGACGATGGCGTCTCCGATCATGGCGATGCAATGGTCACCGATCATGGCGGCCGTGTAGCTGTTCCAGGACGGGAAGATGGGCAACCAGCCTCCCTGCTGTCCTTTTAACACGAGCGAATGCGCCATGTCCCCGTTGCGGGAAGGGTTGAGGATGGAGAACAGAGGATGAACGGCCCGGTAAGTATCCCATTGCGAGAAGTCGCAATAGTAGGTCCCGTGGTTCATCTTCATAATCTGTCCGCCGCCATCGAACTTCGGATAGGAGCCGTCCACGTCGCTGAACGTGCGGGGCAGGAAATGCGCGTTGTAGAGAGCCGAATAGAATTTGACCTTTTCTTCTTCGTTGTTCCCTTTTACTGCGATCTGGCCCAATGCCTGGTTCCAGGTGTCGGATGAAGCCTGCCGTACCTCGTCGAAGTTCCATCCCGGAATTTCGGCGGCCAGGTTCTTGCGGGCATTGTCGATGCTCGTAAAGGAAGTGGCAACCTTGACCAGTGTCTTCCCCGGCTTATCGGAGGCCAGCTTTACCCAGGCTCCGACGTTATGTTTTTGTCCTTTAGCCGATTTCAGGCCGGGCGTGACCGTGGTGCTGTCCCAAACGCCATAGTCGGCAATTTCTTCATTCAGCTGGATCACGAAATGTCCGCTGAATCCGGCTTCCTTGCCATAACCCTGGTAAATGCGGTGCACGGGGTTATAGCCGGTAATTTCTTTCTTTTCCGGATCGATCTTGACGAAGGCGACACCTTCGTCGCTGTTGGGCTCGATCACAATATAGCGGTCGCCATCCTGCTCGAAGCTGAATTGCATGATGCCGGCACGGGAGAGTCCGGTCAGTTCGGCATGGATGCCGTAGTCGTTCAGATCGACTGAATAATAGGAGGGAGTCGCTATCTCCCGGGCGTGATCGAAAGAGGAGGCGCGTTTGACCGGGTCTGTTTCGAGCTTATTGCTGAGCGGCATGATCGTGACACTTCCATAGTCTTGCGTGCAGGAGCCGTTCATCCAGTGGCTGGCCCGGAATCCCTGGATCGCGTCCTGGAAATAATAGTAGGGGGGATGGCATTTCTGCTCGGTCGCCTGTGTCTGTGCCACCCAGTTGGTCATACCGTGGGGAACACCGACAGCCGGCATGATTTGTCCGCGCTCTTCCGTCGAGTTCTTATCTTTTCCCTGTACGATGCGGATATCCGTACCGATCAGCGGGTTGACGTACCTCTCGAAGTTCTCTTCCTGTTGGTTGCATGAGAAGAAACATAATGTGCTTAATAATAGTGTCCAGGTCTTCATCTTGTTCGGATTATTGATTGTGCAAAGATAGTGAAAATGGGAAAGGGGCCGGTCTGTTTCCTACATACGTATGTAGGCTGCAGGTACACATATATGTAGGCAGCGGGTACATATATGTGTAGGCAGCGGGTACATATATATGTAGGCAACGGGTACATATATATGTCGTTTATGGCGACATACGTATGTCGTGGCGGGTGATATACGTATGTCGCCGAACCCCCTGTCAGTTCCGTGGTTCGATCTTGTAATCGTTCTGCGTCAGCTTCGGATTGACATCGATCTGTTTCTGCGGAATCGGGCAGATCAGGTTTGTCTCGTTCAGAGAGAATCCTTTGCTTTTCATTACTTCGACTGCACGTCCGGTACGGATCAGGTCGAACCAGCGATGGTTTTCGAAAGCCAGTTCCACGCGGCGTTCCTGTTCTACCAGCAGGGCGAACTGGGCCTTGTCAGTTGTCTGCAGGTCGACCGGGCTGGTCTCTGTCGTCTGATAACCGAAACCGCGGCGGCGTGTCATATTCAGATACTTGCAGGCTTCTGCCGTCTTTCCGTTCTGGTTCAGGGCTTCTGCATACATCAGGATCACGTCGGCATAGCGGATCACCGGATAGTTGTTGCTGGCATCGTTGCCCTGGTACGGAACGTCCATGAACTTGCATACATAACGGGATTCCACCCACTCGTTATTCTTACGGTTGTCGTAATAACCTAAAGACATGGAGAAGTCACGGCGCAGGTCGCCTTCTTCATAGGCATTGTAGATGTCCATTTCCGGAACGTTGTTTCCGCCTGTTCCGCCCACGGCTACAACATTCGTCCCTGAGTTTTCAGGTGCGAAGTTATTGGCATAGTTAGAACCTTCGTTATAACCGCCTTTCAGGAACTGGATTTCGAAGATACCTTCCTTGCTGTTGTGGTTAACGGGGCTGAATACATCTTTGTAGCCGTCGATGTTCAGGCTGCCCGGCGTGTTTTCCAACAGGCTGTACCGTCCGCTGTTGATAATTTCGGCCAGGATAGTTTCTGCCTCTGCATATTTGTGCAAAGTCATGTAGACGTCTGCCAGCAACGCTTTGGCTGCTCCCTGGGTGGCACGTCCGTCTTCGGCTGTCGGATAGGAGACGGGAAGACCTTGTGCCTCTTTCAGGTCGGTGATGATCTGGTTGTAAACATTTTCTTTCGGTTCACGCAGGATTTCGTAAGATTCCGAGATGCTGATTTCTTTCAGAACCAAAGGAACATCGCCGTAGACGCGAACCAGGTTGAAATACATCAGGGCGCGGATGAACTTGCATTCCAGTTTGTACCGGTTTGCCAGTCCGGCATCGATATTGATGCCGTCGATACGTCCTAAGACCGTATTGGTACGGTTGATTGTTTTATAGGCTGCTTTCCAGAAATTGGCGATCATGCTGTTCTGCGTGTCGATGTAGAACTGGTCGAACTCATTCTGGGTAGTCACCGAACCGGACAACTGGTTACGGGTATTGTCGGAAGGTATTTCCCCGAATACATACCAGTTGCCGTAGATGTCATTCTCCTGTAAAGAAGAGTATGCGCCGTTCACTGCCGAGGTAATGTCGTCGGCTGTCTTGTAGAAATCGTTTTCACTTAAATCCGTTTGCGGATTCTGTTCCAAGAAGTCGCTACAGGATGAGAAGCTGAATCCTAAAAGAGCTATTGCGATCAGATTATATTTTAGTTTCATAATTCGTCTGCTATTTAAAAGGTTACGTTAATACCGAAAGTACAGGTGCGATACAGCGGGTACATACCGTAGTCGGTACCGGGAGCTGTCACGTTGTCTTCCTTGAAACTTGTTTCCGGGTTGTAGCCGCTATAACTTGTGATCGTCAGCAGGTTTTGTGTGGAAACATATACGCGTGCACGTTGGATGCTGCATTTCTTGGTGAATGCTTCGGGTAGCGTATAACCGACAGTCAGGTTGTTTACACGGAGGAAAGAAGCGTCTTCCACCCAGCGTGAGGAAATGGCATTGTTCTGTCCGGTCGGCTGCGAGTTAGCTCTCGGAATCCATCCGCTACCCGGATTTGCTTCCGACTGCCAGCGTCCCATCATCTCTTTCAACTGGTTCTGGTTACCTTCGCCCTGTGTATAGAAACGTCTTCCCAGGTGCAGAACTTCATTTCCGACAACACCCTGCAGGGAGATGCTGGCATCGAAGTTCTTGAATGTGAAGGAGTGTGTCATACCCCAGGTGAAGTCAGGCATGTTGTTACCGATGATCGTACGGTCGTCAGCGTCGATCTTATTATCTCCGTTGACGTCTTCAAACATTACGTCACCTACTTGCGTATCAGCCAGGTGAGGATATGAATCCAGTTCTTCTTTCGTTTTGAAGATACCTAACATCTTATATCCGTAGAAAGCGCCGATCGGTTCGCCTACCATCGTGATATGGGTCGTTCCGGCGCCGCCGTCGCTAAAGATCGGGTCGCCTGTCGGTCCTAACGCCAATACTTCGTTGCGGTTGACAGAGATATTTCCGGTTGCATCCCAGGTAAAGTCTTTGTTTCTGAACGGAGTGCCGTTGATTGTGATTTCGAGACCTTTGTTGCTCATCTGACCGATATTCTGCATCGCTTTGTCAAATCCTGTGATTGTCGGAATGTCGACGTTCATCAACAGGTCGGTAGTCTTGCGGTAGTACAGGTCCAGAGACAAGGACAGACGGCTGTCCAAAACGGAGATTTCGAAGCCTAAGTCCGTCTGACGTGTCTTTTCCCAAGTCAGGTCTGCGTTGGAGAAGCTCTTTTGGGCAGCACCGTTTACGATATTACCCGTACCTGTTCCCAATACATAGTTGGCATTTTCCATGATACCGATCGCTGCATAATCACCGATATTGTTGTTACCCGTGATACCGTAGCTTGCACGGATCTTCATGTCTGACAACCATTTCAGATCTTTCAGGAAGTCTTCCTGGGAGAGGCGCCATGCTACCGATCCGGAAGGGAAGTAACCGTAGCGGTTGTTCTTGCCGAAGCGGGAAGAACCGTCCGCACGGATGGATGCGGTCAGGTAGTACTTATTGTTATAACGATAGTTTACACGTGCCAGGTAAGAGAGCAACGTCCAGGTATTCCGCTCCGACTTGCTGCTTTTTACGGTCGCATTATTGAGCGTCTGTATCTTGTCGTTCGGGAAATCGGAACCCGTAGCCTCCGTGTAGCGGTAGATGTTCTTCTGTGTAGTGAAACCGGCGACAGCGTCGAGTTCATGTTTATCCCACGATCCGAAATAGGTAACAGTGTTTTCGTTCAGCCAGTTAATAATCTCGGTGGACTTTTCTGTCGCTTTTCTTTCCGTTGAAGGAAGAGGGGCCACGTTACCGTTGTTAGGAATGGTTGCCGGACGGAAGTATTCGCCTCTGTATTCGCGGATGTCGGCACCGATTGTGGATTTCAGTTTCAGGTTTTTCAACAAGGAAAGCTCGATGTAACCGTTGCTGAACAGACGGAGGTCTGTGTCGTAATTATGGATATTCGTACACGCCACTGCATTCGGCACACCGGTCAACCCGTCGCTGGCGACGGCGTACATGGACTGTGAAGCCCATGTACCGTCTTCATTGTATACAGGTACTACCGGGGCTGTTGCCAAGGCTGCGTTGATAACACCGTCACTTGCCCAGTGGCCCTGCGTCGTCTTGTTCGAGTTCATATAGGTCGGAGCCAGGTTGATACCCATCTTCAGCCAACTGTTCAGCTCGCTGTCGATTTTGGCTCTTGCCGAGAACCGTTCGTAGTCGCTGTTGATAACGACACCCTGCTGGTTGAAATAGCCGGCGGAAAACATGTATTTGGTCTTTTCGTCGCCACCCGTTACTGTCAACTGATAGTTTTGTACCGGTGAAGTGCGGAAAATCTCATCCTGCCAATCCGTTCCGGCTCCTAAAGAGGCGATATAGGCGGCATCGTCGTAGATCGCCGGATAACGATAACGGTTTCCGGACGGACGCATACTCAGCGGATCGCTGGCGGATGCTCCCGGAACTTTGCTGATGTAGTTGTTATTGAAGGCTTCCCGGCTGAATTCGACAAATTCCTGTGCGTTCATCAGGTCCATCTTCTTTGTTACGTTCTGGAAACCTGCATAGATATCCAAGCTCACGCTGACCTTGCCGGTCTTTCCCGACTTGGTTGTGACCAATACGACGCCGTTGGCTGCACGCGAACCGTAGATGGCGGCTGCCGAAGCATCTTTCAATACTTCGATGGATTCGATATCGTTCGGGTTGATCGCATTCAGGTTTTGTTCACCCAGCGGATATCCGTCGACCACATACAACGGGGCGCTGGATGCCGTGATAGAGCCGGACCCGCGCACGCGGATTGTGGCCGCCTGTCCCGGTTGACCTCCGACCTGCTGTACCTGTACACCGGCCAGTTTTCCGGCCATCGCTTCTGTCGGGTGCGACACTTTGAGGTCTTTCATCGAGCCGCTGTTCAACTGCGCAACGGCGCCTGTCAAGTCTTTTTTCTTCATGACACCGTAGCCGACTACTATTACTTCGTCCAGTGCTTCGGAATCTTCCTGGAGAGTAATGTTAAAAGTGGTCTGATTTCCTACGCGTATTTCCTGTGGAGTAAATCCGATGTAGGAGATAACGAGGGTAGCGTTTGCGGGCACATTCTCAAGCGTGAATTTACCGTCCATGTCCGTAATGTTCCCGTTTGTCGTTCCTTTTACGATAATGTTGGCCCCGGCTATAGGACCGAGTGCGTCTTGTACGACTCCTGTGATGGTCTTTCCGTTTTGTTGCAAACGTGCAGGAGCTGCCGAGTCCGATTTTCCCCGCAGGCTCGTTGCAGGATCCGTGATGTAGTTCTCACTTGCCAGAAGACTGATGCTGGGCAAAAGAGAAAGCAGGCAAATTTTTGCCATTTTGTTATTTTTCATGTTCACGTGGTGATTTAAGTTACTACTCAATAAGTTAACTAAATGAATATTGAGAATAGCCGTAGTTATTCTCTTCATACAAAGATTTTTTTACTTCAGGGTCCCATTGGATAACTGATTTAAGTTTATATTTATAAAACACAATTTATTTACGTTCTCTGATCTCATTGAAGATTCTGCAAATATAGATAAAGTTATCATTCAACAAAAAAAATTAACAGTTATTCCGGGGTATCCCAGATATAACTGTTAATCTCTTTTAATTGTATTTGCTTCTGTCAGAAGCGGAAATATAATTTTCCGCTGATATTATTTTCCGGTCCGTTCCCTCTTGCCCGATGCGGTTGAGATTGGGGACCGAAGTCTTCCGCTTTTCCGAATTTGGTTCCGGTTGCCGGGATCGCATTCATGAAAGAGATGTTTCCTTCCGGATAGTCGACAATCGTATGGTTGCGTTTCGGATCGTATTGTTCTTGTACGGCCGGGGTAAAGAGGTGCAAGGTGACATCTTCTTTCCCGCTGTAGACTTCGAATGGAGTAGGACAATCGAGCTTCATCCCGTAGAACAAAGAATAGTATCCTTTAAATTCCGGATAGTCCCAGCTTTCACCGGTGATAGTGTTGTTATACTTCTTTTCCCAGATATCCAGCGAACCGCCTTTCATGCGGTTGTTATATACGCGATATGGCCCGTTGGCGAGCAAAGTGGCTCCGGCAATCTCCTTTTCAGGGAAATCGAACGTGATACCAGCCATCTTGACCATGTCCTGGGGGCGGTAATTGTAATCCAGTTCTACGATGCCGGAAGGAAGCATGGTCCAGGTGAATGTATAGACTGTGTTTTTCCCGTTCCGGGACGTATAGGTGGCAATCAGTTGAGGTTTTTCTCCTGTTTGCTCATATTCGACTGATTTACAAATAAGCTCCTGGTCGGATATCAGCACCGGCCCGTTGTTCAACGGGATTGCCTTGCCACCGGAAGTGACTGACCGGAGCAGGCCGTTTTGTTTGTCGAACGATACCTCCGTTCCGGCGGCTGAAAAACTCCAGCTATCGGTGTTTTCTTTTACTGCCGGTGCGCTGCCTTCCTGTGGCAGCAGGCGGTTGGCAAGACGGCCGGGTGTGCCGATCTCGTAGCTCCAGGCAAATAACTCCTGATTGTAACGGTCTTTTACCGTAACATATAGAAAGTCGTAGTCCTGCCATCCGGCGGGAAGTTCGAGCTGCAAATATCCTCTTTCTCCTGGGCGGATATCAGGGGCTTCGATCTTGCCGGAAACAGCTTGTATGGCCTTTTCCGGAAGCGAGTTGATTTTAGCCAGCCGGTATGTGTAACCACAAGCGTTTGCATTTGTGAACGCGTATCTGTTTTCTATTTCTAAACGACCGTCCCATCCCGGTGTGATATAGCGTTCCGGCAGGTGGATAGGCGACCATATCTCTTTGATTGTAAAGAAGCTGCCTTCTTTTTCGCGGTATGGTCCTACGATACCGTCGGCTCCATGATCTTTGTCTGTATCGTAGAATCCGTTTTTATCTTCACGGACAACTGCCTGGTCCGCAAAGTCCCAAAGGAACATTCCGGCGGAGAGCGGATTGGAGAGCATCAGGTTCCAGTAGTCGTCGAGTCCTGCCCCGTGTCCTCCGTCGTACAATCCGTGCAGGATTTCCGTCGGCATAAAGATATCCCTTCCGTGGAACATATTGCCGATGCCGGAATTATATTTGATGTAATGTACCGTATTGATATTACCCGATAACGCCCAGGGGTGCAGGACAGCCCGTTTTTGCGGATCGTATTGCGGAAACAGCGGGTCGAGGTCGAAATTGAAACCTCCCTCATTCCCGTTTGCCCAGAAAATGATAGACGGACGGTTGAGATCCCGTTTCAGCATTTCGCCTACTAATATTGTGCCTACTTCCGTATCGTAGGGAGGATATTGCCAGGCGCATAATTCATCTATCACGTACATTCCCAGCGAATCGCATACTTCGAGGAAATGTTTGTCAGGCGGGTAGTGCGACATACGGACTGCATTCATATTCATCTCTTTCATCAGCTTTACATCGTTGATGCTAAGTTGCTTGTTGGTCGTCCGTCCGGTTGTTGGCCAGTGCGAATGGCGGTTTACACCTTTGAAACGCATTTTCTCTCCGTTGATATAAACGCCGTCTTTGGGCTTTACTTCAATGGTGCGGAAACCGATCCGGTCTGTTATAGTATGCAGTATTTTGCCTTTCTGACGCAGGGTGATGACGGCCGTATATAGCTGAGGATCTTCTGCCGACCAGGGTTTGACAGCATTGATTTTCCCGGAAAGGGATATTTTGTCCGTCTTTTCGTTTACGGCAGATGAACTGATTTTTCCTATCGTCTGTTCTGCTGCATCTTTAATCTCTATCTCTGCTTCTATGCCCGGAAGTTTTTTGTCAATAAAGATATCAGCATTCAGCTCGCCGTGTTGGCGTGCGTCGATAGCTGTATATTCGATGAAGTTGTTGGGGACGGCTTCCAGATAAACCGGACGGAAAATACCTCCGAACACCCAAAAATCGCATTGCCGTTCCGCTTCGTTGATACTGGCGTTGGACGACATTTTATTCACTTTGACTTCCAGTAGATTGCTTTTGTTGGCATGAACCAATTTGGTTATTTCCCGTTTGAAACGGTAGAAAGCTCCCTGATGAATGGGACCAGCCGGTTTCCCGTTGATTTTGACCTCCGTATCGGTCATGGAACCTTCGAAAACGATAAAGATACGTTTCCCTTTCCATGCCGCCGGCACTTCGAATGTCGTTTTATACAATCCGGATTCGTCGGCTTTCGGCTTGTCGTGTCCGTAATTGAAGGTTCCATATCCTTCCATTTCCCAGCAGGAAGGTACTTTGATCTTATTCCATTCCCCGCTTTTCCTGCCGCCGGTACAGAAAAAATCCCATTCGACCGCATCGTCGGAACCTTGTCCCGACAAGTATTTTACATCAGTGGTCTGCCCGCTTGCGAACAGGCTACCCAATAAGAATAAAAAAGAATAAAAACATTTCATCATATAGTAAGAATTAAAAGGTTTTCTTGATAAATAAGGATTGTAAATGCTGATTTATCTGTTACTTTTGGCTTGATCCAAAAGTAACCAAAGGATCAAGGCTTAACCGTCCGGTCTACTCCGGGCAAAGACTCCGCTGTCGCCTGCGAAACTCGCTTCGCTTGGGACAGCGCAGGCTCCGGACGCTTCGTCTTCGCCCTTCGCTTGACGCCCGTCCGCTTAGACCTTTCTCTTGGGATGGCCGATACCGCCTGTTTCTTTGCGATCCCGCATCAAGTGCGGGAACAGGCTTGTCCCCGTGCTTGACACGGGGCCGCAGAAGAACCGGCGGTATCGGCAATCCTCAAAGCCCCATCAGTCTCTCTTTTGCCGTCTGCTGAAGCAGACGGTTTAAAAGATATGGAGGCAAAGCCTCTTCCTCTGTGGGCTTTAGCCCCTTTCATCTATTATATTAAAAGGGGTTAAAACCCACAGAGGAACCGGCAAAGCCGGGACAATCATCTATCCGTCTGCTGAAGCAGACGGCAAAAGAGAACCAGCGGCATGAGGAAAGCCTTGTCTTAGGGTTGCCCGACAGGACATAGCCCTAAGACATTGTCGCTATAAACACTCCGGTAAATCATCATTTATCGAATTACCACAGCGGATGCTGTTTCAGATTCGGATTCTTGTCCGTTTCGTCTTGAGGCAAAGGTAATGAATAATATTTATCATCCACTGTTCTGCCCAAACGTTCTGCCATGCAATGCTGCCGTTTCATGTCGAACAAAGAGTGTCCTTCGGCTGCAAACTCCCAAACGCGTTCCTGTATGATTGCTTTGCGTAAATCGGCCTGTGAGATGGAAGCCGGGATCGGATCGAGCCCGGCCCTTGCCCGTACCCGGTTGATACCTGCCAGTGCATCACCTACCCGGTTCATCTCGCAATAGGCTTCGGACTGCATCATCAGGACATCTGCATAGCGCACAATCTTCCAGTTGCAACCGTAGTCGCCGGCCTTCGTAGACTGATTATCGTTCGGGTCCAGATATTTAGCGAAATGGCAAAGCGGGAAAGACGGTTCCATTACGTTGTCCGGATCGTAAACATACTGTTTTCCGGTATTCATATCGGTAAACTCTGTTACAAAAGTTGTCGATAAACGTTTGTCGCCGACTTCGTACGTTTTGTAGAATTCAGGAGTGGAAATGAAAGAAGACCATCCGTCCGTTTTCTTGATATTGTAACCGCGCATACCTGACAAAGCCGGAATGTCCTGGCCGTTGATATTGGTCTGATATTCCACGTCGAAAATATACTCTTTGCCATGTTCGTTGGTAACATCGAAAATACGTCTGAAGTTATCTTCCAGCCCGTAACCGAAAGCTCCTTCGTTATTGATGATTTCAGTCGCTTTGGATGCCGCTTTTTCCCAGAAGCCGGCTTTGTTCCAAGGCCAACCGGCTTGTGTCAGATAAACTTTTGTCAGCATGGCCATTGCAGCCCCTTTTGTAGCACGTCCGGCATCCGAATCTCCCCACTTAATAGGCAATACGGATTCAGCATATTGCAGATCTTCTTCTATCAACGTCCAGGCAGCATCGTCCGTACCCTGATTGGATGGGGTCTCTTCATTCAGATTATCTGTTTCCCGTATTACGACAACATGGTCGTAGAAACGTATCAGCGTGAAATAGTAGAGTGCGCGAAGGAACTTCGTCTGTCCAATGATCTGTTTCTTCGTATCTTCAGACTTGAACGTGATCTTGTCGATGTTCAGCAACAAGTTATTCGCACGGCGGATAGTGGAATAGGATATCTGCCAGATATTCTTGCAGAAGTCCGTTGTCGGCGTCCAGGTCAGATTATCCATCTCCACACGTGAAGGAGCGCTGGCATTGGCATAAGCCGCTTCGCCCGGAAAATCGGCTCCCATCCAGATATAACGCCTGAAACCCTTGTCGTCGTTGAATGTATTGTAAACAGCTGTCAGCGCAGCATTTGCATCAGCTTCCGTTTTATAGAAGTTGTCGGGTGTGATAAACTCGTACGCTTCTTCATCCAGGAAATCACAAGAGGAAGAGGACACCAGTAATGCTAATCCGATTATATATTTATATAGTTTCATATTCTGTTCGTTTTAAATGATTAAAAACCAATGTTTACACCAAAAATGAAAGAGCGGGCAGTCGGATAGGCGTTATAATCCACACCCATCTGGAGATTGCTTTGTCCCTGGCTGTTCACTTCCGGGTTGAAACCGGAGTATCCGGTGATCGTCAACAGGTTCTGTGCCGTAGCGTAAATGCGTAGTGACCTGAGGAATGAAACTTTCGGGAATGTGTAGCCTAACGTCACGTTTTGTACGCGCAGGAAAGAACCGTCTTCGATCAGGAAGTCGGACTGTAACATATTCTGGTTCACCAGCACGTGTGCACGCGGGTATTTGCCGTTCGGATTGTTGGCCGTCCAGCGGTCCATCACTTCTGCACGTTGGTTACCCCAAGTACTGACGATATTCGTCTCGGCACGTAATACATTATATATATCATTACCGACAGAACCATTGATATAAATAGACAAGTCGAAATTCTTATAAGAGAAATTATTGGTCCAGCCGAAGATGAAATCCGGGTTCGGGTCGCCTACGATCTGGCGGTCTTCTCCGAAACTGATCTTGCCGTCTCCATTCTTGTCAACAAAACTCATATCCCCTATCTTGTCGAAGTTGGAGTCTGCAACACGTGCAGCGTCTTGCCATTCCTTTTCCGTACGCATCACGCCGTTTGTTTTCAGCAAATTCCATACGCCGACAGGTAAGCCCGGTTCGAGCCAGCTGCCGTTTACTTTCAGGTGTCCGGAGATCGTACCCTGCTGGGTCGGGATGTAACCCGGAATTTCCAGTACCTTGTTCTTGTTGGTAGACCAGTTGATCATGGTGTTCCATTTGAACTGTCCGGTCAGCACATCGGCAGAGACACTGAGTTCAAGCCCTTTATTCTCCAAGCTACCGATGTTTTTCAATACCGTGCCGAAACCGGTTGTCAGCGGAACGGAGATGTTCCACAACAAGTCGGTCGTCTTCTTGTAATAATAGTCGGCTGTGAAGTTGATGCGGTTGTTGAGCACGCCGAAGTCAAGTCCGATGTCTGTGATAGCTGTCGTTTCCCATTTCAGATCCGGGTTCGGCATATTGCCTGCACCGATACCTACACTGGTCACGCCCCCGATCGGATATACATACGTGTTCATCTTTTCCTGTGACGAATAGCTTGAGATATTCTGGTTACCGGTTACACCCCAGCTGCCTCTGATCTTCAGGTTGCTGATCCAGTCGATATCTTTCATGAACTTTTCCTGGTTGATGCGCCAAGCGGCGGCAAATGAAGGGAAGAACGCCCATTTGTTGTTCGTCCCGAACTTGGAACTACCGTCGGCACGTCCCGTTACGGTGAAAAGATATTTGTCCATCAAGACATAGTTGATACGTCCGAAACCGGATAACAAAGTGCTTTTGCTTCTTCCTGTATTCGGTTTGTCCCATTGTGCGCCGGCATCCAGATTGTTATATCCGTATACGTCGCTGATGAAGTCGCGGGCCGTCATGGAACTGGTCTTGTTTTCTTCGTACAGCAGGGAAGAACCGACCATTACGTTCAGCGAGTGCACACCGAACTTCTTGATGTAAGTCAGGATATTTTCGTTTGAGTAAGAACTGCTGCGGCGGTTCTGTTGCTGTGCGATACCGTTCGCATTGTAGCCGGTGTTCGTCTCTTTCGGTTCGTACACTTCGCGCAGGGCGCTCGACATATCGGCTCCGCCGCTTACTTTCAGCGTCAAACCGTCGATGATATGGAACGTCAGGTCGGCAGAAGCCAGTACGCGGTCGATTGTACCTTTATCCTGAAGATATTCGACATACGGTACGGGGTTCGGAACGGCAGATGATCCGGACAGATAATTCATGCGGACAAAGTCGCCTGTCTCAGGATGACGAACCGGAACTGTTGGCGGTAATACCAAAGCAGCATTGATAACGGACGTATTGCCGCCACCGTCGCCGTTCTCACGTCCGATATTGGCAAATACGCGGCTGATCGTAAAGCTGGTAGACAAATCTACGATTTTGGATATCTTGGTGTCGATGTTATTACGCAAAGACACACGGTTGAAATCCTGGTTCTTTACAACACCGTCCTGTGCGAAATAGCTGGCGACAACCGAGAACTTCGTGTTCTCGCTACCACCGTTTACCGAAACATTATGGCTATGGATTGGAGCTGAACGGAAAATCAGGTCCTGGTAGTTCGTCCCTTCTCCCAACTGGTCGACTGCCGGATATAGCGGGTTAGGCGATGCGCTCGGATAATAGATGGGGCGGCCGTCTGTCGTGGCGCCTTCGTTTGCCATTTCAGCCCATTCGGTAGCGTTCATCATATCTAATTTCTTGGCTACATGCTGGAAACCGGCATAACCGTCATAAGTGACCGTCGTCTTTCCCTGTTTTCCTCTCTTGGTCGTGATCAAGATAACGCCATTGGCGCCACGCGAACCGTAGATAGAAGTAGCAGAAGCGTCTTTCAGGATTTCCATGCTTTCGATGTCGCCAGGGTTCAAAGTCGCCAGCGGGTTTTGTCCGGCGCCGGAACCACCGGCCGAACCTCCAGCCGTAACCGGATAGCCGTCGATTACATACAAAGGCTGGTTACCCGAAGTCAGTGAGTTGCCGCCGCGGATACGGATATCGACAACACCGCCCGGAGAACCGGACGTTGCCATAACCTGTACGCCCGCCACCTTGCCTTGCAAGCCCTGGTCGAAAGATGAAATCGCTTGTTTCTGGATCACGTCCGACTTAACGGAACCGACGGAACCCGTCAGGTCGCTTTTTCTCATGACGCCATAACCTACGACAACTACTTCGTCCAATGCTTTCGTGTCTTCTGTCAGTCTGATAGTCAGTGACGATTTGTTTCCTACCGGCATATCCAGCGTGTTGAAGCCGATATAAGAAATCTGTAGCACTGCTTTCGGATTGACTGTGAGGGTGAACCGGCCGTTCATGTCGGTAATCGTACCGTTGGTCGTCCCTTTTTCTACGATATTGGCGCCAATGACCGGTTCGCCGGTAGCGTCTTTCACGACACCGGTAATGCTTTGCCCTTTTTGTTGCAGGCGGATCGGAGCGGCTTTTTCGTCTTTCGAGATGATGATCTGCCGGTCGGAGATGTAATAATGCGTGTCGGTTCCTTCAAATATCTGATCGAGAATCTTGCTTACCTGTTCTTTTTCTGCCTTGACGGATACTTTCCGGTTCAGGTCTACCGAGTTATCCAGGTAGAAGAAGATGTACTCACTCTCTTTCTCGATTTTATTAAATACTTCTTTCACCGTGAGGTTGTTCGATTCGATGGTGAAAAATGTTTCCTGCGAGTATGTCTCCGCTGCCAGGCAGAAACTCATACTCATCCATAAAAAAAGCAGGCAAATACTAAACCTTGTGTTATTTTTCATCTTGTTTGTAATGATTTAAGTTGGTAAAGATTTTTATACTTCTCATCTTTATACGGGAAGGAGTTGCGCTCTCTTCCTGTGCTGTTACGATTTAAGGACCCATGCTGTACTGTTTTTAATGTTTGACTTTTATTTCTACACTCTCATATTTGTTTTCTATTTGGATCGGGGCTGCCTTCATCAAGGCCTTCATCACTTCGTCCAGACTCTCTTTCAGGTCCAGTTTGCCGCTGCAAGTCAACTTGTCGGCCGGTCTTTCGCAATAGATGCGGACTCCGTAATAACGGGATAGTTTTTTCACGATATCTTTGAGCGGTTGCTGGTGGAACTGGTAATATCCGTCTTTCCAGGCCACGTAATCGTCGGTATCGACCGTGGTGATTTTCCCTTTATGTATTTCGCTGTCGTAAAAGAACATCTGGTTAGGAGCCAGGACGTTTTTGCATTTGTCGAGGTTTACTTCAACCTTTCCGCTGACCAGGACCACCCGCATATCCGCCTCGTTTTCATAGGCCGTGACGTTGAATTGCGTCCCCAACACCTTTATATCCATCTGATGCGTTTTGACGATGAAAGGTTTTTGTTCGTCCCGGCTGACGTGCAGGTATATTTCTCCTTCTACGAATATCTCCCTTTTCTCTTTTGCGAATTTAACCGGGTACACGATTTTCGAACCTGAGTTTACCCAAATCCGGGTCCCGTCGGCGAATGTGATGGACGAACGCCGGCCGACAGGTACGATCAACTGGTTAAATACCTGCTCCTGGTCCGGGTCGTCTTTCGGGCTGAGGTCGACCTGTTCCGAATTGACCTTGACCTTTCCTTCCTTTTTATATTCGAGTTGGGTTTCCTTTCCGTCGATGTTCAGTTTCTCGTTGTTGGAGAGGACCAGTTGCACTTTCTCGTTTGTACTGTCCGGCGCCGGATTGGCTTGGATGATTGCCAGATAGTCTGTTTCGGCTTCTTCCGGCCGCTGGGTCGCATACCAGCCGATTGCGGATAACAAGAGGAGGGAAGCAGCCGTGCTGATGGCGAGACGGATGAATTGCTTGCGCTTCGCCCTTTTCTCCGCCTCTTTATTTTTTAATTCGATGCGTTGCCATAACGCATGTTCATCCTTGTCAGACAAGGATGAACAATCTCTATCTATTTTAATGGTATGCAGGAAGAGACGGGCATTTTCGATCTCCCCGGACAATGCGGCATTCTTGGTCTGAAGGTCGCTCCAGAAAGCCCGGCTTTCTTCTGTCGGGTGCAACTCCGACTGTATGAAAAAGTCATCGTTCAGCAGTTGGTCTGCGGTGTATGTTATATAGTTTTTATCCATTTTCCGGTAAACATTCTATATAAAGGACAAGGCTGTTTCCTTTTTATACTCACCGGAAGTGAATTTTTTTATTTTTCTTACTGGGCGAAAATAGATAGGAGCAGGAGGAATACTTCCACCGGTCCGTATAAGTCGCGGATCTTCTTCAGGGAACGCTGGATCAGGTTTTGTGCGGACTGGTAATTCATGTCCATCATGATACAGATTTCATCGAAGCTAAGTTCCTGGATATAGCGGTAGTAGATGATCTCCTTTTGGCGCGGAGTCAGTACATTCAGGATTTCCCGTATCTTCCTTTGCTGGTTGGTGTACTGTTCGTCCGTGACATATTGTTCTTCGACCGTCAGTCCGAGGGTAAAGGAAACGGCTTCATGGTCGTAAGGCGTGTAGCGGTCTTCCTGGTAAAGCGCATTGATCAGGCTGTTCTTGAGGGAGACAAGCAGGTACACTTTTATATTTTTGGGTGTGACCAGTTGTTTCCTGTTTTTGTATAATCCGGTAAAAACATCCTGGATGCAATCTTTTATAAGCTCCGTATCGGGTGTAAAGCGATGCCCGTAACGGAACAGCATTTGTATGTAGACTTTGTATATCCAGCAGTAAGCCTCATTATCACCGGCTAAGAACCGGCTCCATTTTATTTTGCTTTCATTTTCCTGCATAACTTTGCTGTGTGAGCGCAAATATAAGGTTTTTAAAAATATTCCCGGTCATTCTTGGGAAGAGATATAGGTAATTAACAGGGCTTGATCTAAAACAAATCTACCGCGATCTATATATTAAATGGATTAGTACGTCATATATTTTGTAATTGCCGCCGCTGATTATGTAATTGCCGCCGCTAATTATATAATCGCCGCCGCTGATTTTATAATCACCGTCGGCGATTACAGAATAGATGGCGTACTAAGCTGAAATATAAGCCGTGTAAGAAAAGTTTTATTGCAGGTTTCCAAGATTGCGAATGACGGAAAGCATAGTTACTGGTCGGAATGGATATTTCTTGAAAAATGAAATTTTTTTTCATTTCCAACTGGGGATACAGGCTTGTGAACTGTTAGTATTATGTAAGCGTAAGTAAAAAAGACGAAAATGGACAGGGAAACGTTATATAAGTTCTTTGAAGGAACGGCCTCTTATGAAGAAGAAGCCCGGATCCGGCAATGGATGGAACATTCCCCGGAAAACAGGCGCGAATTCTTGAAAGAGAGAAAGATATTCGACTCGATGTTGCTTCTTGGCGATGAAAAAACGATTGAAGAAAAGAGGCGACGCAAGTCATGGAACCTAAATACTCTCGGAACTGAGTTAATCAAGATCGCGGCAGTTGTCGCTGTGACATTGGGACTTAGCTTCTTGTATCAGATTGTTTCGGATAAGGACGGAGCAGTGCCGATGCAGTCTATTTATGTCCCTACCGGACAACGGGTGAACATCACGTTGTCGGACGGGACGAATGTCTGGCTGAATGCCCGGACGAAGATCGTTTATCCGGCTGTGTTCGACAAGTCCGCACGCAAGGTTACGGTAGACGGGGAAGCCTATTTCGATGTTGCCAAAGATAAGAAAAGACCTTTTATCGTGGAAACGGGCAAATGCGATATGGAAGTGCTGGGAACAAAGTTCAATGTGGAAGGCTATTCCGATAAAGACGATTTCGAGGTTACGCTGATGGAAGGAAGCGTGCGGGTCGCCTCCCGTATCGGTCTGGGAGATACATTGACGTTGAAGCCGGACAGCAAGGCTTGCCTGCAAAAGGACGGTAGACTGGAAGTCGTGCCGGTCGACGATTACAACCCCTATCGTTGGAAAGAAGGGTTGATATGCTTCCGGAACGAATCGTTCCTCTCGATCATGAATGATCTGGAGAAATATTTCGGAGTCAGCATAGTTGTTGAGAATAAGAATGTATTGAAATATTATTTCACGGGAAAGTTCAGGCAAGCGGACGGTATCGACTATGCGTTGAGGGTCTTGCAAAGGGATATCCGCTTCAGGTATGAACGGGACGATGAAAATCAGATTATATATATCAGATAAACACAAGTGGTAGAAGGACAGAAATAGAAAACACAATAAATAGTATTAACCTTATAAAATAAAAGGAGACATGAAAACATACAGTCAATAACAGAAAAAATGCCGGCAAGCGCTGGGGGGCATTTACCGGCATTCCAATCAACACAATTTTTTAAATTCATTGTATCAACTTCAAATCAGTTACAAAGGTATGAAAAAAAACTTTTTGTCGGGAGGATATTATCCGAAAACCCCGTCAGGTATAAAAATCTTGAGAACTATGCGAATATCCACATTCCTTTTGGGAGCCTGCGTATTCTGCTCGTATGCTGAAAATTCACATTCGCAGAACGCCCGGGTTAGTATTAACAAAAACAATACTCAGTTGGAAAAGATTCTGAATGAGATTGAAAGTCAGACAGACTACTTGTTTATTTATAATAACCAGGTCAATGTCAGCCGGAAGGTTTCGGTAAAGGCGAAAACGAAACCTGTTTCGGAGGTATTGGATAACCTTTTCCGGAATGCAGGGATCGAATATGAAATGGAAGGAACTCACATTATCTTATCCTCAAAGGGCCAGGATGCGATCGCTTCCGCTCAACAGCAGGCACATACGTTAACCGGCCGGATCGTCGATAATAACGGCGAAGCGATCATTGGGGCGAATGTTGTAGTGAAAGGCACTACAAATGGTACGGTTACCGATATAGATGGTAATTTCTCTATCGAGGCTGATCCTAAATCGGTTTTGCATATTTCTTATATCGGTTACCTGTCAAAGGAGATCGTTGTCGGTAACCAGAAAACAATCAATGTCGTATTATTGGAAGATACGAAAACGCTGGACGAAGTTGTCGTGATCGGTTATGGCACGCAGAAAAAGGCGGACTTGACCGGGTCCGTAGCCAATGTCAGCACGGAAAAGCTGAATACACAGAGTAACACGACTATCGGGCAAGCCTTGCAAGGTAAGATCGCCGGTGTGGATATCGTTTCACAGGGTGGCGCTCCGGGAGGAAGTACACGTGTCATGGTCCGTGGTATCGGAACTTTGAATAACTCGTCTCCTTTGTATATCGTGGACGGTATGTATATGAGTGGAATCGACCACATCAACCCGAACGATATTGCCAGTATCGACGTGCTGAAAGACGCTTCTTCGGCAGCTATCTACGGTTCGCGTGCAGCCAATGGTGTCATCATCGTGACGACGAAGGAGGGAAGCAATACCGAGGGGAAACCTATTATCGACCTTTCGGCCAATGTCGGTGTCAGCTCGCCATCCAAATATCTGGATTTGCTGGATGCTGCCGGATGGGCGGAAGTGACGACCGTTTCCAGGCAGGCGGCTGGAATGAGCCCGCTCGAAATGGCAACGGATCTGGCTTCCAAGCCGGATAATGACTGGCAAAGCCTGATGTTTAACCCTGCTTTGATGCAGAACTATAACCTGTCGGTGAAAGGCGGCGGTAAATATTCTACCTATTATAATAGTGTGGGCTATACGAACCAAGACGGTGTGATGAAGGGTACGAACTACCAGCGTTACACGTTGCAGAGCAAGCAGGATTTCAAGAAAGGCATTTTCCAGGCCGGAACGAATATCGTACTGACTTACAACCAGGATAAGCCTTTGCTTTCGGAGATTCGTGGAGGATATGTAGGGCATACGATACAGGCGATCCCGACACTCGAACGCTATGACGCGAGCCGGACAGGTGGTTACGGAGCCTTGTATGGCGACGTCGTAAACCTCTATAACCCGTTAGGTATGGTGGACGATAATCTGATGAACCGTTATAGTGATAACGTGAAAATTTATGCCAATGCCTATGTTTCCGTCGAGTTTATGAAGGGTTTGAAATATAAATTGAACCTGACTCCAGACTTCCAGTTCTACCGTTACAACAGCTATTTAGGCTTGTACGATTACGGATTGAATAAGAATGATATCACGCAGGTGACGGAACAGCAGACCCGGACGCGTAACGTTCTGGTTGAAAACTTGTTGACTTTCGACCGTACTTTCGGCGATCATAAGATCTCCGTACTTGCCGGTTATACCTATCAGGATTCACGCTATCGCTACATGCAGGGATCAGGGCAGGGCATGCCTACCGGAATCAGGGAGATAGATGCAGCTGCACAGGGCTTGGCCGTCAGCGGCAATTCCAACCGTAGCGTGCTGACTTCTATCTTAGGCCGTGCGTTCTATTCTTACAAGAACCGGTATTTGTTGACGGCGACTATCCGTCGTGACGGCTCTTCCAAGTTCGGATCTAACAACCGGTATGGTAATTTCCCGTCGTTCTCTGCCGGATGGAATATCGCGGAGGAAGACTTTGTGAAGAATAACGTGTCCTGGCTGGATCAGTTGAAGCTGAGAGGCGGTTATGGTGTGTTAGGTAATCAGGAAATTGACAATTACCAATATGTATCAGTCGTGACAACCGGTATTAACTACCCGGATGGTAAGAGCGGATTGATACAAGGCGCTTTCCCGAAAACGTTTGCCAACCCGGATATCAAATGGGAAGAAACCGCAATGACGAATGTCGGTATCGACTTCATGGCTTTGCGTAACCGTTTGACATTGACAGCCGACTGGTATGTGAAGAATACGAAAGACATCTTGCTGAATGTGCCGATCCCTATCTCGTCCGGTGGTGCGAACGATCCGATCCAGAATGCAGGTAAGATCCGGAACCAGGGTTTTGAGTTTAATATCGGATGGAATGAATCGCTGAATAAAGACCTTTCTTATGGCGTAAGTTTCTTAGGGACCTATAACAAGAACGAAGTGATCGCCTTAGGAGATGGAATGCAACCGATTGAAAGCGGTACGATTCATGGCGGTACTTATACGACAAGGACTTTGGCCGGTTACCCGATCGGCGGTTTCTGGCTGATCCCGACCGACGGTTATTTCAACAGCGCGGAGGAGGTACAGGCTTACCAGAAAGACGGTGTCCTGATCCAGCCGAGTGCGCAACCGGGCGATATCCGTTTTAAGGATACGAACAATGACGGTACGATCAATGACGACGACCGTGTGTACAGCGGCAGTCCGTTCCCGAAATTCACCTATTCGATCAATGGTAATCTTACTTATAAGAATGTAGACTTCTCCATCGGATTCCAGGGAGTATCCGGCAATAAGATTTACAATGCGACGCGGTTGGAATTGACAGATGTAACCCGTGGTACGAATTACCTGGCGAGCACGTTGGATTATTGGACACCTGAAAACCGGAATGCATCCAGTCCCCGTCTGATCTGGACCGATCCGAACCGGAACGCCCGTTCCGAATCCGACCGTTATCTGGAAAACGGTTCTTATTTCCGTCTGAGAAACCTGCAAGTAGGTTATACGTTGCCTACAGCCTGGTTCCACGGCTTTGTCCAGAAAGCCCGCGTGTATGTCAATGCGGAAAACCTCTTTACGATTACCTCTTA
The DNA here is from genome assembly GCF_014287585.1 of Parabacteroides hominis. Classification (GTDB taxonomy): domain Bacteria; phylum Bacteroidota; class Bacteroidia; order Bacteroidales; family Tannerellaceae; genus Parabacteroides; species Parabacteroides hominis. The sequence goes on along the minus strand of NZ_JACOOJ010000017.1, from coordinate 41,087 downwards.
TTCGGGTTATACGCCGGACGTGAACTCTTCAAATGTATATTCCCGTGGTTTCGATGAATTTATATATCCTTCCAACCGTACATTTATGTTGGGTTTGAACGTAACATTTTAAATAAAGCAATTATATGAAACGAATATATCTATATTTTATATTTTGTGCAATGGCTGTTGCCGGCTTGTGCACATCATGTGACGCCCAGTTGGAACAAACAAATCCGAACAAGGCGACGGAAGATACTTTCTGGAAGAACGAAGCTGATTTCGAACTGGCTTTGACCTCTTGCTATACTCCTTTGAAGAACGCGCTGAACGGCGGATATTATGGAACCCGCGGAGTCATGATGCGTATTGCACGTGCCGACGAAGTGGAGTTCAGAAATGACATCAGTGATGTTTTCCAAGCCTGCTATTTCACCAATACGAATGGCAACACGCTGTCGCAGGGGATGTTCTACCAGTTCTATAATGCTTTGTACCGGACAAACTCGATCATGCAGAAGCTGGAAGAAAAAAAAGGAGATCTTTCCGAAGAGTTCATCAATAAAGTGAAGGGCGAATGCCTGTTTATCCGTGGATTTTATCTGTTCCAGTTGGGTAAGGAGTTTAAGGACGCGCCTTTGCGCCTGACCGCATCACAGTCTCCGTCCACTTTCCCGTTGGCCAAATCTTCACAGGCTGAAATCTGGGCACAAGCCGAACAGGATCTGATCACGGCGGCTTCTTTGCTGCCGGTGGCGAACGAGGTGATCGGCAAGCCGACCAAAGGCGCTGCTTATGCGGTTTTAGGCAAGATCTATGTGTATGAGGAAAATTTCGATAAAGCGATCGAAGTGTTGGAGCCTCTGACAAAATCTCCTTATGCTTATCGTCTGGTCGAAGATTTCTCCTGGAACTTTGACGATGTGCATGAGAACAATGCGGAAAGCATTTTCGAACTGTTGATGGAACCGGTCGGCGGAACCGATATCTGGGGTGACGGAGAAAATATCAATTCCACCCAGACAAACACCCGTCCGAAAGAATATGCAGCACCCGAAGCCAGTGGTTGGTATGAAGCGAATCCGACTCAGCAGATGATGAACATCTTCCTGAAAGAGAAGGACAAGGATGGTAATTTTGATTATCGTGCCCGTTCGTCGGTAGCCTGGGATTATGAAGGTTGCATGTATTACCTGTCGCCTTTCCGCGAAAAGTTTAAAGAAGAAAAATGGGATACGTATTGGATCTTGAAATATCAGAACTGGAATACGGCGGAATCTGAAGCCGATCCTCCTATGTCTGTTATCAACGAGCGTGCCATCCGTTATGCCGATGTTCTCCTGTTGCTTTCCGAGTCTTATCTGCGCGGTAGGCAGGATCTTCCTACGGCGATCAGCTACCTGAACCAGATCCGTGAACGTGCCAACCTGAATCCGTATAGCGGGGCTCAAACCTATGAAGCTGTTTTCGATGACTTGGAACACCAGCGTGCCATCGAGTTCTTCGTGGAAGGAGAACGTTTCTACGACTTGCGCCGTTGGGGATTGCTGGAAGATCGTATGAAGACTTGTAATGAAGCCCGTTACACACAATTGAAGACCGGTAAGGTCGGTGATACGAACCGTTATTACTATTATCCGATACCTGCAAAGGAAATATCCGCGAATCCGTTGTGCACACCGAACGAAGGTTGGTAATTAAAGGCTTTTTTTAATAGGTATTATCTTTATGGGCCGGCTGTAATGGTGTAAAAACGTATTATAGCCGGCCCTTTTCTTCGACGGTTTCACCGGAGATTTCGGGTTCGTTCCCGGAGTACGCCCGGTTCGAAATAGACCAAAGAGGTGTAAATAATGATTTATGGGTGAGCAAACAGACAAAGCTGTACCTTATGTCGTAGCCTCTCTTTTGCCGTCTGCTTCAGCAGACGGATAGATGATAAATTTTAAATTCATAATGATGAAGAAAATTATATTCAGTTTCGTGTTTATATGGCTTAGCCTCTCTTTGTGGGCGGCCCATCAGCCCGAATTTTCAACAGCGGGTTTCTTCCGGCTGGACAACAGCGGGCGTGAAGTGTTTTCGATGAATCCGGCTTGGCGCTTTTATAAAGGTGCTGCCGATGGTGCGGAAACGAAAGAGTTTAATGATAAAGACTGGACGGTCGTCTCTTTGCCGAACGGCATCGAGTATCTGCCGACCGAGGCGAGCGGTTGCATCAATTACCAGGGGGAAGTCTGGTACCGCAAGCATTTCACACCCGATGCCGCTCTGAAAGGGAAAAAACTTTTCCTGCATTTCGAGGCCATAATGGGTAAAAGCAAGGTGTTCGTGAACGGCAAACTGTTGACGGAACATTTCGGCGGTTACCTGCCTGTCGTGGTCGATGTGACGGATGCGCTGGACTGGAACGGCGACAATGTGATTGCCGTCTGGGCCGATAACAGCGACGATCCTTCCTATCCTCCCGGAAAGGCGCAGGATGTGTTGGACTATACCTATTTCGGCGGCATCTACCGGGATTGCTGGCTGGTCGCCCATAACCAAGTGTTCATCACCGATCCCAATTATGAAAACGAGGTAGCGGGAGGTGGCTTGTTTGTCGCTTTCGGTAAAGTGTCGGAAGCAGCAGCGGAAGTACAGTTGAAGTTGCAGGTGCGCAATGCCACGAAGAGGTCTTTTACCGGGGTGGTGGAATATACATTGCTTCAACCGGACGGCAAACAGGTTGCCTACCTGAATGACAAGATCCAGGTGAAAGCCGGCAAGGCGGCTACCTCGTCCGATAAACTGCTGGTGCAGCAACCGATGCTCTGGACACCTTCGACACCGACCTTATACAACCTGCTGGTGCGGGTGCTCGATAAAGATGGGAACGTGGTAGACGGTTACCGCCGCCGTGTCGGAATCCGCAGCATAGAGTTTAAGGGGAAAGATGGTTTCTATCTGAATGGCAAACCGTACGGGAAGCCGTTGATCGGAGCTAATCGCCATCAAGACTTTGCCGTTGTCGGGAATGCCGTAGCGAATAGTATTCACTGGCGGGATGCAAAAAAACTGAAGGACGCGGGGATGGAGATCATCCGTAACGCTCACTGTCCGCAGGATCCTGCCTTTATGGATGCTTGCGACGAGTTGGGCTTGTTCGTGATCGTCAATACGCCCGGCTGGCAGTTTTGGAACGATGCGCCTGAATTTGCGCAACGCGTGTATAGCGATATCCGCAATGTCGTGCGTCGCGACCGCAACCATCCTTGTGTTTGGCTGTGGGAACCGATTCTGAACGAGACCTGGTATCCGGCTGATTTCGCCAAGAACACCCGTGATATCGTGGATGCCGAATATCCTTATCCTTATTGCTACAGTGGAAGTGACAGCGAAGCACGCGGGCATGAGAATTTCCCGGTCTATTTTGCCCATCCTGCCAATATGCAGGATGCTTCTAAGGAGATCGATCCGTCGAAGACCTATTTCACCCGTGAGTGGGGCGACAATGTGGACGACTGGAGTTCCCACAATTCGCCGAGCCGTGTAGCCCGTAACTGGGGCGAACAGCCGATGCGTGTGCAGGCACAGCATTATGCAAGCCCTTCTTATCCGGTGACCAGCTACGATGTGCTTTACAAGCAGTCCCCGCAGCATGTCGGCGGTTGTCTCTGGCATTCGTTCGACCACCAGCGCGGCTACCATCCCGATCCGTTCTACGGTGGCTTGATGGACGTCTTCCGCCAGCCGAAATATTCCTATTATATGTTTATGGCGCAACGTCCGGCAGTGAAGGACGACCAGCTTGCCGGAAGCGGGCCGATGGTGTATATTGCGCATGAAATGACACCTTTCTCAGGTAAGGATGTGACGGTCTATTCCAATTGCGACGAGGTTCGCCTTACGTTCAACAAAGACGGAAAGACTTATACTTATAAGAAAGACAAGAACCGTCCGGGAATGCCTTCGCCGGTTATCACCTTCCCGGACGTCTATGATTTTATGGTCGACAAAGCTCTTTCAAGAGCTAAAAAACAGGACGATGTCTATCTGCTTGCCGAAGGTCTGATCGACGGTAAGGTTGTGGCTACGCATAAAGTCGTACCTGCCCGCCGCCCTGAAAAGATCCTGTTGTGGGTGGACAACGAGGGTACGGACCTGAAAGCCGATGGCTCCGATTTCGTGACGGTAGTGGCTGCCGTTGCGGATAAGAATGGGAACATCAAACGGCTGAATAACTACAACATCCGTTTCTCCATTGAGGGTGAAGGACGTTTGTTAGGTGGTTCCGGCGTGCTGGCAAATCCGGCTCCCGTAAAGTGGGGGACGGCGCCTGTCCTTGTCCAGTCTACCTTGAAACCGGGTAAGATACGGATCACAGCCAGTGTCCTGTTCGAAGGTTCGCAAATGCCGGTAAGCGGTGAACTGGAACTTGAATCGAAATCGTCTGCATTCCCTTTGGTCTATGATGCTGCGGATGCCGCCCGCATCCCGCTAAGCAATGTCTCCGCCGGACAAGCCGCCGCCTCCAAAACGGATGCCGAGCGGGAAGTGGAGCGTTTGCGCAAGGAGTTGAACTCCTTGAAACTGAAAGAGGTTGAAAGGCAGCAGTCGGAGTTTGGCGAATGAGGAGTAATGGTATAAATATGAATATCCGAAAAGCTCGGTTATATTTGTGAAACATAGCACGTAGAGGGCACATTCTTTTTTATCATGTCTTCTGCGTGCTGTGTATTGAAAAATTCTACCTTTGTGAAAAATCGATATATATGAAGCACCTTTTGATTATATGGATGACGGCATGCTTATGTGGCTGTGCCGGTAAGAGCATAAATAACGAAATTTTGCAAATTGATGTCAATGCGGAACATTCGCCTATCCGATTAAATTTGAAGGATATTGCAGATGTTACCTATATTAAATTGGCAAACAATACCAACTTTTTAGTTAGATCAAGAGTTTTGGCGTGCAGTGAAAATTATATGCTGACCAAAGGAGGTGAAACCGGTGAGATTCTGATGTTTGATAGAGAAGGGCAGCCGGTCCGTAAGTTTTCTCATTATGGGAATGGTCCTCACGAATATAATTATATTACCAATTTGCGTGTGGATGAAAAGAGAGGGGAGATCTATGTCCATGATATTTTTTCCCGGAAGATCGTTGTTTATGATCTGAATGGCGAATATATCAGGAAATTTCCTTCTGGAGATGCACGTTTCATTTACAATTTCGATGATGATGCTTTTCTCGTCTACAATACGGAAACAAACCGTGTAAACGCTGATCTAAAACCTTATTTCTCGATTCTGTCTAAGAATGACGGAAAAATCCTGATAAAAATAGATGTCCCGTTTTCGTCTGAAAAGAAATATGACTTGGCGGTTACTAAACAGGGGGATGGCGGTAGCTTTACTTATACAGCCATGCATCTTCCTGTTGTAAGGAATTCGGAGGGTTATGTATTGAACGAACTTTCGTCAGATACTATCTATCTGTATTCATACGATAAGGTATTGACTCCTATTATGTTGAGAACTCCTGCAATTAGCTCCATGAGTGTCCCTACTTTTTTGCAGTACGGAATCGAAACAAGTAAATATGTGTTCTTGACGCGGATTTCTGTGGATGAAAACAATGAACGGAATATGTTTCCTGAAACCAACTGGGTTTACAATAAAGAAAATGGAGATATAAATGAGTATGAGATAAGGAATGATGATTATCCGGATGCAAAAATAGTTTTGAATTCCCATCTTGTGAATTGTGATATGCAATCCGGTTATGGTGTATCCCGATTTAATGCCGGCGAATTAGTAGAAGCTTATCAGGAAGGGAAATTGTATGGAGAATTAAAACATTTGGCATCCTCTTTAGAAGACGAAGATAACGATGTCTTGATATTGTATAAATTCAAATAGCAGTGTAATGAAGCAAGGATTATTCGCATTAGGAATGTCGGTCGTTCTGTCGATCATGGCAGGTTGCCGGCCACAACAGGAGGATTGGAAATTGGTTTGGGAGGAGAACTTCGACCAGGAGGATCATTTCGATGAGGCTTCGTGGAGTAAGATACCGCGTGGAAGGTCGGACTGGAATAATTATATGTCGGACTTCGATTCCTGTTATGCCATGCGCGATGGCAATTTGGTTTTGCGGGGATTAGTCAATTACAGTTTGTCGGCCGACACCGCTCCGTTTATCACGGGGGGCGTCTATTCGAAGGGTAAGGTCGGCTTTTCCGACGGGCGCTTGGATATCCGTGCCAAGCTGTACGGTGCTGCCGGAGCATGGCCTGCTTTCTGGCTGTTGCCTGAAAATGAAGGTTGGCCTGATGGAGGGGAAATCGATATTATGGAACGCTTGAATAATGATTCTATCGCATACCAGACCGTTCATTCCGCCTATACCCACGTCTTGGGGATCAAAGATAATCCGAAACAGGGCAGCATCGGGCTGATCGATCGTGACGATTATAATACCTATAGTGTCGAAATGTATCGGGACAGCCTTGTTTTCTTTATCAACAATACCCGTACATTCGCCTATCCGCGTATTGAAACAGACAAAGAAGGACAGTTCCCGTTCACAGATAAAAAGTTCTATCTGCTGCTCGATATGCAGCTGGGCGGAAGCTGGGTAGGAGAAGTTGATCCCTCTGATCTGCCTGTCGAGATGGAGATCGACTGGGTGCGTTTCTATCAGAAGAAGAAGAAATGAAGGGGGGAGGTTATTCGGATAAATCGGACAACATGGAGATGATCGCCTTTTTTAGCGGTTGGAGTTCATTACTTAATATCCACCAAATAACATCAATATCAATTTCAAAATAATGATGGGCAACAATGTCTCGCAGACCTTTAATTCGCTTCCAGGGTATTTCGGGATGTGTTGTCAATAATTCATTGTTTGTGATTTTGTCCAACCCTTTAAGGCTTTCCCCTATAGCAATGAATTGCATACAAATGGCATCAAGCATGGCCATTCCGAATGGAGTTTTTAAAAAGTCATCGGCAGAGTGAAATGAACTGGCCCTCTCTTCTATTTTCAAGATGGCATTTTCTATTTGCAGCAGACTGTTTCTGGCTACAAGACCTTATCAATTCAATATATTCTGTTGTTGTCTTCATACCTAAGAGTATTCCCGTTTGAAACAAAAGTATAAATTTGATTAGTACAAACAAAACTTTTAGCTTATAATCTGTATGAATAGTATATTTTACTGTTAAACATACTATCTTTGACCTTTGTTATTAAGTTAAATAGAGACAGCCATGTTAGATGTACAATCCATTCGGAAAGATTTTCCTATTCTGGGCCAAAAGATATACGATAAGCCGCTTATTTACTTTGACAATGGGGCGACTACCCAGAAGCCGCGCTGTGTGGTGGAGAAGATAGACAGCGGTTACTTTAATGTGAATGCCAATATCCACCGTGGCGTTCATTTCCTGAGTCAGGCGGCTACCGAAGCGCATGAAGAAGCGCGCAAGACCGTGCAGCAATTCCTGAATGCCCGCTCGTCCAACGAGATTATTTTCACGCGCGGGACGACAGAGGCGATCAACCTGATCGCGTCCAGTTTTACCGACGAGTGTTTGTCGGCAGGCGATGAGGTGATCGTTTCGGTGATGGAGCACCACTCCAATATCGTTCCCTGGCAGATACAGGCTGCCCGCAAAGGGATCACGCTGAAAGTGATTCCGATGAATGAAAAGGGAGAATTGTGCATGGACACGTTCCGCAGTCTTTTTTCGGAACGGACGAAACTGGTTTCGGTTACGCATGTGTCGAATGTGCTCGGTACGATCAATCCGGTAAAGGAGATCGTCGAAGAGGCGCATAATCACGAGGTCCCGGTACTGATCGACGGGGCGCAGGCTGTTCCCCATCTGAGTGTGGATGTGCAGGATCTGGATGCCGAGTTCTATGTGTTCTCCGGCCATAAGGTTTACGGCCCTACCGGCATCGGTGTGCTGTATGGCAAGGAAGAGTGGCTGGACAAGTTGCCGCCGTATCAGGGAGGGGGGGAGATGATTGCTTCCGTTTCCTTCGAAAAGACTACTTTCAACGAACTGCCTTTTAAGTTTGAGGCAGGCACACCCGACTATATCGGCAGTACCGCACTTGCGGAAGCCTTACGGTATGTAGACCGTTTGGGAATGGATAATATTGCCGCTTACGAAGACGAACTGCTTTGTTACGCAACCGGCAAGCTGAGTGCTATTGACGGAATGCGCATTTTCGGTCAGGCGGCCCATAAGGGTGCGGTGCTCTCTTTCCTGGTGGGCAATATCCATCATTATGATATGGGGATGCTGCTGGATCGTCTGGGTATCGCTGTCCGCACCGGACATCATTGTGCCCAGCCGCTGATGCAGGATCTGGGTATCGAGGGTACGGTTCGTGCCTCCTTCTCGTTCTATAATACAAAAGAAGAAATAGACGTTTTTGCCGCCGGTATCGAACGGGTGCGGAAAATGTTCTGAATGTATCCGGAATAACCATTGCGATGTTATATTATCTGAAGAAATACCCGGTCTCGCTGACGATTATCGCAGTGGTGATCTATCTCTCATTCTTCAAACCGCCTACGCTGGAGGTGAGCAAGATTGTGGGAATAGACAAAGTTGCCCATATCTGTATGTACGCCGGCCTATCCGGTATGCTGTGGCTTGAGTTCCTGCGCAACCATCGCAAATACGACGAAGTATTGTGGCATGCCTGGATCGGAGCTGTTTTATGCCCGATCTTGATGAGTGGCGCAATCGAGCTTCTGCAACAATACTGTACCACATACCGGGGTGGCGATTGGTTCGATTTCCTTGCAAACATTTGCGGTGTCATCCTTGCAACCCTCTTCTCTTATTTCATCCTTCGTCCCTGGATGATGAAAAGAAAGACTGAGATTCATTAGCTTATGTTCCGTAAGAGTGTTACTTTTGTACTGTATCAAAATTCAGATGTCTTATGACTGCATTAGAATTACAAGAACGTAAAAACCGGGTGTTGGATATTTTGCAAGCTTTCAACAGCGAGGAAGCTATATCTTATATGGAAGCTCTTGCCCGTAAATTAATTAAGATAGAAAAGCAGGAACTTAAACGTCCGAATTGTTTCACCTTGGAAGAGGTAAAAGAGATGTTGAAGGAGACAAACCGGGATAAAGAAAATGGAATTTACGTTTCCGAACAGGAAATGCGTGATTTTTTTCAATCTTTTCGTTAATGGAAATCCGATCGAGCAGGCTTTTCAAGCAGCAAGTGGCTGACTTGATCTATTATTTAAAAGTGACTTTTGGTAAACGAATTGCTTTTCGTGTTAAAAATGAGATTGAGAAAAAAGTATTCCTTTTGAAATTATTTCCTAATATGGGGGCTGTGGAGTTGCTTTTGGAAGAAGAGCCTTTAGTTTACCGTTATCTCGTTATTAAGCATAATAAGATACTTTATACGATCGAAGAAAATTATATATTTGTCCATCTGTTATGGGACTGTAGACAAGATCCTTATCTTTTGATGGATTTGATAAAAAAAGTTGATTGATAATGTTACTACCCTACTTAGAAGCAAATCGTGTAGAAGCCGGATGTGATGAGGCCGGCCGTGGATGTCTGGCCGGTTCGGTTTATGCCGCAGCTGTAATCCTTCCTCCCGATTTTTATAATGAAGATTTGAATGACAGCAAGCAGTTAAGCGAGAAAAAGCGGTATGCGCTCCGTCCGGTTATCGAGCGGGAAGCGATTGCCTGGGCTGTCGGTATTGTCACTGCTGAAGAAATCGATAAGATCAATATCCTGAAAGCCTCTTTCCTTGCCATGCACCGGGCTATCGAGCAGCTAAAGGTAAAACCGGATCATCTGCTGATCGACGGCAATCGTTTCACTCCTTATCCCGATATCAAACATACGACAGTCGTAAAAGGGGATGGCAAATATCTGAGTATCGCCGCCGCTTCCATCCTGGCAAAAACCTATCGTGACGATTATATGGACAGTCTCGACCAGGAATATCCGGCCTATCATTGGAAAGAAAACAAAGGCTATCCCACAAAAGCCCATCGCATGGCCATCCGGGAATGCGGGATAACCCCCTATCATCGCAAAACATTTACTTTACTGCCGGAACAGTTGGAATTGCAGTTCTGAACAGGGCGAAATGTTATTTCTTGTATTTTATCAACATAAGCACCGGATTCGAATCTTCCTCTAATCCGGCGGCGATTTCTTTCAATTTGCCTTTCAGTTTTCCTTTTTGGTATGCTTCAACAAGTTCGTATGCCTCTAATTTTTGCACAAGTGCGATTTCATCGTTTCCAAATGTGACTTCCGATACCATCATGCTAAAAGGTTGTTCGGTGGGGAAGTCGGCATTGTGTACCACATATTCAAATAGGGCATTTTCTTGTTTATCATACATCAGATCGGTTCGTTTATGTCCGGTGTTGGCTACCCAATCCCATTCGGCCTTTACGGTTTGCATGAAATAATAACGATCGGTTATGACTGCCGGATACAGGAATATGCGGGGATTCATTGAACTTATGGGAGGAGTACGGGCAATAAGAGGAGTCAAACTGTAATCAGTCCGGAGCTTATATATCGTATCGGAAGGATCGTACATAAGCATCCAGCTATCGACGCGATGAGGAACCAATGTACGGTTACGGATTGGCATTACATAGCTGCTGTCTGCCGAAAAGACCAATGATGAAATTTTCTTATCATAAGGGATTGAAATCTCCTTTGTTATATTTCCGTCCTGTTTGGATACGACCACTAATGGTTTTTCATCGTCATTGATACCGTTGATACGGCAAATGAGATTGTCCCGGTCGAAGTTATATATATCCATACCATACCAGCCTTGCTTATGATCGAAACTCCGTTTGAAATTACCGGACAGGTCATACACCATTATCTTTCTTCTCCAGTGGTCATTGACGAAGATTTCATTGTTGTCTTCATCTAAAGTGATCCCCAAAAGGAATTGATATTCTTCATTGCCTTGACCTAAGCGGTTGATCTTTTTCACACCTTTACCGCTTCTGTCGAAGATAAAGATGTCTCCGTCGGTATTACGATTTCTGTTTCTGACTACTATGACTTTCTTTCCGACGGCATGCAGCCACCCCATTGTAATAAATTCGCTACTTGTTTCCAACGGAATGTATTCGACATCCATAAAGTCCTGAAGAACCAGTTCTTTTTTCGGGTAATTGGCGGTGACATCGACAGTGATAAGATCATCTGTCGGCGGCTTGCTCTCTCCGCATCCTGCCATCACGAGCAGAAGCATGATTAAAATGAAATATACGTTTTTCATACATATAGATTTAAGATGTTTATAAGACTTTAGATAGGAAGACCGTTTTTATTTTATTGAATAACAATCTACTATTTGTACACAAATCTATTTAAATTAAGTAGAAGCGAGGCATTTCTCTGGTTAAACGTTGTTAATAGACGAAAGATTGCGGGCTTGGAGTTACTTTTTCCTGTATTTTACCAACATGATTACGGCATTCGATTCTTCGTCCAGTCCGGCGGCGATTTCTTTCAGCCTGCCTTTTAGTTGCCCTTTCTCATGGGCTTCGATAAGGCTTGCGGCTTCTAAAGACTGGCAGGTAGCGATTTCATGATTGACAATGCCATTAAAACTTAATCCCAACGATACTTGTTGCTTGTTCGAGTAATCGGCATTGTAAAGGGTATATTCGAATAAAGCCTTTTCTTGCTTGTCGTAAACTAAATCCGTACTTGGAAATCCTTTGAACGTTTTGAAGTCCACCTCTTTCTTCATGGTTCGCATAAAATAATAACGGTCGGCCATGACGGTTGGGAAAAGGAATACTTTCGTTTCCATTGCATGTATGGAAGGAGTTCTTACGACAGAGGGGCTTATGCTGCCATCCGCCGAATAACGGTATATGGTATCGGAAGACGTGTTCACAAGCAACCAATCCGTATGATCCGGATAGGTCTGGTGAAACTCCGGCGACACAATGAATTCATCCTTTGTTACAATAGGTGTTTCCAGTTCTTTGAAAGGTGTGCGGATTTCACGGGCGACGCTGCCGTCTTGCTTGGAAATAAGTATATGACATGCCTTATCGTTCTCTTGAAGTGCCGGATAATTTTTATAAGTGATCAAGTGGTCCCGGTCATAATCGAACAGGTCGTTGTAGTAGCTGGTGTCCGTATATTTGAAACTTCTCTTAAAGTTTCCCGACAGGTCGTACACCAGTATTTTCCGGGTTGCATAGTCTGCGACAAACATTTCCTTTTTATCTTCATCCAAAGTAATGTAGTAGGGATATGAATATTCTTCGCCGCCCTGTCCCTTACGGTTGATTTTCCTTATGCCTTTACCTGTCTTCCTGTCAAAGACAAGAATATCCCCGTCGTTGCCTTGATTTGTAATTAGCAGGATTTCTTTGCCGATAGCTTTTACTACGCCTTTGGTGATAAATTCGTCGGTGGTTTCCAATGGGACATATTCCACATCCATAATATCCTGAAGGATCAACTCTTTTTCGGGATAGTTGGCGCTTACGTCTACCGTGATGATTTCTGTTGCTTGTTTGTTACCTTCTCCGCAGGCAGCCATCATAAGCAGGAGGATTGCTAAAAATGTATTTGTTTTTTTCATGGTATGATCATTATTTTGAATTTCTGTTTATTCTTGCATGTTTGCAAATCTACTAAAGATTCGTAAGCGCATTAGGAATCTTCCAGTTAAATGTTATTAATGGGAAGAAGGTCGTTTTTATAATTTGGGGTTCACGCTGTATAAGTCATACGGTATCAGTGTGTTATTGTGAACCCTGTGAATGCTGGGCTTCTTTTCCGGGTAAGCTGTTCAAAAAGAAGCCAGCATTCACAGGGTTCACAGTAAGTCGCTGGTGTTTATTGCGTTACAAGAGGTGTGAACCCTGTTTGTCTTTTTTAAAAGTGGGTGAGGGGCGGTATTTATCGGCTCCTTTCCTATAAAATATAGCCTTAGGGCTAAAAATTATAGCCTATATCCTATTGGTGAAAAGGGTATAGGCTGTCTCTCGAAAGGTGCTTACTTTTTTCGAAAGCGGTGCTTACCTTTTTGGAAAGCGATGCCTGCCTTTTTGGAAAGAGGCAGGCATCGCTTTTTAAACATATATGATTCGATTATCCTTGTTCCTTGGTGCGGAATGCCAGTGCGTACATGCGCATCTGCTTGACCATAGCCACCAGGCCATTCGAGCGGGTAGGGCTGAGGTGCTCTTTCAGGCCGATCTTTTCAATGAAGTAAAGGTCGGCATCGAGTATTTCCTGCGGAGTATGGCCGGAGATGATGTTGATCAGCAAAGAGACGATGCCCTTTACGATTACCGCGTCGCTCTCGCCTTTGAACAGGATCTTGCCATCCACATAATCCGCCTGTAGCCAGACACGGCTCTGGCAACCTTCGATCAGGTTGCTTTCTGTTTTATACTTTTCCTCCAAAGGGGGAAGCGAGTTACCCAAGTCTATCAGTAACGCATACTTGTCCATCCAGTCGTCGAAATCTGCAAACTCTTCGATGACGTTGTCCTGAAGTTCATTAATTGTCATTGTTTCCTATCTTTTATCTGTTATATACAACTTCGAGTACTGTCTGGCCGACGGCTTTCAGTACGTTTTTGTCAATATTGCTCATGTTGTCGTTCTGCGTATGCCAATGGTCGCGGAAACCTTTGTTCGAGTTCGGGTCATAGTTGATAATGTCCAGACAGGGGATGCCGGTTTCTTCGATGACTGCTTCATGATCGTCTGTCACACCTCCGCCGTTCGCATTGATAAAATATTTGCCATATCCTAAGTTGCGGGCCGCTTCCCATACCTCGTCCACGTAGCGGGCGGCATACTTCATGGAGATATATTCTTTATAGAAGACTGCATCTTTGGCTCCGACCATGTCGAGCAGGATGCCGAACTCGGCCTTGTAGCCCGGTTTATGCGGGTTCTTTCCCCAGAAGCGGCTACCGAGACACCAGGTATTGCTGCTGTCGCCATATTTCTCTTTTGCGAATTCGGGCACTCCGTAATCTTCAGCATCGAAGAAGATGATGTCCACCCCTACGTCGGGAGCTTTCATCCCCATCTGGCGGGCGATCTCCAGCAGGGCGCCTACGCCGCTTGCCCCGTCATCGGCGCCATCCAGCGGTTTCTTGTGATTGGCAGGGTCGGGATCATGGTCCGAATAAGGGCGTGTGTCCCAATGAGCGAAAAGCAAGATGCGTTTATCTTTATCGGGGTTGAAGGAACCGATGATGTTACGCGATTCCAACGGGGTCCCGTCGTATGCCTTGAGTGTCGCTTCCTGTTCATAGACTTGTGCCCCGAAGCGTTTCAGCTCGGATGCCAGATAATCTCCGCAAGCCTTGTGGGCCGGCGTGTTCGGGATGCGGTAACCGAATGAAACTTGTTTGTCGATATAAGCATAGGCGCTATCCGCATCGAAAGATGGAGCGGCTGTAGCCGGGGCTTTCTTTACTTCCGTGACGGTAGCCGTTGTTTCGCCGGCTCCTTTCTGGCCGCATGAAAACAAGGCCATAGATAATAATAATAAAATCAGTTTAGTCATATCTTGTCGTTTATAGGGAATTATCAGGGGCGGATTGCGCTTTGTTCATTACGCGTAACAGGTTGCCTCCCCATATTTTAGCTATATCATTTTCCGTATATCCTTCTTTTAAAAGGCGCATCGTGATGTTTATCAATTCGTTGCTTGCCCGGCAGCCGATCAGTTCGCCGTCACCGTCAAAGTCGGAACCGATCCCGACATGGTTGATCCCGATCAGGTCTACGATATGGTTGATATGGCGGATCGCATCGCTCAAAGATGCTTTTTCTTCATCCTCGTTGATAAAACCTTTATACAGGCATATCTGTGCTACCCCGCCTTGCCCGGCGAGCGCTTTCAGTTGCTCGTCCGTCAGGTTGCGCGGATGGTTGCAAAGGGCACGGGCGGAAGAGTGGGAGGCAATGATCGGATAGGCGCTTGTTTCAAGTGCGTCGTAGAACGTGCTTTCTGCCGCATGCGAGATATCGACCAGTACACCTGCCTCATTCATTTTTCGGACGACTTCTTTACCGAAGGGGCTGAGGCCGTTCCATTCCGCGTCGCCTCTTGCCGAGTCGCATATATCGTTGCTCCCGTTGTGGCAGAGGGTAATATAAGAAACTCCCATTTTCCGGAAACGGGCGATATTCTCGATATCCTTGCCTATCGCATATCCGTTTTCCACACCTAACATGATCGCTTTCTTTCCGGCAGCTTTCAGCACGTGGACTTCCTGCGGCGTGTAGGCGATGCACATACGCGAGCGGTTCAGTTCCATCTGCCGGTGTATTTCCTGCAAGCGGTTCATGGCGAAGTCGGTTGCTTTCAATAAAGAAACCTCGTCTCTCGGTCCCTGCGGGATGTAGGCAACCATGATGGCTGCATCTATCAGCCCTTCTTCCATAAAAGGAAGATTGACCTTCCCGCCCTCTTTCAGCCCGATGTTAAATTCACCCGGAAAGATCATCGGGGTGTCGGTATGGGAGTCGAGCGTCACGTTGCGGTGATGGATGCGTTTAGCCTCTTTGAACAGGCGGGACGCTTCGACGTGATGCTTGAAAAGTTTCGACATCTGTTCATCGTCGTTAGCAGCCATCGCTTCGGGATGCCATTGGACGCTGAATATTTCTTTTTCCGGATGTTCCATCGCTTCGTTGATCCCGTCGGGCGCTGTTGCCGTAGCGATAAATTCGGGAGCCGGCTCTTTGATTGCCTGATGATGGAAGGAGTTGACCAAAAGTTCTTTTTCACCGTCCAGCATGGTGCGGAGCTTCGAGGGCCCTTCGTCCAGCGTGACGGAATGGGAAGCCTGTTCGCGGGGAAGCGTCTGGCTGTGTTTCAGTAGCTTTTGATTGTGCTGGGTATGGATATCCTGATATACGCCGCCGCCGAATGCGACGTTCAGTATCTGGTGGCCGCGGCATATCCCCATGACGGGCAACTGGCGGTTGGTCGCTAAGCGGAGCAATATCAGATCATATTCATCCCGGTAGGTATCCACATCCTGCAGGGCGGGAATCGGTTCTTCCTGCATGTAAAGCGGGTTGATGTCGCCACCGCCGCTCATGACCAGTCCGTCCAACCCGTTCACGATCGCCGTCAACGCCTCGATATCCGTGATGACCGGAATCAAGACCGGAGCGCCGCCGGCTTTCAACACTGCCTGCACGTAGGTCTCTGCTATACAGGAAAGTCCGTCTTTCCGATTGGCGGATATTCCTATGCGGGGAGGTTGAAGACTTTCTTTTTTCGGAATGTAATGATCAACTTCCCTGTAGAGGGCCTCTAAATTCGGACGACGGACTTTCATAATTGAAAATTATAAATTGAAAATTGAAAATTAACTTACGCGTCGATATTTGCGTATGTAGCATTTTCCTCGATGAACTCGCGGCGCGGGCCAACGTCTTCACCCATCAGCATGGAGAATACCTGGTCTGCTTCGGCGGCACTGTCGATCGTGATCTGTTTCAGCGTACGGTTATCCGGGTTCATGGTCGTATCCCACAACTGGTGGTCGTTCATTTCTCCCAAACCTTTGTATCGCTGTGTGTGAATCTGGTTTTCGTTACCGCCACCGAACTTGTCGATGAATGCCTGGCGTTGTTGGTCGGTCCAGCAATATTCTTCCACTTTACCTTTCTTGCACAGGTAGAGGGGAGGAGTGGCCAGATAGACATATCCGTTTTCGATCAGCGCGCGCATGCGACGGAAGAAGAAGGTAAGGATCAAGGTGGCAATGTGGCTTCCGTCCACATCGGCATCGGTCATGATAATCACCTTGTGATAGCGCAGCTTGCTCAGGTTCAGCTCTTTCGGATCTTCTTCCGTGCCGATGGTCACACCCATTGCGCGGAAGATGTTCTGGATTTCTTCGCTTTCGAAGATCTTATGATCCATTGCCTTCTCCACATTCAGGATCTTACCGCGGAGCGGCAGGATTGCTTGGAAGTTACGGTCGCGTCCCTGCTTGGCCGTACCGCCTGCAGAGTCCCCTTCGACAAGGAACAGTTCGCAAAGTGCGGCATCTTTAGAGGAGCAGTCGGCCAGCTTGCCGGGAAGCCCGCCGCCTGTCATCGGCGATTTGCGCTGTACCAGTTCGCGAGCCTTACGGGCTGCCTGGCGTGCCTGGGCTGCCAGGATCACTTTGTCGACGATTGTCTTGGCTTCCTTCGGATGTTCTTCTAAGTAGTAGCCTAATGCTTCGCCAATGGCCTGGTCTACGGCACCGGTCACCTCGTTGTTTCCTAACTTCGTCTTGGTCTGTCCTTCGAACTGCGGTTCCGCCACCTTGATGGAGATAACCGCTGTCAGGCCTTCGCGGAAGTCATCACCGGAAATTTCCACCTTTGCTTTTTCCAGCAGCTTGGAGTCGTCTGCATATTTTTTCAGCGTACGAGTCAAACCCCGGCGGAAACCGGCCAGGTGCGTACCCCCTTCTATGGTGTTGATATCGTTTACATACGAAAATACGCTTTCGTTGAATGATGTGTTGTAAGTCATGGCGACTTCAACCGGAATGCCCTGCTTTTCGGTTACGATATGGATCACGTCGGGAATCAACTGTTCTTTGGAGCGGTCGATATAACGGACAAATTCTTTCAAACCTTCCTCGGAATGGAATATTTCAGACTTGAAGTTGCCGTCTTCCTTTACGACACGTTTGTCCGTCAGGCTAAGTGTGATACCGGCATTCAGGAACGCCAACTCGCGCAAGCGTGTAGCCAGGATCTCATACTTGTACTCGGTTACGGAGAAAATACTTGCGTCCGGTTTGAACAGGATAGTTGTACCGGTCACGTCTGTCTCGCCGATCACTTCGATGGAATGAAGCGGCTTGCCGCAGGAGAATTCCTGCATGTGGATCTTCCCGTCGCGGCGGACTTCTGCTCTCAGGTAAGTGGAAAGGGCGTTCACGCAAGATACACCCACGCCGTGCAAACCTCCTGAAACCTTGTAAGAGCCTTTATCGAATTTACCTCCCGCGTGGAGCACGGTCAAGACGACTTCAAGCGCTGACACGCCTTCTTTCTCATGAATATCTACCGGAATACCACGGCCATCATCCGTAACAGAGATGGAGTTATCTTCGTTTATCACTACGTCAACTTGGGTACAAAATCCGGCCAGTGCCTCGTCAATAGAGTTGTCAACAACTTCGTATACTAAATGGTGGAGACCTTTCTCGCTGGTATCGCCAATATACATGGACGGTCTTTTACGCACTGCCTCTAACCCTTCAAGTACCTGAATACTATCCGCAGAGTACTCTGTGGAAGTATTCTTAATTTCTTCACTCATGAGTCTTTATCGTTTAAAATCTATAATTATCTGTCTGTGTAAAAAAGCTAACAAATATAGTGAAAATAATTAACTTAGAAGGTATAGAGAGTGTGAAAATAGTCAAATGGAGGAGTATAATAAAAAAAGAGACAAAGTCAAACTTTGTCTCTTTTAAAAAGGTAGCCCGTGGGGGAATCGAACCCCCCTTTCAAGAATGAAAATCTTGCGTCCTAACCGATAGACGAACGGGCCGTCAGGTTTAAAAAAGCCGGGCTAACCAGTCCGGCTTTATACTATATAAAGTATAATACCTTATTTTGCAAGTGCGTTAACGTGCTTTGCCAATTTGGATTTCAAGTTGCCAGCCTTATTCTTGTGAATAATGTGCTTTTTAGCAAGCTTGTCCAACATAGAGCACACCTTCGGGAACAGAACCTGAGCTTCGTTCTTGTCTTCAGTAGCGCGCAAAACTCTCATTGCATTTCTTGCAGTCTTAGCATAATATCTGTTATGCAGACGTTTTGCGTTGGTCTGTCTGATTCTCTTAATTGATGACTTGTGATTTGCCATTTCTTAGCTATTCTCTTTATTTATTCTTTAATCCTGTTTATTGTAGCCCGTGGGGGAATCGAACCCCCCTTTCAAGAATGAAAATCTTGCGTCCTAACCGATAGACGAACGGGCCATCATGTCAAAGCTCTTGCTTTCAGCTCTCTGGGATTGTTGATTTCCCGATTGCGAGTGCAAAGATAGATGTTCTCTTTAAACTGACAAAATATTTGAAAGAAAAATCTTTCACATCTGTCGCATTTAACATCTATTTGGAACTCATATCCTGTAGGTGTATCTCTAATGCGTTGACGGAAATGTTTATTTCCCAGATACATACGCATAACGAAGCAGCCAGCAGGAGCAACCCTATACCGAATATCCAGGCGGCTATGATTTGCCAGGAAATGTAGATGAAAAACATCGAAACCACGCAAAAGAGCAGGCTGAGCAACCCTAATATCTGCATGGAACGTGTCAGGTATAACCGCCTCCTGAGGTTGGCTATCTGGGCGACGTCTTTCGGATCGTGTGTCTGTTGATGTTTCTCTTTCAATGTCCGTACGAGGCTTGCATACGAGATGAACCGGTTTGTATAGGCCAACAAGATAAGCGATACTGCCGAAAACAGCAGTGACGGGGTTGTAAGCGTGAGTTCTTGCATGTTTATATGTTCTTTATAATTTAGTAGTTTGTTATATCATAAAACAAGACGGAAAAGGAAAATGTTGTAACTTTGCTTTCCAAAATTCAGTGATATGTTGTGTAAAACGCGCGGGATTGTCCTGCATTCCATTCCATATAATGATAAGTACTCTATTATATATATGTACACGGAGGCTTTCGGACGTGCTTCTTATCTGGTTGCCCGTACCCGCGGAAAGAGATCTTCTGTCTCGAAGGCGTTGTTTATGCCTCTTTCGGTCGTGGAGATGGAGGTGGAGCATCTGAATAAGCGGGATTTGCATCGTATCCGTGAAACGAAACTCTGTTATCCGCTGACGGAAGTGTTTTGTAATCCGGTAAAAAATGTACTTGCGCTTTTCCTTTCCGAAGTCCTTTTCCGTGTGGTGAAGGAGACGGAGCCGGACCCGCGCCTTTTCGAGTATTTGTCCGAGTCGATACAGTTGTTGGAGCTTTCGGATAAGGGAGTCGCGAATTTTCATTTGGTATTTCTGCTGCGGCTCTTGTATTATCTGGGGATATACCCGAATGTCGATTCGTATGTGGCAGGCTCCTGTTTCGATATGTTGAACGGTGTGTTTGTCGATCGTATACCGATGCACCGCCATTATCTGAACCGGCAGGAGAGTGCGGTCTTTGCCCGGTTGTTGAAGATCAGCTTCGAGAATATGTCGTTATATTCTTTTTCCCGTCAAGATCGTGTGAGTGTCATAAGCCGTATTCTCGAATATTACCGGTTGCATTTACCGGATTTTCCCGAAATAAAGTCCTTGTCTGTCATGCAAAGTCTGTTCGATTAGCATATTGCCCCTTTAAATACTTGCCAGTTTGCAGAAAAGGTTATACTTTTGCCCCACTTATTACAAAAAACGGCTCTGTAGTTCAACGGATAGAATAGAAGTTTCCTAAACTTTAGATCCGAGTTCGATTCTCGGCGGAGCTACAACAAAAAGGCAATCTGCAACGATTGCCTTTTTTGTTACCAGTAAAATGGTTCGAATGTAACCCGGTCTCCATTGAGGAGGCACTTTAAATATCCGTTGCTTATTCGAACGTCCTCGTAATAATCAGTCCTGTTTGCATATTCGACATAAAAAGAATCGAAATAATCGTTTTCCCAGTCCCAGTAAAAACTTGTTTTCAGATTGTCGGTCATACCGTTGGGGTAATAGATAATTGTAAAATCCTCTCCCGTGTGATCATTATAGAAGTCAAGCCGTTGCTCGCATTTGTCCCCGTTGCTATTGAAATAAAAATCAACCCAAGTATTATTGCATAATGCATCGGTCGCCCAACCGTAATCATCATAGTACGGATCATCCTCGCAACTGTTGAACAAACAGAGTGCGGACAGCAGAAATAATAAACCGAGTATATTCTTCTTAATCATAATTCCAAACTTTACTATTCGATGACAAAGATATGAATTAAAAGGATATCTATAAGAGAATCGGTTGAAGATATAAACATCAAATCGTATCGTGTTATTTGGTTATCACATTGATCTTTTCATTGATAATGTCAGTAGTCTTTTTCAACTGCTTTATGATGTTATTCTTTTCCGATTTGCCGAAACGTATGTCCGGCAGATAGATTCCAAGACTTGCGATAACTTTCCCTTTTTTCAGGATAGGAGTGGCTAAACCTACTACATGGTTTTTATTCCATGACAGTTCGACATTATTAGTCCGTATATCGTTTAGCAATTGGATCAGTTCGGACTTTGTTTTGACTTCCGGCCATTCTTCCTCTGTCGGCAATCCGACTTTGTCGATAAAATCGTTTAATTCCTTAGGCGAATAATGCGCCAGGATCATTCTGCCTGTCGTGGCTCTGTATACGGAAGATTCGTTGGTTGTACGAACCTGGATTTCATGTGTGCATTGAGATTCGTTTAGCAAAATTCTTTTGTCGCCTTTTATCACAGATAGTATTACTGTCTCATTGATGCTGTCACGTAGATTATCCATTGCGATTTTTGATGCATTGACGAGTTCCGTATTATAAGAATTGTCGCGCGTGAGCTGATAAACCATGTATCCTAACTTGTATCCTTTCTTTATGCCGGATTGTTCTACATAGTTGCGATATACAAGCGTTTTTAGAATATTGGCACAGGTTCCCGCATTCAATTCTACTGCAGTAGCGATTTCGGATAATCCGAACTCTTTGTCTGGCTCTTGTGCTAATATTTCGAGAATATTCAAGGCTCTATTTATAACTTGTATCATACTTCTTTCGTTTTTTGTTTCTTGTAATCTGATTATATAACTGACAATTAGTAAGCTTATTTGCAAAACTACAAAAAATATAGCATTAAAATAGATTTATGAAAGTCTTTATTGTGAGCATTCGACCGGATTCGTCCTATTTTAATTTATAATGAATCAGATTTCTATTTTGCTCATCTGTTTCTTTCCTTATTTTCATTCCGGATAACTTTCTATTGTCTTCGCTTTCATGGTGAAAAGTTGCCTTCCCAGCTATATGTTTCCTCTTCTATTTTCTTTGTGTTATTTTTATATTGTAAAATATGATTTTGTTTTAATTGAATTGTGATATCGCGAATATATTTAGCTTTTTACTTTAAATAGCAGTGTATTTGTATGTTTAAGAGCATAAATGCTTATTTTTCTACAAAAACATTTTGTGTTTTATATAGTTGTATTTAATATTGCATTGTAAAATTTAGTTTTACAATAATAAATATCAAGTTAAACTTAATTCATGTCTTATGAAAAATCGGCAGAGTTTTTTGTTATGGATGTTGCTATTCTTTGGCAGTGTCTCGGTTTTTGCTCAGCATGCTGTAAAAGGGAGAATTACAGATGCTAAAACGAGAGAACCTTTAGTTGGTGTGAATGTTGTTTTGAAAGGTTCATCTGAATCTGGTACTATTTCGGATTTGAATGGAAATTACTCTTTGTCTGTTCCCGAATCTTCTTCTTTGATTTTTTCTTATATCGGTTATGTTACCCAAGAAATTTCAGTAAAAGGCCAATCTGTCCTCAATGTTGCTTTGTCGGAAGACATGGAAGCTTTGGAGGAAGTAGTGGTAATCGGCTATGGTACAATGCGAAAGCGAGACTTGACAGGATCATTGACTCAGGTAAAAGCGGAGGATATGCAAGCCATAACGGTTCCAAATCCGATTCAGGCCTTGCAGGGACGTGTTCCAGGTGTTGTGATTACCACAAATACGGGATCGCCCGAAGGAAATTTTACGATTCGTGTCCGTGGAACTAATTCGATTAGAGGTGGTAACGATCCTTTATATGTTGTAGATGGGATGCCTGTAAATCCTTCTTCCATTAATAGCCAGGATATCGAATCGGTCGAAGTATTGAAAGATGCTTCTGCTACGGCTATTTATGGTTCTCGTGGTGCAAATGGAGTTATATTGATTACAACTAAAAAAGGGAAAACAGGGGCTACCTCTGTCACGTATGACGGCAGTTATGGCATTCAGTCTTTGATAAAGAAGATGGATATGATGGATGCTACTGAATGGGCACAGATTGTAAATGAGCAGCAATTAAATGATGTCGGGAAAGAGTATTTTACCGCTGAGCAGGTTGCCGCTTTCGGGAAAGGTGTAGATTGGCAGGATTTGGTGTATAAGGATGCGCCGATCCAGAATCATAACTTGACGATTAGCGGAGGTAATGAAAAAACTCAGATCTTGGTCAGTGGTTCCATGATGTTGCGCGACGGTATTATCAAGCCAAGCAGTTATAATAAGTATAACTTAAGAGGAAATATTAATCATAAAATAAATGATAAATTCGATGTGGCTCTGATCATGGCGTATGCCCGAACTACTAAAGATCAGCAAAACAGTAGTGGCGGTAATCGAGGAAGTTCTGTTATTGGAGCTGCCATTTCCGCTCCTCCGTCTGTCTCTCCTTACAATGAAGACGGAAGCTATAACAATATCATGTTGTCTTATCCCTTTATGTCGAATGCCTTATATAATCCTCTGAATGTTATAAACGAACAGCGTTCAAAGGTGAAAGCGAACTTGATAAATACGAATGCAGCATTAACTTATAAACCCATAAAGGGTTTATCGTTGAAAGCTTCTATCGGCGTTGAAAACCTGGATTATCGAACCGATTCATATACGACATCCAAATATTTGTATGGTTCGAATAGCGCATCTGTCAGCCAAAATACGGAAACCACGATTATTAATGAAAATATTGCCAATTATAATATAACGATTGCTGAAGACCACCGCTTGGATTTTACGGGTGGTTTTACTTACCAGCAATATGAAGGACGCTCCATGAGCGTTAGTGGAAGCGGTTTCATTAGTGATGTGCCTGAAAGTGATCAATTGGGGGCTGCTTCTGCATTTGGAACACCGGGGACAAGTTATTCAAAATGGGTATTGATGTCTTATTTGGCTCGTGCCAACTATTCTTACAAAGGCAAATATATTGCCACAGTCAGTTTTCGTGCGGACGGTTCTTCCCGGTATAGCGAAGGTAACAAGTGGGGATATTTTCCTTCTGCAGCACTCGCATGGCGTATTTCGGATGAAGGTTTTCTGAAAGATGTTGAACAATTGTCAGATTTGAAAGTGCGTGTTGGTTATGGTGAAACCGGTTCTACAGCTATTAACTCTTATGCAACACTGAATATGTTGAGCCAGGGAAAAGCTCCAGTGAATGGTGGCGTTTCGACTTATTATGCCGCCAGTACGACATTACCTTCTGATCTGAAATGGGAGACGACTGCTCAGTGGAATGTCGGCGTTGATTTGAGTTTGTTCAATTCCAGGCTGCGCGTTACTGCCGATTATTATCAAAAGATGACAAGAGATTTGCTGAACTCGGTAGCTTTGCCGGCTTCTACCGGTTATGATACAACGATCAAGAATATTGGCAAAATGAGTAATAAGGGTATAGAGCTTTTGGTAGAAGGTGAAGTTTTCCAAACAAAAGATTTTTCGTGGACTTTGTCTGCCAATTTTGCACTTAACCGTAATAAGGTTGTGAAATTGTACGGAGGCAAAGATGTTTATGGTAGCCGTGTAGGATTGTCTTACATTGAAGATTTTATAAATCTGGTTCGTGAAGGTGAGCCTTTAGGCGTTTTTTATACCTATAAGGAAGACGGGTATGATGAAGATGGTAATTTGAAATATGTAGACCGTGATGGAAATGGTGTCTTGAATAATGATGATAAATTTATCACAGGTGATCCGAATCCCGACTTTACATATGGCCTTAATTCTGATATCCGTTTTAAAGATTTTGAATTTTCTTTCTTCTTCCAGGGGAGTCAGGGTAATGACGTCTTTAATGTTGCCGAGACCGCAAACTTGGATCAGGGTATGGGACTGAACCTGAAAAGAGATGTACTATATAGTCATTGGAGCTCTAATAATACTGAGGCTCAGAATATGGCGGCTAAATATCCTAAAGTTACGCGTAAATTGAATATGAACTATTCCGACCGATATGTCGAGAATGGTTCGTACTTGCGGTTGAAAAATATCTCGTTAGGGTATAATTTGCCCGTATCGAAATGGGCTGTAGGTAGTTGGTTGAAAGGCGTAAAGGTTTATGTAAGTGCCCAGAATATCCTGACTATTACAAGTTATTCGGGACGTGATCCGGAAGTTAGTTCATGGGGCGGCGGTGTAAACTCCGGTCTGGACTATCTGACCTATCCGAATGTAAAAAGTGTAACGTTTGGCGCAAAAGTCCAATTTTAGTTAAATCCTTAAAAAGAGTATGTTATGAAGAGAATATTATTTTTACTGGTTGTTGTAGCCATCTTTTTTACTTCCTGCTCCGATTGGTTGGAAGAACATCCTAAAGCAGTGGCAGCAGAAACATTTTATAATACGGAAGAGGAGGCTGATGCGGCTGTGCTTGCTCCTTTAGCAAAATTCAGAAGCGGATTTGCGATGAGCTATCCGGGACTGTTGGAATGCTTTGCCGATTATGCTTATGGACGTGGCAGTTGGGAGGCAAATAGTGATTATGAAGGTCTGAATACGCAGAACCAGACTCGTGCAAACATGGTTTGGGCCAGCCTTTATAAAGCAATCCGAGATTGTAATATTGCTATTTCCCGTTTGCCGGAAGCTTCTGGTTTGTCTGAAACATCGAAAGCCGCTTATTTAGGCGAATTGCGTTTTATCCGCGCCTTAAGTTATTTTTATTTGGTACGTTCTTTCGGAAGCTGCCCTTTGCGTACTGAAGAAAATATGGCGGACTATAATTTAGGAAAAAGTAGCGTAGATGATATTTATGCCTATATCGTAAATGATTTATTGTATGCTACTGAAAATGGACCTGATAAGGCCCGTTTAGTGGGAACGCCCTGTAAGAATAGTGCCCGGAGTCTCTTGGCTCAGGTATATCTGCAATTAGAAAAATATCAGGAGGCAGCCACGTTTGCGAAGCAGGTTATCGATAGTAATGCCTATTCTCTGGTTCCAGTTTCTTCTTCCCGTGATTTTGAAAAAATATTTGGAGCGGGAGTCGTTAATACGACGGAGGAAATATTTTATCTGAAGCAAGACAATACGACGAAGAATGGTTGGGAGTTTGTTATGTTCTGTGCACATCCATCTGCTTTGATAAATGGAAAACCGATGTGTGGTGCTGGTGGCTGGTACGGACTTTATACAACAACAGAAAACCAGATGATAGCAGAATGGGATGTAAAAGACTTGCGGAAAGATTATAATTTGTTGCTTCATGATTTTGGTTTAGGAGATAATACCTATTTGATGGCGAAGTTTTACGATCCGGATGCTTTGAGTGGCAGTGGATCAGGTAATTCAAATCCGTTAATCCGCTTCCCGGATGTCTTGTTTATTTATGCTGAAGCCATAACAAAGGCAACAGGCACTCCTACAATCGATGCTATGGAAATGCTGAATCGTATCCACCGCCGCGCGTATGGCTATGATCCTAATAGTCCTTCCGAGGTCGATTTTAAGCTGGCGGATTATGGATCGGTCGATAAATTCATGGATCTGTTAATAAAAGAACAAGCTTATGAGTGCATGAATGAAATGAAGCGTTGGTTCTTCTTATGCAGATTGGGGATTGCAAAAGACCGGATTAAGAAAATCAAAGGTATAGATGTGGCGGAGAAACATATGCTTTTCCCGATTCCGACAACAGAATTCGATTATAACGAGGCCCTTGATCCGTCGAAAGATCAAAATCCGGGGTATTAAATTAAAAATATGAAGGTGTGGTTTAAGTCACACCTTCGATAAACTATTCGTAAAATGAAACGACTACGTATTACCTATAAGTGGGAGTTGATTATTATGTTATGGGTTGCCTATTTCCTGAACCAAGGTGACCGGCAGATTTTTAATGTGGTGATCCCTTTGATAAAGGAGGATCTGCATTTGACGGATATACAATTGGGGCTTGTTGCTTCTGTATTTACGGTTGTATATGGCTGTTTGGTCCCGTTCGGCGGATATATGGGGGATTTTCTGAAGAGAAAATGGATTATTCTTATCAGTATCCTGATTTTCAGTATCGGGACATTATGCACCGGATTTAGTGGCGGGCTGATCTCTCTAATTATATTACGCGGTGTTACAACAGGAGGAGGTGAAGCTTTCTATTATCCAGCCGCAACATCATTGATTAGCCAGTATCATCATAAAACCCGTGCAATGGCAATGTCCATACACCAGACTTCTTTATATGTCGGAATTGTTGCCAGTGGGTTTATTGCTGCTTACATCGGAGAACATTTCGGATGGCGTATGTCTTTCTTTACGTTTGGAGCAGGAGGTTTGCTGTTGTGTGTCTATTTGTTTTTCCGAATGGCAGATACTCCTCAAGAGAATAAAGAAGAAAGACGGCATTCTATTGGATATGTCATCAAAGAGATATTTAAGAAAAAGACAGTCTGGATGCTTTGTCTGGCTTTTGGAGGAATGTGTTTTGTGAATATCGGTTATGTGACTTGGATGTCTACGTTCTATCATGAAAAGTTCCATTTGTCTCTTTCGACGGCCGGGTTTACCTCTATGTTTTTTCATTTTGCAGCCGCATTGTTGGGTGTTTTAATAGGTGGAAAATTTTCAGATAAATATGCGCAAAAGCGTAAAACAGTCCGTCTGGAAACGGAACTGGTCGGATTGTTGTTCGGTGCTCCGTTTATATTCTTCATGGGATATACCTCGAATTTATATGTAAGTTATGCAATGTTGGCTCTGTTCGGCTTTTTCAGGGGAATTTATGATTCAAATCTGTATGCCGCCTTGTTTGATGTGATAGCTCCGGATTTAAGAGCATCTTCGGTAGGGATTATGACCGCTTTTGCCTTTATCGTCGGGGCGTTGGCTCCCTTGATATTGGGATATCTGAAGACTGATTATGGCTTGTCTTTTGGCATATCGTTTCTGGCAATATTCTATTTATTAGGAGCTTTAGCCGTTTTTGTGGCGATCAGATTCTTTTTATTGAAAGAGTTTTATGAAGAGACAGATAATTAGTAAAGTGTCTATAAAATTGTAAAATATGAAAAATGTAATATTATTGATAGGATTGTTTTTCTCTGCTTTTTGCTTACAGGCACAAGATCATAAGGATGTCATGAGCGAGGCTTATTGGGAGATCTGGAATCCGGATGTCCAGGCAAGCATAGATAAGAATATAGAGCAATACCGGAAAGGGGATGCCGTATTGAAAATTCCTTCCGGAACAACTGTCAAAATCGAGCAGTTGAGCCATTCGTTTATTTTTGGTGGTAATATCTTTTTGTTCGGTCAGCTTGAGACTACGCAACAAAATAAACAGTATGAAAATACTTTTGGTGCTTTGTTTAATTCTGCTACATTGCCTTTTTATTGGAAAACGTTGGAACCTGAGCAAGGAAAGCCACGTTATACGGCGGGATCTTCTTATATTTTCCGTCGTCCACCCGTCGATCCCATCCTTGAGTTTTGCGAATCGAACAAGATAATGGCAAAAGGCCATGCTATTATTTATGGTATGCGCCGTTGGGGACATCCGGATTGGATGCCGTCAGATCGTAAAGAGATGGAATTTTATTTTGAAAAGCATATTCAGGAATTGGCGTTGCGCTATAAGGACAGAATCCGGATGTGGGACGTAGTCAATGAACCGGTTGATCAGGCAAATCGCGGAATAATGCCGGATGATTATACTTATAAGTCGTATAAGTGGGCTATGAAATATTTCCCGGAATCTGTCATTTTTAATATTAATGATATTGATTTTAAAAGTGGTATTCCTTATACAAGGCGGTATGTAGAGATTGCTCGAAATATGATAGACAGGGGTATCCGTATAGATAATGTCGGAGCTCAAATGCATATTTTTAATCCGGTCGAGGCTCAGAAAATAGCTGAGGGGGATAATATCCTGACACCGGCTAAACTCACGGAAGTAGTTGATTGCCTGAATGAAGTAGGGCGTCCTGTCCATGTGAGCGAAGTAACGGTTTGTGCCCCCGATTCTACGAGGACAGGAAGTGCGATCCAGGCTGTCATAACTGAAAATTTATATCGTTTCTGGTTCAGTTGCCCCAATATTACAGGTATTACCTGGTGGAATGTCGTGGATGGAGGTGGTGCTCCGGGTGAACCGTCTTATTCAGGACTTTATGACAAAGAAGTGAATAAGAAGCCCGTCTATGAGACATTGGACAGGTTGATAAACCGGGAATGGAAAACTTCACTGACCGCTACGTCGAACGCACAGGGTGTGGTTCGTTTCAGAGGCTTTAAGGGGCATTACCGTGCAACTTGGACAAGTAAGAATGGTAAGATAGAAATTCAAGAATTTGACATTAAATAATTAAAATCATAGTTGTATATGAAAAGAATAACATTAATAATCAGTTTAGTTCTATGTTGTTTTAACCTGTTTGCACAGAAAGGTTTTCCCAAAAGTGCAAAAGAAGACAAAGACAAAATCATGAGTGAAGCCTATTGGAATATCTGGAATCCGAAGGTACAGGCTAAAATCGATAAGGACATCGAGCAGAATAGAAAAGCAAATGCTATTGTTAATTTACAGAATGTTGCGGCTGGATCAGAAGTGAAGATCGAGCAAGTTTCGCATGATTTTGTATTTGGCGCCCATATATTTAACTATAATCAATTAGGTACTCCTGCATGTAACCAAAAATATAGAGATGTGTTCGGGACGTTATTTAATCGTGCGACTGTCGCATTTTATTGGAAAACGCTGGAAATGCAACCGAACCGCCCCCGTTTTCGTGAAGAATACTGGGATACGGAAGAATATTGGAATCGCCAGACGGATCCGAAGCATCAGCCACACTGGCGTCGTCCTTCTCCCGACCAGATTATAGATTTCTGTCTCAGCAAGGGGATTCCGGTACACGGCCATCCGCTGATCTGGGGAAACCGTAAGTGGCATAATCCTAACTGGATTATAGGTCAAATGATGACGCCTGATGAGAAAAAAGAAATGGATAAACTAATTCTGGAGTATGGCAATCTGGATAATTACCTGGATAGCGAGAAATACACGGATGAATACAAGAATATGACTGTAGCCCAACTGGAAGCGAAATTTCCTAATTTGACGAAGAAGTTGAAGGAGTTGTTTGAAAAGCGAATTGTGGAGATAGCTAAATATTATGGGGACCGCGTCAGCAGTTGGGATGTTGTCAATGAGAGTGCACAAGATTTTGCCAAAGGGGCAATGGTTCCGGGTTCCGGGCTTTGTAAAAGTAATTATGGGGTAATGCCAGGTGATTATACATTTGAAGCTTTCAAAACTGCCAATCAGGTATTCTCGGATAATGTCCTTTTGAATATCAATGATTATTGGACTGGTCCGGAATATCCGGAACAGGTAAAAGACTTGATGAAAAGAGGGGTGAAGATAAATGTCGCCGGTTCTCAAATGCATTTGTTTAATCCTCAGCAATGCCTGGATATTGCCGCAGGAAAAGAAATACAAACCCCAGACCAGATCTGGACTATCATGAACCGGATTTCGGAAACCGGATTGCCGATTCATTTAAGCGAAATAACGATTACATCTCCGGGTAATGATGACCGAGGACAGAAAATACAGGCTGTTATTGCACAAAACTTGTATCGCCTATGGTTCAGTGTTAAAAACATGATGGGAATCACGTGGTGGAATGTGGTAGACGATTGCGGTGCACCGGGAGAACCGTCCGTTTCCGGGTTGTTCACCAGAAACATGGATCCCAAACAGTCATTTTATGCACTTGATAATTTGATCAATCATGAATGGAAAACTAATATGGTCGTAAAAGCCAGTAAAAACGGAGATGTAAAATTCCGGGGATTTAAAGGTCAATATCAAATTACTTATACGGATAAATCAGGAAAGGATCAAGTTATAGAGTATCACTTAAAATAAGTATAAAGAAATGAAAATCGTAGACATGAAAGTCCGTTGCGTTGCAATTCCTATGAATTGCATGCTGCGGCATAACACGGGAGTACATCCGGGTTATTTATTGAGGACAATCTTGGAACTTATTACGGACGAAGGGATTGTCGGATTAGGTGAAGTAGGCGGAGGAGATTCAAGAGCGGCTCTTCTCAAACTGAAACCACGTATCATCGGGATGAATCCGATGGATCTGGAGGCTATCAAGATGAAAGTTCTGAGAAGTATCTATTACATTTCCAATTCCCGTTTGTATGGTGCAATAGAGATTGCCTGTTTGGATATTATGGGAAAGGCATTTAATGTTCCGATGCACCAGCTTCTTGGCGGCAAATTACGCGATTCGATTCCAATGATCGCTTATTTGTTTTGGCGCTATGACCGTCCGGGTGGCGGACATGATACCTGTGCGGAGGATATGGCCGATTTTTGTGTACAATTGAACGATGAGTTGGGTGTCACGGCAATGAAGTTGAAAGCCGGTGTCATGGATCCGATGGAAGAAGTGAAAGTACTGCAATTATGCCGGCAAAAGTTAGGAGATGACTTTGGTTTGCGAATTGATCCTAATGGGGTATGGAGTGTTGCGACAGCCGTAAAAGCCGGTCATAGGATGGAAGAGTTAGAACTGCAATATTTTGAAGATCCTTCTTGGGGCATAGAAGGCATGATGGCTGTACGGGAACAGGTTCGTATTCCTTTGGCGACTAATATGTACCCGAATAAATTTGATGATTTGGGTCCTTCTGTCCATATGAGATCGATAGACATCATATTGACGGATTTACATTACTGGGAAGGCCCGCGTGGAGTAAAAGACCTGACTGCGGTTTGCCGTACGTTTAATTTGGGTGTAGCTATGCATTCCGGAGCTGAGTTTGGCGTCGAATTGGCGGCTATGTTACATACTGCATCTACCATCCCTCAAATGACTATGCCGGGAGATGCTCATTATCATTATTTGGAAGATGATATTATCCAGGGTGGAAAACTACAATATGTCAATGGGGCTATAAAAGTTCCGGAAGGACCGGGATTGGGAGTTGTTTTGGATGAGGAAAAAATGGAGAAATATGAGCGTTATTATGAAAAAATGGGAGATTATTACGCTCGTTTTCATCAAGATCCGTATAATCCGAACTGGTATCCGATAGTAGGTGGAATTTAATAAAGAAACGTTATGGGAGTGAAGCATTTGTTTGATATAACAGGAAAAACCGCATTGATTACAGGAGCCGGCCAAGGAATTGGCCGCTCCATCGCTTTAGCTTTGGCTGAACATGGGGCGAATGTTGTGATCAATTACCGGAGTAATCGCCAGTTGGCGGAAGCAACTTTACAGGATGTGCTGAAGATGGGAGGAAAAGCGTGGCTATGGGAATACGACTTATTATCAGACACGCTGACTTCTGACTTTCAACAGTTGCAGCAAAAACTGGGAATTGGAGTCGATATTTTAGTTTTGAATGCTTCTATTCAGATTCGTAGAAAATGGGAAGAAGTGACTCTATCTGAGTTTAATGCTCAGATGAATGTGAATGTAAGGGCTTCGCTGGAGTTGATGCAATGTTGTGTGCCTCATATGGAATCTAAAGGTTGGGGAAGAATTGTCACGTTAGGTTCCGTCCAGCAGAACAGGCCGAGTAAGCAAATGATTGTTTATGCCGCTTCAAAAGCTGCTCAATTGAATATGGTGAAAAATCTCGCCTGGCAATTGGGTAATAAAGGAATAACGATTAACAATCTGGCTCCCGGAGTGATCGGAACGGTTCGCAATGAGGAAGTTTTGTCGAATGAAGTTTTCAAAACAAAAATAGAGAAAAATATTCCATTGGGGTATATCGGAGAACCGAATGATTTGGCCTCTATGGCGTTGCTTTTGTGTAGCGATGCCGGACGCTATATTTCCGGTGCGGATATATGGGTAGATGGTGGAATGAGTTTACCGGAGTGATTAATTAAAAATAAAAGAGTTATGAGCGTAGATCAGTATAAGAAAGAAATCGGGATGATGAATCTGGAAAAATTGATTCAGGACCGTGAAGGAATATCTTCGAAAAAGTTTCCCATACCGGATAAAGAGTTATTATTTAGATATGAGCAGTTGTATACAGGTGCCGTAAACGACGTAATGCGTGAATTTTGCCTTTTGGAGCAGGCTTTGCCCGGTAGGATTAAACCTTTACGCGAATATCATTCTGTTGCCGGTTTTGCGTTTACTGTCAAAAGTGCACCGAACGTAAAGATAAAGGGTGAGATGGAATATCGAACTCAGATGTTGGATGAGATGCAGGAAGATCATTTTGTTGTCTGGGATACAAGCCGGGATGACAAAGCTACTTTGTGGGGAGGTGTAATGACGGCGACTGCTAAAGGGAAAAAACTGAAAGCCGCTTGTATAGATGGGGGAATACGGGATACACATCAGATTTTGAGTGCTGATTTTCCTGTGTTTTACGAATACCGGATATCAAATGGTAGTTTGGGGCGTTGTTTGATTACTCACTATCAAATTCCGATTAAAATCGGAGATGTAACGATTAAGCCGGGTGATATAATACTTGGGGATATTGACGGAGTTTTGGTAGTACCAAGAGAAATAGCCTATGAAGTGCTTTTACGTTCGGAAGAGATACGTGAAAATGAGAAGAAGATTTTCTCTTGGGTACAAAACGGAGACAGTGTCCAGGAAATTACAGCAAAAGGTGGTTACTTTTAAGAATCAGTCTATGATACGGAATATATTATATATGATGATTCTATGCTCTTTTTTCTCTTGTGGAAAAGAGCGTGATCAAAACTTTATAAGGGTGAGTCAGGTGAATCCTCGTTATTTGGAATATTCGGACGGTACACCTTTTATTCCTGTAGGTCCTAATATTTGTTGGGAACGTTTTGAAACGGATGAAACAAAAGTTTTACAGCTTTATGAACAGCGTTTTCGCAATCTTTCGGAAAATGGAGGAAATTACACACGTATTTGGTTGAGTGCGCCATTTTTTGAGGTTGAACATAAGAAAGCCGGAGAGTTTGATGAAAATAGAGTAAAGCGAATTGACAAACTGTTGGAGTTGGCGACGAAATATGGGATCAAGATCAAATTTTGTTTGGAAAATTTCAGGAAACTAACAGGATATTCAGCCCCGTTTTCTTCGTCAGTGGCTTTTGATAAACCAATCTATTCTTGTGATAACCGGGGGCCATTGAGCGATATGGATGATTTTTTCAAAACACAGCAGGGGAAAAATTTATATATAGACAGGGTTGCCTTTTTAGCCACCAGATATGCGGACAATCCGGCTATTATGGGTTGGGAATTGTGGAATGAAATCAATTCTGTAAGTTTTTCCGAGGGAATAGCAGGGGAGCTGGAATGGACAAGAGAGATGCTGCCTGTCGTTAAATCTTATTTTCCGCATCATTTGGTTATGCAAAGCCTGGGGAGTTTTGATAATGAAAAATATCAGGAGTGGTATACCGATTTTTCTTCTCTTTCGGATAATGAGATAGCCCAGGTTCATCGCTATTTGGATCCGGGAGCCGCCTGGGATATTTGTCAGGCTCCTATGGATTCTTTGGCAAGTCAGGCGGTCGTTTTATTGCGTAGTATGGTTGTTGATAAACCTGTTATACTCTCGGAAGTGGGTGCGGTCGAGGCACATCATTCCGGACCATCCAAGTTATATGAATCGGATACATTAGGCATTCTGCTACATGATTTGATTTTTGCCCCTTTTTTTTCGGGAGCTGCTGCTCCCGGACAAAGTTGGCACTGGCAGTATTATATAGAAAAAAATAATTTATGGTGGCATTTCGGACGTTTTAGTCATGCTACAGAAAATATAAATCCGGTAACAGAGCAGTATCAGCCTGTGTTTTTTATGCATGATCAGGTTCGCTTTTATTGTTTGAAAGGTAATACGCATACTTTAGTTTGGTGCCGGGATGCCTTAAGCAATTGGCATACTGAATTGATCGGAAATCTATTGCCGGATAGCAGGACGGTGAAACTGCCGCTACAATTTTTAAGTAATAAAGTCTCGGATGTAGAACAATATGATCCTTGGAGTGATGTGAGAAAAGTTACCCATGTGGTGGACGATACTCTGGAGATCACTTTCAAACGTTCGGTAGTATTGCGTTTTAATAATGAAAATCATTGATTTTATATGGAATCTATGTCTAATAACTAAATGAAAAAAGTATGGTAAGAAAGAGCGTTTTTAAGTATAGATGTCTTTTAATATGGTGCTGTTTGTGTTGCGTTTCGATTGTGAAAGCGCAGGTAAGAGATTTGGAGTCTCCATATTATATTTATCCGAGGCTGGCAGAGCAGCATATCGATTTATCCCAGGATTGGGAATTGAGTTCGGAAGAATCTCCTGTTGAAAACTTGGCAAAACTTAGGGA
Source organism: Parabacteroides hominis (assembly GCF_014287585.1). Classification (GTDB taxonomy): domain Bacteria; phylum Bacteroidota; class Bacteroidia; order Bacteroidales; family Tannerellaceae; genus Parabacteroides; species Parabacteroides hominis. The sequence goes on along the minus strand of NZ_JACOOJ010000017.1, from coordinate 5,701 downwards.
GAATGCCTGGTTTACGGTGGCATATCCGACTTCTGTCCAAATGGCTAATTACAGAGCGGGCATATTGGGTGATCCCTATAAACATTTGAATGCCAGGGAACATGAGAAGTTGGAACAGAAAGTTTGGTATTATAAAAAACATTTTGCAATTCCTCAAAAACGGAATGGTTACTCTTGTTTACTGAATTTTGATGGTATTGACTATTTTGCAAAAGTCTGGTTAAATGGCATAGAATTAGGCAAGCATCGGGGTATATTCGGCGGTCCGATCATTGATGTAAGTGAAAACTTAAATTATGGAGGGGATAATGAACTGATCGTAGAAGTTATGTCCGCCAATTATGGGAAAACGTCTTTTAACCCGAATCGACCGGGAAACATTGTTAAGGGGTGGTTTCTGATGGGGGGAAGTGCGATGGAACCTTTTTTCAATTTGGGCTTATGGCGAAATGTCCGTATGGAATTTATCCCCGAATATCATATGGAGCGTCCTTTCCTTTTTACTGAAAAGATAGAAAATAATCAGGCTACAATAGGTTTTAGTGTTGAACTGTTTGCCGGGAAAAACACATTGGACTATCAGTTGCATCCCTGGAATAATTGTCAGATATCGAATTATGGAAAGCCCTCAAGTGCCCCACAGAATAAACGGGTAAAAGATAAGTTGACAGTGATGTTCGACTTGATAGATAAGGGGCAGGTCGTATTCTCAAAAGAATTTTCACCTGAGGTGATAGAAGGAAGATGCTGGATGGAAGAACGTTTTGTTATCGATAATCCTAAATTGTGGTATCCGAATGGTTTGGGTAGCCCGGATTACTATCAGGCAAAAATGACATTAAAAGTAAATGATCGGTTGACCGACTGCATTCAGTTTGATTTTGGAATCCGGACAATAGAACAGGTTCGGAGTGCCGGCATTCGGACAAGTGACAGGTGGCAAGACTGGCAGTTTGTCGTAAACGGGAAAAAGTTTTTTGTGAAAGGTGTCAACTGGATGCCTGTTGATGCCCTCTACGATTTGACGGCAGATAAGTATGATTGGGCTGTGAAAATGGCACGGAATATGGGAATTCAGATGTTTCGGATTTGGGGAAGCGGACTGTTGGAGAGTGATGCTTTTTATGATGCATGTAATAAATATGGTATAATGGTTTGGCAGGATTTTAATATTGCCAATTTTGACACGCCCGAATGGCCGCAAGATGTTTGGGAAGCGCAGGTTTGCCAAAATATTTTCCGGTTGAGAAATCAACCCTCTTTGGCTGTTTGGTGCGGAGGAAATGAATTTAATCCGTATTCTTATGGAAATGCAGCTTCTATGGGTATTTTGGAGCGTAACTTGGCTATTTTTGATCCGACAAGGTGTTTTCTGCGTACTTCTCCGGATGCCGGTTCCATGCATTCTTATCCGGATTTTGATCCCGCATGGTATAAAGGTTTTGAGTTGATACCCTATGTGGCTGAGACTGGCGTACATTGTATAACAGACCCTGCAAATATAAAACAAGTGGTTTCTCCGGGTGAGTTGGTAGATTTGGGAGGAATGTATGATAAGGATTTCGTATTGGAGCATCCTGAATTTGTAGAACATTTTGCTGAATATAATCCTTCCCGTGTACCCCGTATGCTGAGTCGTGCTTCCCATATTGACAATATGTCTAAACCGGCATTGGAAACAATTGCTGAAGCGACTCAGATTGGTGCTGGTGAATTTTATCAGATTATGTCGGAAGGTATTCAAAGTAATTATCCGGTTACAACCGGGCTGATGCCTTGGGTATATAAGCGTCCCTGGCCGGTAGTTGCTGCAATTAATTTGGTCGATGGCATGGGACAGCCTTCGGCAACTTATTATTTCCTAAAAAGGACATACGAACCGACTCATGTTTTGTTGGATATCAAGCGTCTGCTGTGGGCACCCGGAGAAGCTTTCCCGATTTCCGTAAACGTTTTAAATGGGGCGGATCGACCTGGTTTTAAAGGAGTGGTGCAGGTGAAAATATTGGATGACTCTTTTAAAGAAGTATGGCAGGTTTCGGAAAAAATTAATGTTCCGGAAGGCACATCGGTTTTAAAAGAAGAGATGGGGATATATTCTATCCCTCAGACATATAAAGAAAAATACTTTTTTGCCGTTGTATCTTTGACTGATGAGCATGGAAAAGTGATTTCTCATGCTGAATATTGGCCGCGCACCATCAAATTAATGGAAGATGAAGCCTATTATCAAAAGTTTGTCTCTGAGCCTGTCGATTGGCCGACTTTGGCCAATGGTCCCTGGTTAAAGCCGACTGTGGCTAAACATAAAACAACTGTTGAGCTGAAGGATGTAAAGTTGATGAAAATGAAAGAGAATAAAGGACAGCTGCATATAGTCGTGACAAACAGAGGAAAGCTACCCTCTTTTATGACTCATTTGGATATAGAAGGTGTTCCCCGTTCTTTTTATGCGAATGATAATTACTTCTGGTTGGCCCCTGGTGAAACAAAAAGTATCGAGATAGATTTTGAGTTGAGGGGAGGACAAGTGGCAAGTTCGATGAAGCTGGTTCTTAAACCCTGGAATGCTAAAATGAAGAGCCGGACAGTGAAACTGATCGATTAATTTTGAGGAAAAATAGAAAGCCCGCGCTTTCACAAGTACGGGCTTTCCGAAAAACATTAACTAAAAATGTAATCAAAAAACCGTGAAATTTAAATAAATCATGAATAACAAAAAATAAATATTTTACTCGTAATCAGGCAATTCAACATCGGGTGTCACTTCCCATTTCCCATTGTTGTAGATGCTGATTTGAAATGTGTCGTCGGATTCGGAACGGCTGTAGAGACGGCCTTTGTAACGGATGATTTTGTTCTTTTCCGGAATGATATTGTTGATTTGCCGTTCACGGATCGGTTCGTCGTTTTTGGCGATGGCCGAAAGACGGACGGCTATCTTATTGTCGGTGGCAGGGATGAAAGTATAGAAAGAATGTATTTTGTTTACTTCTCCGATCTCATCATCCTTGAATGTATAGGAGAGGATCTGCTTGTCCGGAGTTTTTATCCCCTGGCCGGTGGAGATGTCCAGCTGATTGGATATTCCGTCGATCTCCATATCGAACTGTTTCAGTATGTCGGAAACCGAATCGGTCGCCATAAACTCGACACGGCTGACGATACGCTGAAGAGAGATGTCTCTGTTGACGACATCAGCAACCCCGATGTTCAGGGAGAGCATTTCATAGAATGTATCTGAAATGCTATCGAAAGAGAAGGTCGAACCGGATAGTGCAGCGTTTTTTGAGTTGTGGGCTAAAAAGTAGAATTTGTAATCGCCTTGCGGCAAACTGTCGTAAATGCAACTGAAATCCGCATCCAAATCAGTAGGATTGTAAGTGAACTGCTTGTGCTTGATAAAAGCGGGAATTTCTTCGTCTTTGAATACCACGTATTCGATGGTGGAACATAATTCGTTCAACTCGGCGTCTTCATCTCCGGCTTTTGAAACCGATGGTTCGGGAATCGCATTATCCGGCATGCTGCGTGTCGAAGGAAAAGACATGATCTCTTTTTCCATCTGAATGCTGAATTGAACGGGGAAAAACTCTGTTTGCGGATTAATGATCTCTTCGAGTGAAGGATTGTTGCTGCAACCTGTCAGATAGAGCATACAACCAAGTACAAAATACGCTTTCTTTCTCATAGCTAAGTTTTTTTGTTGTTTATAATGCCCCAAAGGAAAGATAAATATTCAGAAATAAAAAATATTTATGGATAAATTTAAAAAGAAATTTTATATTTGTCGGATAGACACAATGTATTAACCTTAAAAAAAGAACGAAAAACATGGCACGTCCTGTAACATTATGTACGATGCAGTGGGGAGACTTACCACTGGAAGTTGTTTGTGAAAAAGCAAAATCATTTGGTTTTGACGGTGTTGAATTGGGTTTACCTTCTCATTTGGATGTCCGGCAGACAGATCCGGAATATTATCGGAATATCAAGGCAACGCTCGATAAGTACGATTTGAAACTGTTTTGTATTTCGAATCATCTGATCGGCCAGGCGATATGTGATAATATCGATCAGCGGCATAAATCCGTGTTGCCTGACTATATCTGGGGCGATGGCGATCCCGAAGGAGTACATCAGCGGGCAGCCGAAAATATGATCCAGGCAGCCCATGCCGCGAAAATGTTGGGGATCGATACCGTAGCCGGTTTTACGGGAAGTTCGATCTGGCAATGGCTCTATTCTTTCCCTCCTGTTACCGATGAAATGGTAAATGAAGGGTATGCCGATTTTGCCCGTCGTTTTATCCCGATTTTGGACGAATACCGGAAATTAGGTATTCGTTTTGCCCTCGAAGTGCATCCGACCGAGATCGCATTCGATACTTATTCCACTCGTAAAGCTCTTGAAGCGATCGATTATCATCCGGCTTTCGGCTTTAACTACGATCCGAGCCATTTGGGATATCAGGGTGTTGACTATGTAGATTTTATCAACCAGTTCCCGGACCGTATTTTCCATGTCCATATGAAAGATGTGTATTGGAGCGATACCCCGAAACAGATCGGCGTGTTCGGCGGTCATTCTACTTTTGGCGATGCCCGCCGTTTCTGGAATTTCCGTAGTCTCGGACGCGGCAAAATCCAATTTGAAGAAATCATCCGCGCCTTGAACGATGCCGGCTATCAAGGCCCTCTTTCTGTAGAGTGGGAAGATAGCGGCATGGATCGTGAACACGGGGCACGCGAATCCTGCGCTTTTGTGAAGCAGGTAGATTTCCAGCCGTCGACACATGCTTTCGATGCTTGTTTTGAAAGATAAGGGGGAATGTTGAATAATGTTTGACCGTTATATCGGGTAGCGATAGCTTCTTGATATAACGGTTTTTTTAGTGATTTATCAGTGATGCAACTGTCCGGGGTCGCATATAATCCCAATAAGCAATTTGTCTAAATGTTAGATTTGCCATCTTCAGATTCGTCTGCATGCGTCCATTCGCCGGAATGATTGCAAATAGGGCAAGGAAACTGGGTTTGTAATTGTCATTTTGCCGTCAGAATCCCTTGAAAGTCTATTTTTATCACCGGAAAGAACGAAATGAAGTATGATGCCAAATCAGAGTGTCAGCCGAAAGATCGGATTTTTGTCAAAAAGTCAATTGTAAAAGGTTTTCCTCCTGGAACTTATGAGTTGTTAAAATCGTTTTCAAAGGTCTTTTGGAAGTCTTTTACATACCCCTTTTTCTTTTGTTCCGGTTCGTCCGGCAAAATCATCCAAATGATTTTCCGGATTCATCCGAATGGTTTGTCTGAAACATCCGAATGCTTTTGGAAAACCATTCGGATCATTTGAAAAATCATTTAGATGATTTGAAGAAAAAGCCCTAAAGATAAGTAGTCTTTAGGCTAAAAAGTATAATAGCAGGTATATGCATGTAAGCAAAAATCTTTAAAACGAATCAAATTGATGGTAATTGGTCTGCTTTTACAACAAATCGGGTGATCTTTTTTTTATGCCTGTTAGTCAAAATCGAAACTCATGCCCGTGAAAATCAATTTTCATACCCATGAAACAGAAATGGGTCTTGTTCACATTTGCTGTATGGCTGCTTTTAGTGTATTTGATTAATAAAAGAGCACAGCTTAAAAAATAAAAGTCTATATTATAAGTGCAAACAAAAAATATGGACAAAATCATT
>NZ_JACOOJ010000016.1 GCF_014287585.1 Parabacteroides hominis | reverse complement strand
AATTAAGGTGGTTATAGCGTTGGGGATCCACCTCTTCCCATTCCGAACAGAGAAGTTAAGCCCAACCACGTCGATGGTACTGCGTAAAAGTGGGAGAGTAGATAGCCGCCGTTTTAGAGGGAGCGAAAGCTCGGTAAAGAAGAGGGGTTAGCCGCAAGGCTGGCCCCTTTTTCTATTTTACAGGCAGCTCCTTTCCTGTGGGATTACCCTTTTTCGGTTTTGGTATAGGGTGACATTTTAGCGTCGTAATTGGGGATTTTTTAGGAAGAATGTGGAATAATTCTACATGCATGGATTGTGATTTAGATAACAAGCTATTTCATGCCGGGAATATTGCGTTGATAATAAGCTGCATAATGTTTTTTAACGTCTTGATTGAAACAATGGTACGATTATTTCATTTCTTAATTTAGAGATAGATATATAGCAAGTTTAAATGTCAATTATAGATATTAGAAAATGGTAGGAGAAAGATTGGTTAAAGGGGCAGTGTTTTTAGCCTTGATGGTATTGGCAACTGGATGTCGACATAAGGATGAACCTTTGAGGCCCCTTGTGATTGTTGATAAACCGGCGAAGGAAGATGTACAGATCTTTGGCGAATATGTAGGACGCATCCGGGCGGCCCGGTTCGTGGAGATACATGCCCGTGTAGAAGGTTATCTGGAAAAGATGTTGTTTGTGGAAGGAAAAGAAGTGAAGCATAACGAACCTCTTTTCATTATTAATTCGGCTCTTTATAAGGCAAAGGTGGAGAAAGCCAAAGCGCAACTGAAAAAGAACCAAGCACAAGCAGCAAAAGCCAAGCGCGATGTAGAACGCCTACAGCCTTTGTATGAGCAGCATGCTGCCAGTCAATTGGATTTGGATAATGCTTTGGCCTCATTAGGAGACGCGGAAGCAGATATTGCCATGAGCAAGGCCGATCTGGACCAAGCACAACTTGAATTGAGTTATACAACAGTAACCTCTCCGCTGGCCGGATATATCAGCGAACGTTTTGTGGATGTCGGCGCTCTGGTCGGCCCCGGTGTAAACTCTAAATTGGCGGCTGTCGTGAAGAGCGACACTGTTTTAGTAGATTTTAAGATGACGGCACTGGACTATTTGCGCGCTGAACGTCGTAATATTAAATTCGGTGAACAAGACACTTCCCGTTCCTGGCAACCTACGGTAACGGTCACATTGGCCGACGATTCCGAATATCCGGTTAAAGGAATAGTGGACTTCGCCGACCCGATTGTCGATCCGCAGACCGGTACATTCGGCGTACGTGCCGAACTTCCTAACCCGAACCAGAAACTTCTTCCGGGGCAGTTCACAAAGGTGAAACTCTTGCTGGATGTCCGTGAACGCGCAATTGTTGTTCCCCGTAAAGCAATTTCCATTGAGAAAGGAGGCGCTTTCATTTATGTAGTCCGCCGGGATAATGTGGCGGAAAAACGTTTTGTGCAGACCGGGCCGGAAATCGGGAATAACATCGTCATAGAACGCGGATTGGGAGAAAATGAACAAGTCGTAATAGAAGGCTATCATAAGTTAGTCCCCGGTATGCTGGTACAGCCGATACAGGCGGGTGACGATAAAGCGATTGAAGCATTAAGAGCAGAGGAGGAAGGAGAATGAAACCGGGATTCTTTATAGATCGCCCCGTTTTCTCGACAGTGCTCTCTTTGTTGATTGTTATTGTCGGGGTTATCGGGTTGGTGATGTTGCCGGTGGACCAGTATCCGCAGATCACTCCGCCGGTTGTGAAGATTAGCGCCTCGTATCCGGGTGCAAGTGCCATGACGGTATCGCAGGCCGTTGCGACTCCCATCGAACAAGAGTTGAACGGTACGCCGGGTATGATCTATATGCAAAGCAGCAGCTCCAACTCAGGAGGGCTGACTATCACTGTCACATTCGATGTGAATGCGAATCCGGACCTTTCAGCCGTAGAGATCCAGAACCGTGTGAAACTGGCGGAATCCCGTTTGCCGGCAGATGTCGTGCAGAACGGCATTACGGTAGAAAAACAATCTGCCAGCCAGTTGATGACATTGAGTCTTCTTTCGGACGATCCCCGTTTCGACGAGATCTATTTGAGTAACTTTGCGACCATTAACGTGCTGGACGTGCTGCGCCGTATTCCCGGTGTAGGCCGTGTCTCAAATATCGGTAGCCGTTATTATGGTATGCAGATCTGGGTTTATCCGGATCGTCTGGCAAACATGGGGCTGACAGTAAAGGACTTGCAGAATGCCCTGAAAGAGCAAAACAGCGAATCGGCAGCCGGTGAGTTGGGAAAACAACCTGTATTGGATGTCGACATCACCCTGCCCGTTACTGCCAGGGGACGTTTGTCAACGGTAAAGGAGTTCGAAGACATTGTAGTCCGTGCCAACCCGGACGGCTCTATTGTCCGTATTCGTGATGTGGCAAGAGTTTCGCTTGAAGCCTCTTCCTATTCGACTGAAAGTGGACTGAACGGAAAAAATGCGGCTATCCTTGCTATCTATATGCTGCCTGGAGCCAATGCGCTGGAAGTAGCTACGAACGTAAAGGAAGCGATGAAAGAGATCAGCCAGAACTTTCCCGAAGGGCTGGAATATAAGTTTCCCTTCGACGCAACCGAATATATATCGCAGTCTATCCACGAGGTATATAAAACCCTGTTTGAGGCCCTGTTCCTGGTGGTACTGGTCGTATTCCTGTCCTTGCAGAACTGGCGGGCGGCCCTGATCCCGACAATCGCCGTTCCTATCTCCCTGATCGGAACATTCGGTTTTATGCTGATCATGGGGTTCTCGCTCAATATGCTGACGTTGTTAGGCTTGATCCTGGCAATCGGTATTGTGGTGGACGATGCGATCGTCGTGGTAGAAAACGTGGAACGCCTGATGCACGAAGAACATCTGACGGCACGCGAGGCTACCCATAAAGCCATGCGTGAACTTTCGGGGGCCTTGATCGCTACCTCTATGGTGTTGGCAGCCGTGTTCGTTCCCGTCAGCTTTTTGAGCGGAATTACCGGAGCATTGTATCGCCAGTTCTCCATTACGATCGTAGTTTCCGTACTGTTGTCCACGGTTGTGGCGTTGACGTTGAGCCCTGCCATGTGTGCGATTATCTTGCGTCCGAACAGGAAGAAAAAGAATATTGTTTTCCGCAAGATCAATATCTGGCTGGCCAGAGGGAATAACAAATACGGCCATTTACTGGAAAAAGCGATTCGGAACCCGAAGCGCATCCTGGCCGGTTTCGGAATGGTGATCGTGTTTATCTTCGTGCTGAACCGGGTGATCCCGACCAGCTTTATCCCTGAAGAAGACCAGGGGTTTTTTACCGTCGAACTGGTGATGCCCGAAGGAGCGACTCTTGAACGCACCCGCAAAGTCACGGATCGTGCCATCGCTTTCATCGAGAACTTGCCGGCTGTCGCATACGTGCAGAATGTGACCGGTAGCAGTACACGTGTCGGGACTTCGCAAAGCCGCTCCACCCTGACCGTTATCCTGAAACCCTGGGAAGAACGCAAATCTTCGAATATGGGAGTGGAGGACGTGATGGAACAGTGCCGCAAAGAGTTTCTGTATTATCCGGAGATACTCGCCTACCTGAATCGTCCGCCAGTAATTCCTGGGTTAGGAGAGAGCGGCGGCCTTGAAATGCAGTTGGAAGCCCGTGGAGATGCCAGTTGGGAGAACTTAGTGGCGGCGACCGATACCTTTATGCTTTATGCCTCGAAAGCGCCGGAACTGACAGGTGTTTCATCTGCCTTGCAGTCGGAAATACCGCAGCTCTACTTCAATGTAGACCGCGACAGGGCGAAATTCCTCGGCATCCCGTTGACGGATATCTTCTCGACCATGAAGGCTTATTTAGGATCGGTTTATGTGAATGACTTCAATATGTTCAACCGTATCTATAAGGTATATATCCAGGCGGAAGCCCCTTATCGTGCAACGCGCGATAACCTCGGCCTGTTCTTCGTCCGTGCACAGAACGGTTCGATGGTCCCGTTGACCGCACTCGGCACGACCAGCTATACGACCGGACCGGGAACGATCAAACGATTCAATATGTTCACGACAGCCGCCATCAGTGCCGTTGCTGCTCCCGGATATAGCTCCGGCGAAGCGATGGCCGCCATGCAGAAGATTGCCCGCGAGCATCTGCCGGATAACATCGGACTGGAATGGAGCGGACTTTCCTATCAGGAGAAAAAGGCCGGCGGACAGACCGGATTCGTGCTGGCACTGGTCTTCCTTTTCGTCTTCCTCTTTTTAGCTGCCCAATATGAAAGTTGGATCGTGCCGATCGCCGTACTGCTTTCATTGCCGGTGGCAGCGTTGGGGGCTTATCTCGGCATATGGGTGACGGGGCTGCACAACGATATTTATTTCCAGATCGGCCTGGTGACGTTGATCGGTTTGGCGGCAAAGAATGCGATCCTGATCGTCGAGTTTGCCAAAGTGCAGGTCGATTCCGGAGTCGATGTAGTCAAAGCCGCCCTCCATGCCGCCCGGATGCGTTTCCGCCCGATCCTGATGACATCCTTGGCATTCGTCCTGGGCATGCTTCCGATGGTATTGGCAAGCGGGCCGGGTTCTGCTTCCCGCCACAGCATCGGAACCGGCGTATTCTTTGGGATGCTGGTCGCCATTACTGTCGGGATCGTTTTGGTTCCCTTCTTCTTTGTCTTGATTTACAAGATAAAGGGTAAAGTCAGAATGGAACGTATTCTTCGTCGAACAACAAGCAAATAATCACAATGAAACGAAACATCTATATATTCATGGTTCTGTCCCTTACGCTGGCGTTCTCTTCCTGCAAGATCGGCAAGAAGTACGCCCGCCCGGAACTGGACCTTCCCGAAGAGATTGTGGCAGGGGCGGATACCGCTTCGATCGACAGCATCCCCTGGCAGAGCCTGTATGCCGACACGACTTTGCAGCGCTTGATCACCATCGCTCTCGATAATAATAAAGACATGAAGATCGCTGCGGCGAAGATCAAGGAGATGATCGCCGCGAAACGGATCACCTTTGCCGACCAGTTCCCGGAAATAGGAGCCCGGATTTACGGACAGAAGGAACGCCTGAATTACGGAGGTGATGACCCGAAACCCGATCCCGAATACGGAGCCAAGCTGACTCTCTCGTGGGAATTGGACCTGTGGGGGAACCTTCGCTGGGCAAACGAAGCGGGGATTGCCGCTTACCTGCAGTCGGTGGAAGCACGTCGCGCCTTGCAGATGACGTTGGTTGCGGAAGTGGCTGCCGCTTACTACGAACTTTGCGCGCTCGATCAGGAGCTGGATATCGTACGCCATACGTTAGCCGCTCGCCGCGAAGGCGTCCGCCTGGCCAAACTGCGCTTCGAAGGCGGCCTGACTTCCGAGACCTCCTATAGCCAGGCACAGGTGGAGCTGGCACGCACGGAAACCTTGCTTCCTTCGCTCGAACGGAAGATCAAGATAAAGGAGAGCGACCTCTCTTTCCTGCTCGGACAGTATTCGGGAGATGTCCCGCGCGGATTGCCGCTTCGCGAACAGCATTTGCCGGAATCCCTGCCCGTCGGCCTTCCTTCCGCTCTGCTGGAACGGCGCCCGGATATGCGGCAGGCCGAGCAGAAGTTGCGCGAAGCCAATGCGAAAGTAGGAGTTGCGCAAACAGACCTGTTCCCGAAGATCCGCCTGACGGGAAACCTCGGCTTCGAGAGCGAGGAGCTTGGCAATTTCATCAAAAGCCCTGCCTGGTTATTAGCGGGCGATTTGCTGCAACCTTTGTTTGCGATGGGAAAGAACAAGGCGAAGCTGAAAGCCGCACGTGCCCGTTACGAGCAGGAGGTGTATAACTACCAGAAAAGCGTGCTTGGCGCTTTCAAGGAGGTGAACAATGCCATCGTCACGATCCGCAAGGCGAAAGAGATCCGCCGGTCTTATGAAAAACTGCTGGAATCGGCCAGTACATACGCGCAACTGGCGCAACTGCAATATATCAACGGTGTCACTAATTACATGGATGTGCTGGATGCCCAGCGCGGATTGCTGGATGCGCAGATCAGCCTGAACAAGGCGATGCTGGATGAGTTGCTGTCGGCGGTTTATCTCTATAAGGCCTTGGGAGGAGGGTATGAATGATGTTACTTTTGGCTTGATCCAAAAGCAACCAAAAGATCAAGGCCGAACGTCCGGAATCGTAATTCCAACTGTTGGGATTATCTCCGGCGTTTTCGTTTTGGCGACGTCTTTTGTTTCGGTATAATACCTGTCACTTTATTGCCTCTCGTGTCAGTTCTTCAATTGCAATAATAAAACTTTCGGCACGCGGACGGAGGTATTCTACCAATGCGGAATCACAATATGCAAAATCTTCATAATCTCCACTGTGACGTTTGTCGAATAGATTACTGAATGTGGTTCCATGTTCTAAACTTAATATACCTGTACGGACAAAATGGTAAGATAACATTGTTTTTACTCCGTTATGAGTTGTGGCTTCGATGCTTTTGGCTACAAGTAAAGCCGATGCTGCATAAAAGCAAGCGTAATACAAACGGTTAACCGAGGCATTGAAATAATCTCCTTTGTACATGTAGTCAGCCTCTTCCAATGTATGGTGTGCACGCTCTAAGCGATATTCTACTAATGCTGAACGATGTTCATCTGAAAGCATTTGTTTCATAATACAATCCCTTCATTTTTAATGTTCAAGGAAAAAGGAGTTTGAAAAGGGCGGTTTTCCCACAATTTGCGGAGCATGATCATCGGGCTAATGATGATGCCTGATTTGACTTCCAGCTCATAGAGCGGACGCCTTATTTCCTGTTCACGTTCAGGGGTGAGTAGAGGCTCGTCAATCAGGATCAACAGGTCGATGTCGCTGTCTGTTCGTGCATCTCCCCGGGCCTCAGAGCCGTAAAGAATCGTCTGGGCATTGGGGACGAGCTTTTTTAATGTCTCACGGATCATTTCTACCACTTCAGTTCTTCTCATGATGGGAGTCTCCTTGCTATGATTATGTTTTACGAAAGCAAAGATACTGAAAAAAATCTCATTATCTTTGTGGCCTATATAAATAATCAAAGGAAAGAAGATGCCTTTAAACCTACAAAAGAACTTGCCAGCCGTTGAGCTGTTGAAGAAAGAACACATCTTCGTGATGGATTCGTTGCGTGCATCCGAACAGGACATCCGTCCGTTGCGTGTTGTCGTGTTGAACCTGATGCCGCTGAAGATCACGACCGAGACAGACCTTGTCCGCCTCCTGAGTAATACACCCTTGCAAGTGGAGCTCGACTTTATGAAGATAAAGGGCCATACGCCCAAGAACACCCCGATCGAGCACATGCAGGAATTCTACAAAGACTTCGATGAGATGAAGGATGATTTCTATGACGGCATGATTATCACCGGTGCACCGGTGGAGCAGATGCCTTTCGAGGAGGTGAACTATTGGGAGGAAGTGACCGAGATATTCGACTGGGCGCGTACGCATGTCACGTCTACCTTATATATATGTTGGGCGGCACAGGCCGGGTTGTACCATTTCTATGGCGTACCCAAATATGATCTGCCGGCTAAGATGTTCGGCGTGTTCCGCCATACGTTGCGCGAACCCTACGTGCCGATCTTCCGTGGTTTCGACGATGAGTTCTATGTGCCGCACAGCCGCCATACGGAGATCCGCCGGGACGATGTGATGAAAGTGCCCGAACTGACACTGCTGTCCGAGAGCGAAGAGTCTGGCGTGTACATGGCAATGGCGCGCGGAGGACGCGAGTTCTTCATCACCGGACATTCAGAATATTCGCCTTACACGCTGAACGACGAGTATATGCGCGATGTGAACAAGGGATTGCCTATCTCTGTCCCCCGCAACTATTACCGGAATAACAATCCGGCCCTCGGCCCGGTGGTCCGCTGGCGCGGTCATGCCAATCTGCTGTTCACCAACTGGCTGAACTACTATGTTTATCAGGAAACCCCGTTCCGCATCGAGGACATCAGGAACCTCGGTAGTCTATAATTAATCTATTAGGACTACTCTTTTAGGCACGGATTTCACGGATTACACAGTAAGACATTTATTAAAACCGTGAAAACCGTGTAATCCGTGCCTAAAAGAGATTCACTTTGAAACAACATCATGCAAACTAAACCCCGTCCCATAGAACTTCTTTCTCCTGCAAAGGATCTTACTTGCGGGATCGAAGCCATTAATCACGGCGCCGATGCCGTCTATATCGGCGCGCCCAAGTTCGGTGCGCGTGCTGCTGCCGGCAACTCTTTGGAGGATATACGCGAGCTTTGCGATTATGCGCACCTGTATGGCGCCCGCATCTACGTTACGCTCAATACGATCCTGAAGGACGAGGAACTGGAGGAAGCCGAACGGATGATCTGGGACCTCTGGCGTGCCGGAACGGATGCCCTGATCGTTCAGGACATGGGAATTACCCGGCTGAACCTGCCGCCTATCCCGCTTCACGCCAGTACGCAGACGGACAACCGCACGCCGGAAAAGGTTCGCTTCCTCGAAACCGCCGGCTTTACGCAGATAGTCTTAGCACGTGAACTGTCGCTGGCCGAGATCCGCCGGATAGCGGAAGCGACTACCGTTCCGCTGGAAGTATTCGTGCATGGCGCCCTCTGTGTCAGCTATAGCGGGCAATGTTACCTGAGTGCCGCCCTGAGCGGACGTAGCGCGAACCGCGGGGAATGCGCCCAATATTGCCGCCTGCCCTATACGATGGTCGATGCGACGGGGACGGAGATCGTCAGCAACAAACACCTGCTTTCGCTCAAGGACATGAACCGTTCCGGCCAACTGGAAGCCCTGTTGGATGCCGGCGTCTCTTCCCTCAAGATCGAAGGGCGGCTGAAAGATGCCGACTATGTCAAGAATATCACGGCTTATTACCGGAAGAAGTTGGACGCCGTCCTGTCCCGCCGCCCCGAATACCGCCGCGCCTCGGCCGGACGAAGCACTTATACGTTCGAGCCGGTAGCCGAAAAGAGCTTTAACCGCGGGTTCACCCCGTTCCTTTTGGAGGGACGGACGGCGGATATCACTGCCTTCGATACACCTAAATCGCTCGGCGAACCTGTCGGAACGGTCAAGGAGATCAAAGGCAATTCCTTTACCGTGGCCGGCTTGAAGCAGTTGAACAACGGAGACGGGCTTGTCTTCTTCAATAAGAAAGGCGAATTGGAGGGTTTCCGCGTGAACCGGGTGGAGGCAAACCGGGTGTTTCCGTTGGACATGCCGCAGCTTGCGCCTAAGACTCCGCTTTACCGCAATTTCGACCAGGCATTTGATAAACTGCTCGCCAAGCCTTCCGCCGAACGCAAGCTGTCCGTGAAGATCGAGTTCTCGGACAACCCTTTCGGCTTTACGCTTTGCATGGAGGATGAGACCGGCGCACGGATCATGCTGACCGAGCCGTTCGCGAAAGAATCGGCTCGCCGTGAACAGCAGGATAATATCCGGACACAGCTATCCAAGTTGGGGAATACGCCTTTCGAGGCATCGGAGGTTGTGGTCGGTTTGTCAGAAAACTGGTTCGTTCCCTCTTCTCTGCTCGCCGATATGCGCCGGGCAGGAGTGGAGAAGCTCTTGGAAGCACGCCGCGCCCGTTATCCCCGTGAGATAGCGAAACGTGTGCAGCCGTCCGAGGCAATGCCTTTCCCCGAACACCAACTGACTTATTTGGGGAATGTCGCCAACGGGAAAGCCCGTTCCTTCTACCAGGATCACGGAGTGGAACGGATCGACCCGGCATTCGAACTGTCTCCCCGGAAAGATGTCCCGCTGATGTTTACCAAACACTGCCTGCGCTACAGCATGGGTTGGTGTCCTACTTACCAGAAGAACAAGTCTCCCTACAAAGAACCGTATTATCTGCTTTATAAAGATACGCGCCTCCGGTTGCGGTTCGATTGCAAGCATTGCCGGATGGAGGTATTAGTTGAAAGTTGAAAGTTAAAAGTTGAAAGTTATGAAAATACAATTGCTATTGTTTTGTTTGTCTTTGTTGATTTTGGCTTCCTGTGCGGAGAAGCCGTTGGACCCGGAGAAGCCGGTTTATGTGACTGTCCGTACCACGATGGGAGATGTGACCGTCCTGCTTTATGACGATACGCCTTTGCATCGTGATAATTTCATCAAGCTCTGCCAGTCAGGCGAGTATGAAGGGATGCTGTTCCACCGCATCATCAAGGACTTTGTCGTGCAGGGTGGCGATCCGGCCAGCAAAGCGCATGAACCTCACGTGCTTTATGGCGATGGCGACGGTGGTTATACCGTTCCTGCCGAGATATTGCCCCATCATTTTAATAAACGCGGCGCTTTGATCGATGCGAAGGAAACCGACGATGTGAATATCGAACGTGCCTCTGCCGGCACGCAATTCTGCTTCGTGCAGGGAAAGAAGTTGACGGATGAAGAGCTGGCGCAGAAAGAAGCCCGCATCAACGAGATACGCCGTAACTGGTTGTTCTATAAATTCCAGGATCGTTTGAAGAAGCAGGAACCGTCCTTAGCTGCCGACTCGATGAAGACGGAGTTGGAGAACCGGGCGCTCGTCATGTTAGAAGATACGCTCGATGTGTTAGGATATTATACGATTCCTGCCGACCGCCGCGAGATTTATAAGACTGTCGGCGGCGTTCCGCATCTGGATGGCTCGGTGACGATCTTCGGGGAAGTGGTGGACGGCTTCGATATAGTCGAGAAAATGTCGCTTGTCAAGACGGATAAGAACGACCGTCCTGTGAAAGATGTCATGATAAAATCAACAAAGGTATTCCAGAAGTAAAGCGTTTCCTCGTCAGGAAACTGTCGTTTCCTCGTCAGGAAACTGTCGTTTCCTCGTCAGGAAACTGTCGTTTCCTCGTCAGGAAACTGTCGTTTCCTCGTCAGGAAACTGTCGTTTCCTCGTCAGGAAACTGTCGTTTCCTCGTCAGGAAACTGTCGTTTCCTCGTCAGGAAACTGTCGTTTCCTCGTCAGGAAACTGTCGTTTCCTCGTCAGGAAACTGGAAGGAAGTGCAAGGTTATGCCTCTTTCCCTAATCGCTTCATGTACTTTTCCACCCCTTCCGTATCTTCCGGAGCCGGGCTCCAGGGAGCGAAATTCTCAGGAGCGAGCGGGGCGAACGGCCCTTCCTTGATCTCGTATATGACAGAGCCGGATTCCAATACTAACAGGCCGTGCCATGTCCCCGCCTTTATTTCGGCGCCATAGACACCTTCTTTCGGATCGAGTATCTGTGTTTCGGTAATTTTCCCTTCGTTGTCAAAGAGAAAAACAGCAACGCGCCCGCGGAGCAGGAGGAATATCTCGTCCTTTTCAGGGTTCAGGTGGCGATGCGGGCGGAGGTAAGTTCCCGGTTCTAAGGCATTGAGCAGACGGTTGACGGGATCGTCCAGGCGTTCGTGGAAGTTGTAGTTCATGCGCAGCCGGGGCGATTGTTTTGCCCGCTCTGTTGTCTCATTCAATAAAGTCTCGTTTATTACTTTCATGGGGATAATTGATTTCTGAGGGACGAATGTACAAAATAAATATTGGCTGGTACACCATTTCTCCGTACATTTGCACAAACCGGCAAACGAAACACACAATGAAGCCAACTCTTACTTACATCAGTCTGTTCATCTTGCTTTTGACCCTCTGCTTTTCCTGCCGGATGGAGCCGGGGGAGAAAGGGTATGTGATCGGCATTTCGCAGTGTACGCTCGACGGGTCGTGGCGCAAATCGATGTTGCTGGATATGAAGGTGCAAGCCTCCGAATATCCGGGCGTCTCCCTGTTGGTCGAGGATGCCGCGGACAGCAGTTTGTTGCAGGTGGAGCAGATACGCAGCCTGATAAAGCGGAAGGTCGATCTGCTGATTATCTCCGCCAACGAGTCGGAACCTGTCACTCCCATTGCGATCGAGGCCTACCGTGCCGGCATCCCGACTATCCTGGTAGACCGGAAGATCAGTTCGGACGAATATACGACTTACATTGGCGGCAACAATTACGAGATCGGTCGTCAGGCCGGCTTTTTCGTGAACCGCCAGGTGAAAGAGAAATATCCCACCGTGCTGGAAGTATGGGGCTTGTCCGGTTCTTCCCCGGCGCAGGATCGCCATCGCGGTTTTACGGATGTCTTGAACTCCCGCATTAAGGTGAAGGAAATATTCGGGAAATGGAAGCCGGAAACGGTGGAGAAGGAGATTGCCGAAATGGATTCGCTGGAGGAGGTTGACGTTGTGTTCGCCCATAACGATGTGATGGCAATGGCTGCCCGCAGGGCAATCGAAAAGAGGCATCCCGGATTGGCGGACCGGATTCGCTTTGTGGGGATCGATGCCGTTTCGGGGCGCGGCTCCGGGCTGGAAGCCGTTATGCACGGGGAACTGGCTGCCTCGATCTTGTATCCGACGGGCGGAAGCCTGGCGATCCGGGTTGCGATGCAGATATTGAACGGCGAGGAAGTGCCCCGGCAATATTTGCTTTCTTCCGCCTTGATCGACAAGAACAATGCCGGAACGCTGTTTATCCAGTCCGAACAGGTGGTCGACTACCAGCATCAGATCGAGTTGCAACGGGAGAACCTGGAGAGCATGCTTTCCAAATATACGTTCCTCCAAAACTCCGTCGGCATCATCCTTCTGCTGATGGGACTGTTGCTTTTGTCCGCTTTGTATGTGATCCATGTGAACCGGGCGGTGAAGCGGAAGAACCGCGAGCTGAAGCGTACGAACTTGCAGGTACAGCAGCAAAAAGAAGAATTGGCCGAGGCAAACCGCTATATCGAGAAGTCGACGGCTCAGAAACTGCAATTCTTTACCAATATCACGCATGAGATCAAGACGCCGCTGACGCTTATCCTCGGTCCGCTCGGCAAGCTGTCGAAAGAGGCGCCCGAAGGTTCTTCGTTGGCAGACGATATCCGTATTATCCGGAAAAATGCGGAGAGGTTGAAGAGGGTGGTGGACCAGTTGCTCGATTTCCGCAAGGTGGAGAGCAATAAGATGAATATGAGGGTCGGCGAGGTGGATTTAGTCGCTTTTGTGGCGGAAGTGAAATCCTGTTTCGATACGATGGCTGCCGCCAAGCAGATACATTTCACGTTCGAGCATGACTGCCCTTCTGTCAGTATATGGGTGGATAGGGACAAGATGGAGAAGATTCTGGCCAACCTCTTGTCCAACGCTTTCAAGTTTACGCTGGACGGAGGTACGATCACGGTCCGCCTGAAGGATAAGGGAGATCAGGTCGAGCTTTCTGTCGAAGATAATGGCAAGGGCATTCCGCCGGAAAACATTGCTTCCGTCTTTGACCGCTTCTTTACCGGCGACCAGAACTACGTGACGGGGACGGGGATCGGCCTGCACCTGACGCGCGAGTTCGTCCACATGCACAAAGGCACGATCCGGGTGGCGAGCGTTCCGCATGAGAGTACCGTCTTTACGGTCGGCCTGTTGAAAGGGAAATCCCATTTTGACGAATCTTGTACGTTCGATCTTTCCGTAACCGAACTTTCCAGCGGTGTCGCCAACCTGAACACGGACGAATTGCAGGAGGCGTTGAACCGCACTTATGATTATACGGTTCTGATCGTAGAGGACGATCCCGATATACAGGGTTACTTGCAGGCGGAATTAAAACAGAACTTCCATGTCTTGGTTGCCGATAACGGCGTGAAGGCGTTGGAGGTGTTGATGAACGAAGAGGTCTCGATGGTTGTCAGCGATGTGATGATGCCGGAGATGAACGGTTTCGATCTCTGCCGGAAGATCAAGTCGGATATCGTCTTGAGCCACCTTCCTGTGATGTTGCTCACGGCTTTGTCTGACGACAAGCAGCAGATGTTCGGAGCTGCCAGCGGCGCGGATGCGTATATCCGGAAGCCTTTTAATATAGAAATCGTGAAGCTGCGCATCATCAAGTTGTTGGAAGACCGTGCCCGGTTGCGTGAGGCTTATGTACGCGATGCTTCCTCGCCGACTGTTTCGGTGAAGGCTGAAAAGGCGGGAAGCATGGACGATCTTTTTATGAGCCGTTTCTTGAAACTGATCGAAGAGTCGTATGCCGATCCGGATTTCAGCATCGAGAAAGGAAGCGAAAAGTTGGGCTTGTCGCGCGTGCACCTTTACCGGAAAGTGAAGGAGCTTGCCGGAGTGACGCCGACCGATTTCCTGCGTAACTACCGTCTGAAGAAAGCCGCCGCCCTGCTCCGCCGGAAAGCCGGGAATGTGAACGAGGTGGCTTATGCGACGGGCTTCGGTTCGCCTGCTTATTTCTCGAAATGTTTTAAAGCCGTTTATAATATTACTCCGACGGAGTATCTGGAAAAAGAATAAGATCCTTCCCTTTGATAACGCTCGTTACATGTATGTAACATCTGTGCATGTAACTTGAAAATAAGTGCATTATGTAACAAGCGTTATCAATCCTGTAGCATTTGTTATCGTCGCATCCGCCACCGGCCTCTATCTTTGCATCGTGGAAAACGGAATTATCCTTGTCAAATAAACTATAATGAAACAAATGCAAAGCAACAACAAGAAACCGGTCGTGGTAGGCATAGGTGAACTCCTGTGGGACATGCTGCCAACAGGAAGGAAAGCAGGCGGTGCTCCAATCAATTTCGTCTACCATGCTTCACAGTTGGGAGCAGAAGGATATGCTATCAGCGCCGTGGGAGACGACAAGCTGGGACATGAAATCCTCGAAGAACTGGATAATAATTCGATCCGGTATCTGATCGAGAAAGTCCCTTATCCGACCGGAACGGTACAGGTTACTTTGCAGAATGGTGTCCCTGACTATATTATTAATGAACGTGTAGCTTGGGATCATCTTTCACCGACGTCGAATGCGATCGATCTGGCTGAACGGGCAGATGCCATTTGCTTCGGTACGTTAGGACAGCGTTCCGCACAGTCGAGAGAGACTGTACAGGCGATTCTTTCTTTCGCCCCGGACGATGCTTACCGCTGCTTTGACATCAATTTGCGCCAGCATTATTATACGAAAGAGCTGATCGAAGAGTCGCTCTACCTGGCAAATGTATTGAAGGTGAATGACGGGGAGTTGGTTGTCCTGCGGGATATGTTTCATTTGGAAGGAACGGATAAGGAGGTGGCGCATTGGTTTATAGAACGCTATAATCTCCGTTTGGCGGTCCTGACTGCCGGAGATGCTTATAGCACGATATATACCGCTGATGAAGAATCGACTTTGCAGACCCCGGAAGTGCAAGTGGCTGATACGGTCGGGGCAGGCGATGCTTTCTCCGGTGCGCTGATCATTTCGCTGCTGAAAGGGGCTTCGCTAAGGGAAGCGCATGAGTTTGCCGTCCGCACAGCCGCTTATGTCTGCACGAAAGAGGGTGCATGGCCGGCATACGAGGAATAAGAAACTTGGGAAATATATATACGATTTGATAGGTTTGGTTTTTTTAGGTTAGAAAGATTGTTTAGTAATTAGGAAGCCTTAACGTAGAGTAGAACAAAAAGAAAAAGATGGTTGATGTTTAGGTTTTTTTGTTTTGGTTGATTGAATGGCTCGGAACTTCCGGGCCATTTTTATTGTTGAATATCTATAGAAACATAAATAGTGAATGATATGGACAAAGATTTAAACAAAATTCCGGAGAACGCCGAATCGAAAGCGTTAGACAGGGAAAAAGAAGAATATCCCGTACAACAAGTGGCCGTAACCTACCCGATCGGTGACAAAGAAGTGAAGGACGCCGTCAAAGAACTCAATCCTGATACGAATAGCCTCGGAAGCAGAGGATAAAAGGGGGGATTAAATCTCCCCTTCCATCCTGTATCTTAGCTGGTCCAGCATCAAAGCAACTTCAGTTTCTTCGATACCGGCGATCAGCAGGTCCGCTACATCCTGGCTGAACTGTTCCTGGAACTTAAGGAAGTTGCCGTTTTCCATTTGCACCGCCTGCTGGTAAAAAGAGAGTGCTCCTTTGATATTCTGCAACGCCCATTCGGTATGCCCGGCGTTCAGCAGGTCTTGTGCGTTGGGTTGGTTATCCAGTATCTTTTTATAGTAGTTCCGTGCCTGGTCGTATTTTCCTGTCAGGAAAGAACACCATGCGATAGGTCGCCATGCCTTATGGCTTTTGCTGTCCAGGTAATCGACTTTGAAGAAGCATTTCAACGCTTCGTTATAATCCTTTAGTTCGAGGTGGCAATGGCCGATGCTGATTTGAACCGACAAATTGTCCGGATTTAATGCTTCGTACCGGCGGTAATATTTCAGTGCCTCTTCCGGCTGTTTCAGTGAACGGTAGCAACCGGCGATTCGCCGGATCACCCATTTGCTTTCGGTGTTTAGCAGGTCTGCGTGCAGATAGGCTTCCAGTGCGCCCTTCAGATCACCTTCCATTTGCTTGCAGTAACCGATCTTCTGGAAAAGGATGTCGCTGTCCTGCCCTGTTTCTGCCAATTGGTTGAATATAGTCAGCGCATCGCTGAAATAGTTTTTACGGAGGTAATATTCGGCGATGGTCGTAAGGCTTTCTTTATCCGATATATAAGGACGCAGAATGGCAAGGTTGTGGAAGTCGAACGACATCGTGAAGATATCCGTAAAATCCAGATGCCCCGGATATAGTTTGAAGAAACGATACAGGTCTTGTATGTATTGACCGATGATCGTATCTTGCTTTCCCCGTTTGCTGATCAATTCTTCCTTATTCTGCTGGATCATTTCCGTAGCCTGGCTGTCGAACTGGTTCATCATTACCTTCCGGGCCTCTTTCGGCAATTGCATCATGCTGAAATAAAGCGAGTATTTATCCGAATTGCACATGAAGGCCGCTAATGTCATAGAGTCGAGCATCTGCTTTTCAGCTTGGTTGTCCGAAGTGAATTGATCGTCGAAAGAAGAATGTTCGATTGTAAACGGAAGCAGCCAGTTGCTTAGTTCGCGGAAAAACGGGAAGTTCTTCAAATGGACGAAGGTCGAATGCATGACGTCGGCCCCTTCTTGTTGCAGTTCCCCGAACTCTTCCATCTTTTTGCCGAGGTTGCTATCCGAGAAAAAGTTCTCCCATTCCGGGTTCATCTCTTCGCTTGTCATATCCTCAGGCGTGAGGTCTTTCAGATTGATTTTATTGCTGATCTTCGGGCTTAGCTTCATCATTTCCGGAATAATCTCATCCTGGATTTTACGCGTGATCTTTTCTGTTTCACGGGCTAAGATGAAGCGTAGGATGATCGTGCGGATCGTCTTGGTGAACCCCGGAACTTCGGCCAATGCGGCCAGCCGGTTGGCTATCTGCGGGTATAAGTCGGTCCGTTTTCTGTATGTATATAAAGTGATCAGGATTGAAATCAATGCTCTGGCTTTGACCTCTTCGTCCGGATGGTTGGCGGCGTCGAACAATAAAAGCATCTTTTCTTTGTCGAACGCCTCTTGCAATCCTAACATCAAGGCGGAAACAATCTGGCTGCCGGTTGTAAAAGGCAGTGCATTGTCCAGGAACATGCCACGGATATCCTCAACCTCCTCTTTCTTCAGAAAAGATGATACCCATATTTTATTAAAGATGAGAATATTGAAAGCGTCGCTCTCTTTATGCTTTCCGGCTTCATGTTCCAACACCAGTTGGTCGTGCAGCTGTTTGTAAGTGAGAGGCGGCTGTGTGTTCAGGCTTCTTCGACGGCTGTAATAGGATAGGGGAGATTCCACTGCCAATGCTTTCTGCTTGACAGAGTCGGCCAATTCATAGATCGATGCCTGTAAATTGTTGTATATCTGTTCCTGCATCGGGTCTTTCGCTCCTTCAATCCGGTAGCGCAGCATATACTTGTAGGTATCTTGCAGTTCGTTCAACTTGTCCTGGAAAGTATATTCGCGGCTTCCTGCAATAAGAGCCTGTAAGGAATCGAAGGCATTCTTTAATTCTTTACTGTCCAATGAACCGACTATGCGGTTGTATGCTTTGTTTATTTCTTGTAGTGTCATATATTATTAACAACAAATGGTATGCCAAATGTATAACAATTTAGCCTAAATTTTCTATCTTTGCACACCTAAATAAATTTAGCAGATGAAGAATATCCGCAATTTCTGTATTATTGCCCATATTGACCATGGTAAAAGTACTTTGGCCGACCGTTTGCTTGAGTATACCAAGACAGTAGAAGGTAAGGATTTGCAGGCGCAGGTTCTGGACGATATGGACCTGGAGCGTGAACGAGGCATTACGATCAAGAGTCATGCCATTCAGATGAAGTATAATTATAAAGGAGAAGAATATATCCTGAATCTGATCGATACTCCGGGACATGTCGACTTTTCGTATGAAGTCTCCCGTTCGATTGCTGCTTGTGAAGGTGCTTTGCTGATTATTGATGCGGCTCAAGGCATTCAGGCACAGACTATCTCCAATCTGTATATGGCAATCGAGAATGATTTGGAGATTATCCCGGTCATGAACAAGATAGACCTTCCCAGCGCTATGCCGGATGAGGTGGAAGACCAGATTGTCGAACTGTTGGGATGTCCGCGTGAAGACATTCTCCGGGCCAGCGGTAAGACGGGAGAAGGAGTCTATGACATCTTAAATACGATCGTCGAAAAAGTGCCGGCTCCGAAAGGAGATCCGGAAGCCCCGTTGCAGTGCCTGATTTTTGACTCTGTGTTTAATTCCTTCCGGGGTATCATTGCTTACTTCAAAGTCGTGAACGGTGTGATCCGTAAAGGCGACCATGTAAAGTTCATAGCAACCGGTAAGGAGTATGATGCCGATGAGGTGGGTGTATTGAAGCTAACGATGTCTCCCCGTGATGAGATTCGTACCGGGGATGTCGGTTATATTATTTCCGGTATTAAAACTTCCCGCGAGGTCCGGGTCGGAGATACCATCACCCATGTGGCTCGCCCGGCAAAAGAAGCGATTGCCGGATTCGAAGAGGTGAAGCCGATGGTCTTTGCCGGTGTTTATCCGATCGATAGCGAAGACTTTGAAAATTTGCGTGCTTCGTTGGAGAAGCTCCAGTTGAACGATGCCTCTTTGACATTCCAGCCGGAAAGTTCGGCAGCATTGGGATTCGGTTTCCGTTGCGGTTTCCTGGGATTGTTGCATATGGAGATTGTGCAGGAACGTCTGGACCGTGAGTTCAACATGGATGTAATCACCACTGTACCGAACGTGTCCTATAAGGTTTATGATAAAAAAGGCGTTTGCACGGAAGTGCATAATCCGAGCGGTTTGCCAGAACCAACGCTGATCGACCATATCGATGAGCCGTATATCCGGGCTTCTGTCATTACTAATACGACTTTCATCGGACCGATCATGACACTTTGTCTGGGTAAACGTGGCATATTGCTTAAGCAAGAATATATTTCCGGTGATCGTGTGGAGATCCATTATGATATGCCTTTGGGTGAGATCGTAATCGATTTCTATGACAAGTTGAAAAGTATCTCTAAAGGGTATGCTTCTTTTGACTATCATATCCATGATTTCCGTCCGAGCAAGTTAGTTAAATTGGACATCCTTCTGAACGGAGAGCCGGTGGATGCCCTTTCGACATTGACTCATGTGGACAACAGCGTTACCTTCGGCCGGCGTATGTGCGAAAAGCTGAAAGAACTGATTCCCCGGCAACAGTTCGATATCGCTATCCAGGCGGCTATCGGAGCAAAGATCATCGCCCGCGAAACGATAAAGGCGGTTCGTAAAGATGTAACGGCCAAATGTTATGGCGGCGATATCTCCCGTAAACGCAAGTTGCTTGAAAAGCAGAAAGAAGGAAAGAAACGAATGAAACAGATCGGTACGGTCGAGGTTCCGCAGAAAGCGTTCCTGGCTGTATTGAAATTAGATTAAATAGTTTCCATGCCCATGCAATTCCCATTCCATGCCCATCCAACTCCAAATTCATGGGCATGGAATTTGAGACGGATAATTCTTTTCCGTAAGTAGGGAAGAGTGGAAAAACTTAGTTTACTTCCGGTATTCAGACAAAGGTATGCCCGTGTGCCGCTTAAAGTATCGGCACATATATGATGTATCTTCAAAATGAAGCTGTTCAGCTATTTCTTTGATGGATATGTCGGAAGAACTAAGCAAAGCCTTCATCTCCAAAATAACCTGCCGGTCGATGTTTGTGAATGACGATAAGAAGAACCGTAACTTTGCCCCTGTAAATAGATCGATTCATTTGCGAGTAGTATTCATCTATAAATTAATTAAAATGATTTTAGAAACAGAAAGACTTGTTTTGCGTCCGTGGAAAGAAGCAGACGCAACTGATTTATACAGATATGCAAAAGATGAACAGGTAGGACCTGTTGCGGGCTGGCCGCCACATAAAAGTATAGAGGAGAGCGCTGAAATTATCAGGACAGTTTTTGCGCAAGAAGGAGTATATGCTGTAACCTTGAAAGATGATGATATTGCGATAGGTTGCATCGGATTGATGACCGGTTCAAAAAGCAATTTCCCGATAAGCGAAAGCGAGGGGGAAATCTCCTACTGGATCGGTGTGCCATTCTGGGGACGGGGATTGATACCGGAAGCGATGCGCGAAATGATACGTCATGGTTTTGAGGACCTGAAACTCACAACTTTGTGGTGTGGGTATTTCGAAGGAAACGAGAAGTCGAAACGCGCACAGGAAAAATGTGGTTTCCGATACTATAGCACTGAAACAGATAGGCTTAATGCTTTAATGGACGACATCCGCACGGAACATATCAGCCGGCTGACTAAAGAAGAATGGATAGTGCTGAAATTATAAATGGCAATATGGGACACCTGTAAATAGCATTCTATAAAAGTATAGCTATCAGTTAGATAATAGATCATAAAAAAGGATGAATCCAAAACTGGAACCATCCTTTTTTATTTTGCATGAATCGGATTTCTTAATATTGTCTTTCCAAAATCCAGGCATCCTGAAAGTTAGGAGCATATTTTGCTTTGATTGCATCGCGGCTGTCGGCTGCATCGGCTTTGTCATTAAAGCTGGCAACGATTACACGAAGCATACCTTGTTCGTTTTCTCCCAAAACAGCGTTATATCCGTCATTCTGCATCCGTTCTTTCAGAGCATAAGCATTTGTTTTGTTCTTGAAACTGCCGATAACAACGCTATAACGTTTCAGTCTGCTTGCGTCTTCACCCTGTGCGGCATTAATTCTTTCTGCGCGTGTGCTGACGTTGGAAGTTCTCGGTTTAGAAACCGGAGTTACTTCTTCAACCACTTCCTCTTCTTCGACTACTTCGACAGGAGCCGTTGATTCTTTTTCTTTTGCTTGTTCGTAAGCAGCCTTATACGCACTCTGTTTAGGTTTACAAGAACCTAATGCTAAAACCATACATATCGAGGCTCCAAATAACCAAATCTTATTCATACTGTTCAGTTCTTAAATTAATGGGACAAAGATATAAATTATATTTTGTACTTTCGTGCCCAAAACACAATATATTATAAACTACATGAATAAATCTATCGGAACAATGGTTATGGCAACATCCTTATTATTTGGAGCTTGTAGTGGGGATGGAGAGATGCACGACCGTGCGTCTCAACAGAAAGGGAACACAGAAAATGTGATCGGGCGTTCGGATATTAAAGTCAAAGACGGACGAATGACTCCCGAAGTGCTTTGGGCAATGGGACGTATCGGGGGAATGAATGTTTCTCCGGACGGACAGAAAGTCGTGTATACTGTAGCCTATTACAGCGTACCGGAAAACAGAAGTAATCGCGAAGTGTTTGTCATGAACGCAGACGGGACGGACAATAAGCAGATTACGAAAACGGCTTACTCCGAAAATGAAGCTGTCTGGATCAAAGGAGGTAAGAAGATTGCTTTCCTCTGCAATGAGGGCGGCAGCAGCCAGCTTTGGGAAATGAACCCGGATGGAAGCGACCGCAAACAACTCTCTAAATACGACGGAGATATCGAAGGTTTTGCCTTTTCTCCGGATGAAAAGAAAGTCCTGTTTATTTCGCAGGTAAAGACGGTAAAGAGCACGGCAGATAAATATCCGGATCTGGATAAGGCTACCGGAATCATTATCACAGACCTGATGTACAAGCATTGGGACGAATGGGTGACAACAGCCCCGCATCCTTTTGTGGCCGATTTTGATGGCAAGTCCATTAGTAACCCTGTCGATATCATGGAAGGCGAGCCGTTTGAAAGCCCGATGAAACCGTTCGGCGGAATCGAACAGTTGGCATGGAATACGACATCGGACAAGATCGCTTACACAAGTCGTAAGAAGACCGGAAAGGAATATGCGTTGTCCACCAATTCGGATATTTATGTATATGACCTGAATACGAAAAAGACGACCAATATCAGCGAAGGGATCATGGGCTATGATACGAATCCCCAATATTCTCCCGATGGCAAGTTCATCGCATGGCAGAGTATGGAGCGCGATGGCTATGAGTCTGACCAGAACCGTTTGATGGTCATGGATCTGGAGACAGGTGAAAAGACGTTTGCCAGCAAGGATTTTGATTCCAATGTGGACGGGTTCGTCTGGAGCGCAGATGCAAAAGCCCTTTACTTCACGGGTGTTTGGCATGGTGAATCTCAGGTGTATAAGATCGATTTGACGGATGGTAACAAGATCACTCCGCTCACATCGGGAATGTACGATTATGCAGGTGTAGCCCTGTTAGGCGAAAACAAGCTGATCGTGCAACGTCATTCATTAAGCATGGGAGATGAAATCTACTCAATCGATTTGGCTGATAACAATAAGGTCGCCCAATTGACAACAGAAAACAAACAAATCTATGACCAGTTGGAAATCGGTAAAGTAGAAGGCCGTTGGATGAAAACGACCGATGGCAAGCAGATGCTTACGTGGGTAATTTATCCTCCTCACTTCGATCCGAATAAGAAATATCCGACCTTGTTGTTCTGCGAAGGTGGTCCTCAAAGTCCGGTAAGCCAGTTCTGGTCCTACCGTTGGAATATGCAGATTATGGCTGCTAACGACTATATCGTGGTTGCTCCGAACCGCCGCGGCCTTCCCGGTTTCGGTATGGAATGGAACGAGCAGATCAGCGGCGATTATGGCGGCCAGTGCATGAAAGACTACTTTACGGCTATCGACGAGATGGCAAAAGAACCGTTTGTTGACAACGATCGTCTGGGTTGTGTGGGAGCGAGCTTCGGAGGTTTCTCTGTTTACTGGTTAGCTGGCCATCACAACAAGCGTTTCAAGGCATTTATCGCCCACGACGGTATTTTCAATATGGAAATGCAGTATCTGGAAACCGAAGAGATGTGGTTCGCCAACTGGGACATGGGTGGCGCTTACTGGGAAAAGCAGAATGCGACGGCACAACGTACGTTTGCCAATTCTCCGCACTTGTTTGTCGAAAAATGGGATACTCCGATCCTCTGTATTCATGGCGAAAAGGATTATCGTATTTTGGCCAACCAAGGCATGGCGGCATTTAACGCGGCTGTCCTTCGAGGTGTCCCTGCCGAACTGTTGATCTATCCGGATGAAAACCACTGGGTATTGAAACCCCAGAATGGCGTGCTTTGGCAGCGCACATTCTTTGAGTGGTTGGATATGTGGTTGAAGAAATAAAGCTATATTCTTAGAAAGAGAAAACGTAGTTTTGGGTTATCCAAAGCTACGTTTCTTTATATATTAGGCAATTGTAATTTCCGGGTCCAGATACACATCCTGTATCGTGTGTAGTAATTCTACACCGTCTTTCATCGGACGCTGGAACGCTTTACGCCCGCTTATCAGTCCCATACCGCCGGCCCGCTTATTGACAACGGCCGTGTAAACCGCATCTTTCAGGTCTGAAGCTCCGTGAGATTCTCCGCCTGAGTTGATGAGGCCGACACGTCCCATATAGTTGTTGGCGACCTGGTAGCGGCAGAGGTCGATCGGATGTTCTGTTGCCAGTTCTGTGTACATTTTCTGATTGATCTTGCCAAATTTGATAGTGGTAAATCCACCATTGTTTTCCGGTAATTTCTGCTTTATGATATCCGCTTTGATCGTGACGCCCAAATGATTCGCTTGTCCTGTCAGGTCGGCTGCCGCATGATAGTCCACGCCGTCTCTCTTGAATTCACTGTTGCGAAGGTAACACCATAGGATCGTAGCCATTCCTAACTCGTGGGCATATTCGAAAGCTTCGGATACTTCTTTCAATTGCCTTCTGCTTTCTGCCGAGCCGAAATAGATGGTCGCACCTACGGCTGCTGCTCCCATATTCCAAGCCTCCTTTACGGAGCCGAACATGATCTGGTTGTATGAATTGGGGTAAGTTAACAATTCATTATGATTCAGTTTGACCACAAACGGGATCTTATGAGCGTATTTGCGGGCTACGGAACCCAAGACGCCGAATGTGGAAGCTACCGCATTGCATCCCCCTTCAATTGCCAGTCTGACAATATTTTCCGGGTCGAAATAGATAGGGTTCGGAGCAAAGGATGCACCGGCGGTATGTTCGATATCCTGATCTACAGGCAGGATCGAGACATATCCCGTGTTTGCCAGCCGTCCGTTTCCTAAGAGGCGTTGCAAATTGTTCAATGTTTGGATATTTCTATCCGAGTCGATCCATATACTGTCGATGACAGATGGAGAAGGAATGTGTATAAGTGATTTATCGATTGTTTTGCAGGTGTGTCCCAGAAGGAATTCGCCCTGTTCGCCCAGTAGGCTGATAATCTTTGATGTGTCCATAATTATGAAAGTTTTAGAGTATAACATACGTCATAGGAGATAGGTTTCATAGTTTTTATCGATAAACAGATAGAATAAATTTATGAGGTTTTGTAGGACTTGTTTTAGAATGTTTCCCTACATTTGCAAAGAACAAATAACGAGTGTTACAATTATTATTACGATTATACAACCAATAAAAATTTTACAAAGATGAAAAAGAAATGGATTTGCACAGTTTGCGGTTATGTACACGAAGGTGATGAAGCTCCTGAATTCTGTCCTCAATGCAAGCAGCCGAAGAGCAAGTTTAAAGAATTGGTAGAAACAACCGGTGCATTGACTTTTGCCGATGAACACGTGATCGGCGTTGCTAAAGGTTGTGATGAAGAAATGATTAAAGACCTGAACGCGCATTTCATGGGCGAATGTACCGAGGTAGGTATGTATTTGGCTATGAGCCGCCAGGCTGACCGCGAAGGCTACCCTGAAGTAGCAGAAGCTTTCAAACGCTACGCTTGGGAAGAAGCGGAACATGCTGCTAAGTTTGCAGAATTGTTGGGTGATGTTGTTTGGGACACAAAGACAAACCTGGAAAAGCGTAAAGATGCGGAATGCGGCGCTTGCGAAGATAAAAAACGCATTGCCACTCGTGCAAAACAATTAAACCTGGACGCCATCCACGACACTGTTCATGAAATGTGCAAGGATGAAGCCCGCCACGGTAAAGGATTTGAAGGTTTATACAACCGTTATTTCAAATAATTCGCAAATTCGTTAACAAGTAAAGGGTATTCTTTTAGGAGAATGCCCTTTTTTATTGCAGAAAAATGCCCTTAACAGGATAACGGAATCAAATTTTCCCTACATTTGTAGCCGTAAATAAACGACCCAAGGAAAGCTGCCGGAGTGGTCGATCGGGCCGCACTCGAAATGCGGTGTACGGGTAACTGTACCGGGGGTTCGAATCCCTCGCTTTCCGCTGTACAAACCGGACAATGAACAGCCAAGTCCCACAAATCATTTGATTTGTGGGACTTTTTTAGTTGCCAGGCATGGATGTTTTAGTTTACCCGATTTGTTGTGAAAAAGACCATTTGCTGTCAATTTAAGAAAAACTGAACCTATATTTTAGGCACGGATTTCACGGATTACACGGTTTAAATATGTTTTGAAAAAAACTTCTTGCCGTGTAATCCGTGTAATCCGTGCCTAAAATTGGTTCAAATCTGCCAAAAGATGAGTCTGATAGACGCAAATATAATTTTGACGCGGATTTCGCGAATAACACGGATAAGAAAACATGTATCAGGTGTTTAATTCGCGTTATCCGCGAAATCCGCGTCAAGAAATCCTGTTTATTTATTCTAATCTGCGTCTATCAGACTCAAACCTCTTATGTGAAGTTGTTCCTATAGATGCCTGTCGCTTCCCGAAAAGGTCGGCATCGGTTGCCGGATAGATACCTACCTTTTTCCTGCTACCCTATAGGCTTTTCCCGGACAGGCTAAAGGCTGTATTTTTTAGCCTATAACCTATATTTTATGGGACAGGAACCAATCAGATCCCTTATATGAGAAAACAGAAAACAGGGTTCACGGTGGTAAAAGGCTAATGGCCAGCGATTTGTTGTGAAGGCTGTGAAACCGGATTACGATCAGCCAATCCTATCGATCAATCCCGCCTTTTTTTATCTTGCATTCACAGGGTTCACGGCAACATGCTGATCTACAGACTCCTCCGAACAGTGTGAACCCTAATTAAATAAAACAACCAGGGGGTATTTAGAGGATAATCTAAGAAAAACCGAACCTATATTTTAGGCACGGATTACGCGGATTACACGGTTTAAATATGTTTTGAAAAAAACTTCTTGCCGTGTAATCCGTGCCTAAAATTGGTTCAAAACTAATTTGTTTTGAATGTTTTTGCTAACATGTATATTCTTGCTTTTATGCTTTTTAGCTTAAAGGACGCAGACAGTCGAATCTGAAGGTGGCAAATCCGACATTTTGACAAATTGTTTATTGGACTACATATATCTCATTTAAGATGGTTTAATAGCCACGCTATATTTTCTCCGAGATTCTTCATATTGGCAACGCCTTCTTCATCTTTTAGTGCTTCTCCGGGCAGGCGACCGTAGGCAATGTTCCAATAAGTGGAGCCGACAAGATACATTTCTTTGTTTAGAAAAAAATGATTGATCGTGTCGATAGTGTTCATTGCTCCTGCACGCCGTGCCACAGCCACCGCTCCTGCCACTTTGTGACGGAACATTCCCGGATTGGTATCGCTCACTACACTGGCTCTTTCGATTACCGCTTTCAATGTGGATGAAACATCGGCAGAATAGGTAGAGGAACCCAACACGATAGCATCAGCTTCGGTCATTTTGGTGTAGAGTTCCCGGAAAATATCATTGTCAAATACACAATTACTTTTTCCTGCGCAGGCAAAACATGCTTTGCAGGGATTTATTGTATGCCCGGCCAACTGAATCAATTCTATTTCATGTCCCTCTTTCTCTATCTCTGCCAAGACCAAATTCAACATATCCGCTGTATTCCCGTCTTTTCGTGAACTTCCGTTAATTGCTAATACTTTCATTTTCCTGTCACTTTTCATATTGAGGTTACTTACTGTAGCAAGCCCGCTTGCATTCAATGCTGCACCAGCGGCGAACACTCCCGTTGTTTTGAGAGCCTCACGCCGGGACATATTTTTTTTATTGTGCATGAATTTTTCGAACTTATCGGGCGGCTTCCGCTCCGGCTTCGGAGTTGGCAACCGTAGGATTCGGGGCTACTCCGTCAAAAACTTTAGTTTCCACCCCAGCTTGCTGAAGTTGCTCTACTGTGCGTGAGATTGTTCAACTGTCCCGCACCGAAAAGAATATGGGTGGGGATGTACTGATTGTAATTCATATTCGTTTTCATTAAAATGTTTAGTACCAGTCATGCTTCTCGTTCCGGTCGAGTGCAGCAATTTGTTCCATCTCTTCGGCTGTCAGTTCAAAGTCGAAGATAGATATATTTTCCTTAATGTGGTCGGGGTTGCTTGAACCGGGGATGACAACCACACCCCTTTGTAAATCCCAGCGTAGAATGACCTGTGCCGAAGATTTGCCGTGAGCGGTTGCAATTCTGCTAATGGTTCCGTCACCTAACAAGGCAGCCGTATGGCCTCTGCCGCCGAGCGGATACCATGCTTCTACGACAATACCTTGACCGTGCATATATTCCACAATCCCTTTTTCTTGATAATAAGGATGTATCTCATTCTGCACCAGCACGGGTTTCATGTTCACTTGCGGTAGGAATTCCGTCATTTCCTTTATATAATAGTTCGACAACCCGATAGAGCGAATCATACCCTGCGCCACATATTTTTCTATGGCTTTGTACGCTTTTACATCATCAGTTCCCGGATGATGCAACAGCATCAGGTCGATATAGCCGATGTCGAGCTTGCGCAAGCATTCTGCTATGGCTGCTTCGGGATTGCCGAATTGATTGGGATAAAGTTTGGTTGCCACAAAGATTTCTTCACGTGGTATGCCCGATTCGCGGACACCTTGCCCCACTTCTTCTTCATTGCCATAGATATGTGCCGTGTCGATCTTGCGGAAACCCGAAGCAAGAGCCGCCTTTACGGAATTGACACAGACATCGCCGTGCAGACTGTATGTTCCCAGCCCAATGATAGGCATATCATATCCACTGCTAAGTCTAACGGTAGGCGCTTTCCCATTTTCACCTTTCGAGAGGTTGAACGCCCCTACATTGCTATTTTGATTCACATTCAAATTCATACTTTCAATCCAATCTTTAATTGTTTCTTTTGATTCATTTCCA
Organism: Parabacteroides hominis; assembly: GCF_014287585.1. Lineage (GTDB taxonomy): Bacteria > Bacteroidota > Bacteroidia > Bacteroidales > Tannerellaceae > Parabacteroides > Parabacteroides hominis. The sequence continues at coordinate 72,713 of NZ_JACOOJ010000016.1, read as the reverse complement.
TTAAAACGTTGTCCTTGTTTCCATGCGGCTTGTTTTGCCAATTCGTGCAAATCCGTATCGCTTGAACCGATACCGCTGGAGTGCGAAGTGCAGAACGGGACAATAGTCTTGTCTGCAAAGTCGTGACTTTCAAGGAACGTAGAGATTATTTTAGGAGCTTTTCCCCACCAAATGGGATAACCGAGGAAAATCACATCGTAATTTGAAAAATTCTCTATTTCGCCGCTTATTGCCGGACGTGCTGACGGGTCATTCTGTTCACGGTTGGCACGGGACGAAGAGTTGTTATAGTTTAAGTCCTCGCTTGTATAAGGAACTTCGGGAACGATACGGTGAAGTGTTCCGTCGGTGATTTCTACAATGCTTTCTGCAATACCTTTGGTGGTATTCGTGCAAGAGAAATAAACCACTAATGTGCGTCCGTTACCGGGTTGCGGTTCGGGCGTAGGCTCCGGATCGGGAGAGGGCACAGGTTCTTCCGTTTTCACGGATTCTTCGGCAGGACTGCAAGCGACCGTGGCAAAAGACAGTCCCGACAAAAGGATTAGGGATGATAGCATCATTTTCATATAAATATGGTTATTGTTTAATATCTCTGATGATTTTCTCCAACGGCATGACGAGTAAATTCGTAAGGTCGGAAATCTTCTATCTGTTTTAAATTAATTTATTTGTTCGATGCAAAATTAGAAGGTTCTATTCATTTGGCAGATACCTTTTTTACAGGTTAAAGTACCCCAATTACAGATTGATTTGTGTTCTCCAAAAGAATAATTACATCTCGTCACTTTCCTTTATCTCCCAACCGTTAATTTTTATATCGACCGGAGTATAACCGTCGAATGATATTTCAATTGTAAAATCATGCTCATTATCTAAATTAATATCGGGATTCTTTCCAAGCAGTTCTCCGATAAGATTTTCATCGTAGCAGATTGTATTTGCCTCATCCAGAATCCGTAGACGCGGTATCCGGTTCTTATCAAGTTTCATTACATTGAAATCGGCTGTTAACGTGTTACTCTCTTTTGCAAGTCTCATATAAACAGGTATGTAAGTAATCCGGTCGTCATCGGCAAACAAAGATGAATATCCGTATTTGCCGTTATTGTCTTCAATATAGATGTTATGAGATACGGCCTTATCCAAATTATAGGCAATGACGCGGATATGGTTTGTGATCTGTTTCAGGTTTATCCAGGCAATCGTTTTTTCATGTTCATCCAATGTTACCGTATTGTGCATTCCATGATAAAGCAACTTGGGTTGATTAGTAATCCGGTTATCCGTATCACGTTTCAGAAATAAGAAAAAATCTTCTATATGTGTTTGGCCCGGTATGCATGCTGTTATTTCGTATGTCGCTTCGTCATAGCCCGCCCATGTTACGAACTGGTAACTTCCTTGTTTATAAGGAAGTTCCAATTCGTAATTGTCATCGATCCATATCAGGGAATCATTTACTTGTGAAATGAAAAGACCTTTGTCGTCAAAAATGAATACAGATAACCGGTCAACTCCATTTTCGTCACTTTTTGTATCCGTACCGGTCGTATACCGGAATTTAAGGACAATACCCGTATCATCCGGAGTACATTCAGGCAAACTTTCTTTAATGCAACTCGTCATTATGAATGGCCAGGCGGTTAATATCATCCATTTTAAACAGGCTTTCATCTTACAAATAAATTTAAAGGGTCCATAGATGGCAGGCTACAGGTCATAGTCTTCTTCATAGACCTCCCATGGATTTATTTCTATATCCGTACTTATCCATGTATCGGATTTAATCGTCTCTCCAGTATCGAAGTTGTCCGAAGGATTGCCCGGAGCCTGTATGCTATGGATGTTTACCTTGAAATATTGATTCCGGTAAACATTATAAGGGGCTTGCGGAGATGTCGCATTGCCGTTGACGAAAATGTGGAAATAACAGATCCCGTTTGTAAAAGTATTATCTTCCAAAGTATACGTTCCGCTGTAGGAAGGCATTCCTGGAGTATTGTTTGCGCAAAGCTCTGCATATTTTTCCGCTACGTTCCCGTCTACGAAATAGTTGGCGATACCGTCGGCTGTCCTGACTACGTAGAATGTTTTGTCGGGATTATTAGGATTATTGATGATTGTAAAGTCTTCTAATTTTGAAGGAGTCGAATTAGAGGTCGATATCACTTTATTAGGAGTAAACGCTCCGCTGACGCTAATAAAAGTGGCTTCGTCTACTTTAGATAGTCCTAAGCTGTATTGGAAAGCGTTTTCCGGTGCATACGAAAAAGAGGTTAGCTCATCGGTCGGAATATAAGTATTTATGGCATCCGAACCACTTTCGAAATCCGATGCGGAAAAGCTATCCCAGTTATAGTCTTTGATAAACTCTTCCCTTTTATCCTGTATGAAATAGAACTTTTTATTCAGGTTCCTCCAACCGAATTTTATATCTGTCATAGTGCCTCCCCCGTTTACTACAAAATCATTCGCTTTGAATACTGCTGCTTTTGCCACGACGCGGGAAACGGGAATAGACAGATGGTTCGCTTGGGCAAGGCTTTCGTTGTCGTACAAGTTTGCAGCTGGAGTACTTTCCGGATAATCCGCATTGAACATGACAAAGCCATTTGTTAGGTCTGCCAGTTTCGAGGTCTCTTGGGCGAATTCGTTATAATTGAATGCCCCTAATCCGTTGGTCGTTATGTAGTTTACCATATCTGTGTTTAAGTTTACAGCCGCAAAAATATACTTGTCGGCTTTCTTGGTTTTGATCGGTTTGTTTGTTACCCATGTGGAGCTGTTGGGAGATTTTGAGGCGAGAGATCCATCGGCTACTGTAAATTCGGCAACAGTCGGAGTATGAGGGGACTCGACGTCATAAATAAAAACATGCAGGGTTTTGACCTTGTTTTCATTAATGGTGCCCGGATCTGTGGCCCGGCTCGAAGCAGCCTTCGTCATAGTAGTATGGGGAATCGTGATAGCGATAGAGGTATATGCGTCCGGCGCGCCGGTATTCGGACCTTCGGAAGATTCCTCCGGGAACTCGTTGTCTTTACTGCATGCAGCAATAGCTAATGCTGTAAATAATATCATACACAAATTACTTGTTTTCATATGCTTATTTTTTTGGTGAATATTTATATTGTTTTTTTATTTCATCTGATTTGACAGGGTTGTCCTACATAACAACTGTTCCGGTCAAATAGTTATACTTTTTTGAAAATGAGGATCTTTTAAAAAACAGTTCGTTTGCATGAGTGAAACAAAAGCAAGGCGATCCGTGTTCTATCCGAAAAACGCATCATGAGACAGTTCATATCCATCCTGATAATTTCTCTTTTATTCATATCTTGTAACGACGAAACAGAGATACCAGCCGGAAATGACGTAGATGACATAAAAATGAGATTAGTCATAACGATCCCCCCTTCTACTGTTTATTCGGCGACGAAAGCGGCGATCGGCCAACCCATCCATGAATCTTTGGTCAGCGAAATCCAGGTATTGGTATTTGAAGACCAAAAATATCGATATCGGGTACCTGGCATATCCATCAGCAGCAACACTGCACAGACTACATTCACAGCCCACTTGAAATCAACCGGTTCGCCTGTGGAATTGCTTATTCTGGCGAATGCGAACGAAGCGGTTGTTTCCAATGAACCTTCGTTGGACGATAGCGAGGACGTCGTAAAAAGGAAGATAAACCGGGAATTTGATAATCTGGTTTCAAATTTTCCGATGTACGGCGTTTATAAATTCCCTGCCGGATTATCGGCAACCCAAAAGCAAGAAATTACCGGGATAAAAATGTTGCGTTCCATTGCCCGTGTGGATGTCATGGCTACCGAAGTCTCAAATTTCAAACTGGCGGAAGTAAAGGCGTACCGTGCCAATAATTTTCTCCAAGTGATTCCCAATGAGATAGGGGTCATGAAAGTAACGATTCCGAGTGTCCCTGACGGAAGCGCGGCAAATGTAAACAGCCGTATGTTTCCTGTGGCTGAGGAGGATTTGAATGAATTTTCCGCACAACTTTATTTGCCGGAAACAAGTTCGCCGGCCGAGAGCAACCGGATAAGCGGCGCGACATGTGTCGTTGTGGGCGGTTACTATAACGGAAGCGACAAGCTGAGTTATTATCGCATGGATTTTGACCCGGATAATAAAGACAACTCTTTCGGGCAAATCCTGCGTAATCATAAATATATATTTAATATAAAGAAAGTCTCCGCTCCCGGATGGGATAGTCCGGACGACGCGGCGAACAATCAGTCCGCACATATTGTGGCGGAAGTGCAGCAATGGGATGATAACACGATCGATATGTCTTTTGACGGAGAACATCATTTCGGAGTTTCCACCCGTGAGATCATACTGAAGAACAAGGCCGGTTCGAAAAGCGCTATAGATGTAGCCACCGACCTGCCTGACTATACATTGCAGTGGGCGGATGCCGATGGTACGCCGGTAGGAAACGAGAGCCAGTCATTGGCGGATGAATATTTTACCGTAGAAAAGAATCCGGATGGCAGCCAGTTGGTTGTGACTGCTTTGCAGAATAATACGTCTGATGATGCAGGGCCCGCCCGGAACTTTGTCATTACCGCCCATCGGTGGAAAATATCGGTGTCGATAAAGCAAAAATATGACGAGGCAGCCAGTAGGGTAATCAGTCTTTTGACATTTAATACCGGTTTAGGCAGTTTAGGATCCAATATTATTGCTTCCATATCTCCCGAAGGGCGTGCAGGCGGTTTAAGAGGAATATTGGATAACCGGAATAATTTCGGCCCGAACGGGACTGTCGTTTGCGGAGGGTATAATCTGATACAGTCCAATGTAAGTAATAATAAATTGACAGACGCTCTTTTTGCCGCCTTTGATGTCGTCTATATCCATTATATGAGCAATGCCTATTTCGGAAATAAAGATGCTGAGAAAGTACATAATTGGTTGAAAGCAAAAAAGAACCGCGTGTTAATCGCGTCCTATGACGCCGCTGATGTGAGCAAGTACCTGATCGCTGAACTCTTGGGCGGCAACAGTGATATAAAATTTCTGGTTACTAACAATGGAGGGTTTACGATAGCTCCCCCAGATGCGGATAACAGCTATTTCATTTCTACAGGGCCTTTTACAAGCGGCGCATATACCCCGATCTCTCCGGATTTCGTATTTCGTAACTTTGATTACTATCACGGCGAAATACTGTTGAATACCGAATCGGCAAAAGGAATCACGCCGCTCCTCATCGGAAAGGCTGGCGGTATCGTATTGGGAGTAGACTATTCGAGGCGGATCGTCTATATAGGAGATACGGATTTAGGGAACTATTCGTTAGGAACCGGAGGTACGGAGAAGAACCGGATAAATAATACTACCGGAGAAATCAGTAATGACGCTTCCAAGTTGATGGCCAATGTCTTTGCATGGATAACCAATACCGTACTGTATGGAGAATAGCGGAAGCGCAGAGGACATCCGTCCGCTTGTTTGTCCGAAAAGATTTGCTAATTAAAAAGTAAGTGGTATCTTTAAATCATTATATATACTTGATTAGTTTAGTCTTTTAATCTTATAGCTGTTGTTTATATGTTTTTGACAACATCACAAATACAATTTATCAGAGAGCATGCAGCAGACGATCTGACCCGCCTGCTGCTTTCCGCAGCCAAGTACCCCGGAATGGATATCCCCTTTTTAGTCGACCAGATTGCAGCCCGGAGACAAATCCGGGAAAAGCTGCCGTCATGGTATGCCAACGAACAGTTGATTTTTCCGGCAAAGATTGCGGCGGAGCAATGCTCTTCCGAACAAACGGCTGTTTATAAGCAGTGTTTGGTAGGTGAAGGCTGGAACGTTTGCGATCTGACAGGAGGTTTAGGGATCGATAGCTATTTCATTTCCCGGAAAGCGGGACATCTGACCTATATCGAACGCTTTCCGGCTTATTGTGAAGCGGCGGAACATAATTTTTCGGTATTGGGAGCTGATAATATCACTGTTATAAATGCCGACACCACCCAATATATTAATAAACTTCCTGAAGTGGATGCCTTTTATATCGATCCTGCACGCAGGGGAGAATGCAATAAACGGGTCTTCGCCTTGCAGGATTGTGAACCGGACCTGCCCGGATTGTTGCCTGAACTGTTGAAACGTTCTCCTCGTGTAATGGCAAAACTCTCGCCAATGGCAGATATACAAATGACCTTGGGCCTGCTACCGGGAACGACATCTATCCATGTCCTTTCCGTAAAGAATGAATGTAAAGAGTTGCTTTTTGTAACGGAACGGGAAACTAAAAACGGAAATCCGGCAATCCATTGCATTAATTTCGGCTCGGATGGAATGCAATCTTTCCTTTTTACAGTAGAGGAGGAGCGCAGTGCCGAACTGATAGTGGCCGGTCAGGTTGCCGGATATTTATATGAACCGAATGCTTCAGTCTTAAAGGCAGGTGCTTTTAAGCAGATCGCTGTCAAGATGGGAGTTGAAAAATTACAGGTAAGTAGTCATTTATATACTTCGGATCGATTGGTTTCTGATTTTCCGGGTCGTGTATTCCGGGTTGATGAAGTTTTACCTTTTACCGGAAAGTTGTGTAAAGGACTTTCCAAAATGATCCCGCAAGCCAATATAACCGTACGGAATTTCCCTTTGTCCGTCGAAGAACTGCGCAAGCGGACAAAAATAACCGATGGCGGCTCCACCTACCTCTTTGCAACCACCTTGGCGGATGGGGAAAAGGTGCTGGTCAGATGTTCCAAAGCCTGACTAAGTAAACAGCATCAACACCAACTGCGCCGAGATCACACGGATAAACATCGAGAGCGGATAAACGGTGGCGTATGAAACGGAAGGTTCGTCGCCATCGACAGTCGTGTTGGCATAGCTCAGTGCCATCGGGTTTGCCATGCTCCCGCAAAGCATCCCCACGTTATGCGCATAGTCGAGTTTGAAGAATTGCGAAGCCATGAAACCGACAATCAGTACCGGAACGATCGTCAGCAGGAAGCCCAGGCCGATCCAGAGCAATCCTTCTGCCCGGAAAACCGTTTCGAAGAAATGCGCACCCGAATCGATACCCAATCCGGCCAAATAAATTATGATCCCCAATTGGCGAAGCATCAGGTTGGCGCTCATCGTCGTGTAGGTGGTCAGATGGAAACGCGGACCGAATGCCCCCATCAGAATCCCGACGATGATCGGTCCTCCGGCGATACCCAATTTGACCGGCGTGCTCATCCCTGGCAGCGTGATCGGCAATGCCCCCAACAGCATCCCCAACGAGATGCCGATAAAGACCGCCAACAGGTTCGGATTGTTAAGCCTCTTGATCTCGTTCCCTAAAATCTTTCCGACCGTGTTCACCGAGTTCGCTTCCCCGACGATTGTCAGCCGGTCGCCGATTTGCAGGCGCAGGTCGGGAGATGCCAGCAGGTCTATGCCGGCACGGTTCACACGGGTGATATTGATGCCGTAGAGGTTGCGGAGGCGGAGGGTTCCTAACTTCACACCGTTCACCCGGTTGCGGGTCACCGCGATACGGCGGGAAATCAGTTGGCTGTCGATGGCATTCCAGTCGATATCTGCTTTGTTCCAATCCACGTTCTCCTGTTCACCGAAGAGGACTTTAATATTTTCTACATCCGCTTTAACGGAGATAATCAACAGATGGTCATGTTCATGAAGTAACGTGTCCGAGGTCGGGATGCTTACTTTACCGTTTCTCCATATACGGGAAATGACGAAATGCTTTTCCGTCAGTTTCATGATATCCTTAATGCTCTTCTCATAAATGCCAGGATTACTGACTTGAAACTCCGCAACATAAGTAGTCGTATCTCGCTTTTCTTTCTGATCTTTTTGTTTTTTATCGACAAATATAGCTCTCATGATGATGATAGCTAAGATGACACCCACCACACCGAGCGGATAGGCGACTGCACAAGCCAATGCCATATCTGTAACTCCCTTGGTATTGGCGGGATCTATCTGTAGCAAGGCCTGTTGAGCGGCTCCCAAAGCAGGTGTGTTAGTGACGGCTCCACAAAGCAGTCCGACCATGTTGGAAAGGGAAACCCCTGTTGTCCAATGCAGTCCGACCGTCATAACCAACCCAAGCAGGATAACTCCTAATCCCATCATATTCATCGCTACGCCCCCCTTCTTCAGGGAAGAGAAAAAACCCGGGCCCACCTGCAATCCCAATGCATAAACAAAAAGGACCAGGCCGAAACTTTGCGCAAAATACAGCATATCCTTATTCACAACGATCCCTAAATGCCCTGCCAAGATACCGGCAAAGAAAACGAAGGTGATACCCAGCGAAATGCCGAATATCTTGATCCGCCCCAAATATAATCCGAGTGCGGAGACCAGTGAGATAATGATAACTGCCTGCACCATCGTAGGCTCTAAAAAGGCCTCTTGTAACCAATTCATAAAGTTTCCCTGTTTATTGACGGGACAAAGATAGGACAATAATTCGTGTGGTAAAAGATATTTATGAATCAGTGGCTATAGGCCTATATAATAAGCAGGCCGAAAACTACTCGATAAGTAGATACTATGTCTGCTTATTAAGTAGACAGACCTCTACTTAGTAAGTAGTTTTCAGCCTTTTCGACAAGTAGTTTCCGGAAGTTTTAGCTTGGATGTTTTTTTGTGCTTTTAGGAAAAAAATCTTGTTAGAATTTTTGCTTGGATAAGAAAGAAAGTTGTATATTTGCATCTGTCGCAGGGGTAGTGATTTCTTTTACTGCTGGACGACGCTTTATCGGTCGAGGGATACCCCTCTAATTTCTTGAAGGAGTTTGGAATTTGTAATAGTTTTAAACTTGATATTGAAAAGCCATAATAAACTCTTTTCTCTCCTGCAATTTATTCAAATTAGATTTGCTGCTTGTGGAGTAATCCCGGGTAGAGTGTGTTTGTTTTGGTAGGGAGGACCAGGATAAGCCGGTGAGAGAGTTTTCCTCTTTTCTGTTTTTGGTGTCAAAAAAAATAGTGAAGAATGGCATTAAGAATTCGAAGAATCAAGAAAGCTTTTGGGTTTGATGAGACGAAAACCCAGAAGTATGTGCTCGTCCCAGACCGAGCAACAGTTGTAACATTTGAGCACCTTTGCGACCAAGTCGTGCAGGTCTCCAGTATTAACCGCGGGATGGTTCAATCCACTCTTTATGGATTGGTCCAGTCCATGAAAACCTTTATCCAGCAAGGTCACTCCGTTCAAGTCGCAGGTTTTGGAACTTTTATCCCTTCCTTCAATGCGAAGAGCAGCTTAGTGGAGAAGGATGTGAATGTGGATGCCATCCGTAAAGTGAAACTGCGTTTCATCCCAAGTGCCGAGTTGAGGCAGTTATTGGATAATATGGAGTTTGAATTTGACGTGGTGGAAAGTACGGACGATTCCAAAACTTCTTCGGGAGGCGGAGAAGAGGAAAGACCGGGCGAATTGTAGCCGGGTTTTCTTGAAATCGTAGTCGAATGGCTCCCCGGATCGTGTTTTTGCGGTTCGGGGAGTTTTTATTTGAGTTAAATATGACTTTGTTTCTATAAATTTCCTATTTTTGTAACAATTCCAAGTAGAAACCTCGGTGGAGGTTGGAACGGAAGGACGTATTAGAAAGCGAAAAGCGTTTACGATATTATTCCTAATTCAGAAAATCGCCAATTTTCAACACACTGGAATAATAGACAATGAATGCTTGCGCTTCTTTACCTGTATGCTTATCTGTTATAGAATAAGATTATGTGGTATAGAGCGCAGGCTGTTGTTTTGTTATCAGTGTGTGGGTGTTTGGCGATACCTCTGAGTTAGATAGTAAGACGGCAGTTCCTGCGCTTTTCTTATTTGATAATCTTAGAGTGAATGCCGAACGGAGGGGACAGGGAGGCGGAAGTTTGGATATGAAAAGATGGATAGGTCTGTGTTTGTTGTTTATTTTGGTTTGTTTGGCGGGGTATGCACAGGATGAACTGGTAATAAATGTAGAGAAGCCGGGAACGTTGGCAGATAAAATTGCAGTAATTGATGATTTAAGTTTGGATGCGACAGTGAAGATGACAGGAGAATTGAATGAATCTGATTTTAAAGCTTTTCAAGTATGGAAAGGGTATTCTTTGACGCTTGATTTGTCAGAAACAAAAGTAACGGTAATTCCAGATAAAGCATTTGAAAATTTTATGCTAAAAAAAGTTATATTTCCAAGGGCGTTAGAAAGAATAGAAAAGAACTCTTTTTGGGGGTGTTCTTTGCTGGAATTTGTTGATTTTTCATTGTGTGTGAATTTGAAAGAAATAGGGAGTTCTGCTTTTTTTAGTACGAAACAAAAAGAAGTGGATTTATCTTCCTGTATTAATTTAATAGAAATAGCAAGAAGTGCTTTTCATTTAAGTAAAATAAAATCAATAGTATTGCCCCCTAATATAGAAATAATAGGTCCGAGTGTTTTTCAGTATAATGATTTTACATATATAGAATTGCCTGAATCATTAAAAGAAGTGGGAGAAAAAGCATTTTTTTTAGGGTTGACTTCACCTGTGAATTTAGCAGTTCTGCTAAAATCTAAAGAGCCTATAAAATTGAATAATAATATATTCAGAGACGATGTTTCACTTGTGAATTTAATAGTTCCTGTTGGTAGTAAATCTTTATATGAGAAAGCCCCGATTTGGTCTCTTTATGACATTCGTGAAGTTGGTTTCTGCTTTATCAAAGTTGAAAATGCTGGTGGTGGCTCTGTCAAAATCGGCGAAGAAACCATACAATCAGGTGAAGTTTCAGTAGCAGAAACAATGGATGTACAGGTCTCTTTTATTCCGGATAAAGGTTATTATTTGAAACAAGTCAAGTTGGGTGCTACAGATGTAACAGAACAAGTGAAAGGTAATATCTTGATTATCCCTAAAATCGTAGAAAATAAAGAACTGACCGTTACTTTTGAGAAAGAAGTTTATGCGCTTCAGGTTTCTTATAATGAAGGCGGAAAGGTTCAGATAAATGATAAAGAGGTTAGCTCGGAATCGTCTGTATCAATCAATGCCGGAGAGGAAGTTAAAGTGACGGTTACCCCGGATGATGGTTATCGTTTGAAACAGATTTTGTTGGGAAAAGAAGATTTGACAGAAAATGTCATGGATGGTGTTTTGACAATTCCTTCAATCACAAAAAATGAAAATTTGGTGATTCTGTTTGAAAAGGAAGCCATTATTCTGACTTATTCTGTAAAGATCTCTTATTCTGACGGTGGCAATGTCAAAGTGGATGGCAATCTTGTTACATCCGGTTCTGCTTTGACGGTGGATGAGAATGATGATTTGTTGCTGATGATTATACCGAATGACGGTTATCATTTGAAATCGGTCATGGTGGCTCGGAAGAAATGAAAGAGCAGGTCGAAAACAATACGTTGGCTTTGTTGGCTATCTCGGCAGATAAAGAGGTTCATGTTTCGTTTGAAGCAGATAAGCAAGTGGTAGATTATGCAATAAAGGTAAACTATTCAGCAGGTGGTACGGTAAAGGTGAATGGGCGTATCGTTTCAAACGGAACATCTTTGTCAGTTCAAAAGTTGGCGAAAGTTTCTGTTACATTTATTCCGGATTACGGATATTATCTGAAACAGGTTTTGTTGGGAGGTACAGATATGACCTTGCAGTTAGAAGGTAATGTCTTGGAGATCGCTTTTGTCACGGAAAATTTGGATATTGTTGCCATCTATGAAAAGATTCCGACAGTTTCCTGTATCGTTAATATAGTGGGAAATGGCACGGTAAAGGTGAATGGCTATACGGTTAAAAATGCTTTGGATGTCGTTTCGGTGGAAAAAGGAAGTAAGGTAACATTGTCATTCGCTCCGGATACAAAATATGAAGTGGGTAGCGTATTGCTGAATAATCAAAATGTTACCGGTCAGTTGGAAAACAATGAATATAAAATTGCATCTCTTACCTCTGATATCACCTGTCAAGTTGAGTTTGTATTGATAGATGACCCTACAAGCATCGAACAAGTAGAAAACGCAAACAAACGCATTTACCGTTCCGCCCCCAGACGCTTGGCCTTGTCCGGTTTTAAGGCAGGTGTTCCGATTTATGTTTATGACGGCAGCGGGCGGCTTGTCGTTTTGAAAACGATTCGGGATAGCGTGGAGGAAGTGGATGTTCCAGCCGATGGTCTTTACTTCGTTCGTATAGGAAAGGAATCGTTTAAGGTGATTTTGTAATAAGGTAAATAATAGAATGGTAAAGGGTGTGTCCAAAAAAAGACCTGTGTCTTTCGGACATACCCTTTAAATTTTCCCTATATAGCATTGCTTTGTAACTGAATTTAGTTACATTTGTAGAATAAACTAATAATATGGGAACTAAGGAAAAACTGATAAATCGTTTTTGTAGGCTGCCTAAAGATTTTACTTATGAAGAAACGTTGAAATTGCTTTCTTCTTTTGGGTATGATGAACACAATAAAGGAGTAACGTCCGGTTCACGTGTAAGATTTAAAAATGAGCAGACAGGACAATATATTGATATTCACAAGCCGCATCCGGGCAGTATAATGAAAGCATGGATGATGAAAGCAATATATCAACACTTAAAAATCAACGGTTTAATAAAATAAAAAAATGAATATGGATTACTTGGAATATAAAGGTTATAAAGGCTCGGTGGAGTACAGCAAAGCTGATAACTGCCTTTTTGGAAAGGTTCTTGGAATGAGTAAAGATTTGATTCTTTATGAAGGCAATACGATTGATGAACTCCGTGCTGATTTTGAGGCTGGGATAGAAAGCTATCTTGCAGGTTGTTTGGCTGATGGTGTGGAACCTCGCAAACCCTATAGCGGTACGTTGAATATCCGTATTTCTCCAGAGATACATAGTAAGATAGCTATGCTGGCACAGGAGGCCGGGACTACGATTAATGCTTATATAAAGCAAGCTTTGGAGAATCAACTAAAATTGATACATCAAGGATAGAACCGGTTTGTAAATTTGCAAACAAAACAAAGAGCCAATGTCATTGAAAATAATACATACCGCCGACTGGCATCTTGGACAAACCTTTTTCGGCTACGACCGTGATGAGGAGCATGAGGCATTTCTTTCGTGGCTGATCGATACATTGACGGAGCAGCAGACCGATGCCCTGCTGATTGCAGGCGATGTCTTCGATGTCGCCAATCCGTCGGCAACCGCCCAACGCCGTTTTTTCCGGTTTCTGCGGGAAGCGAACCGGCGTAATCCGCATTTGCAGATCGTGATTATCGCAGGCAATCATGATTCGGCAGCCCGTTTGGAGGCGCCGAGACCCTTGTTGGAAGAATTGAACACGTCGATCGTTGGGGTTATTCCGCGAACGGATCTGTGTAAGATCGATTTCGATTCGCTCCTGATTCCCCTATATAATAAGGAAAGAGAGCGGGAGGCACTCTGCCTGGCCGTTCCCTATCTGCGCCAGGGAGATTATCCCGCTTCGAAAGAAGGGAAAGATACCTATGTGGAAGGGGTTACCCGGATGTACCGCCAACTCTATGACTATGCCGACAGCCGGAGGCAACCGGGCGAGGCACTCCTGGCAATGGGACACCTGCATGCGACCGGCGCTGAACTGTCGGAAGACGACCGGAGCGAGCGGACCATAATGGGAGGGCTTGAATCCGTGTCGATAGATGCCTTTAAAGAAGGCTTGGCCTATACGGCCCTCGGTCATATCCACAAGGCTCAAAGGGTAGGGGGGCGCGAGAATATACGATATGCCGGCAGTCCGTTGCCGATGTCTTTCTCCGAGCAGCATTATCGCCATCAGGTCGTTGCTTTTACGGTCGAAAACGGGTGCTTGTCGGATCTGAAAGCGATGCCTGTCCCTTTACGAACCGCCTTGCATCGGATTCCGGCGGAACCGGCATCGCCAGCCGAAGTCCTTTTGCTGCTTGCTAATCTGCCGTTGGCGGAGGAGGAAGCCGATCGTAGCCTCTGGCCTTACTTAGAAGTGCAGGTGTTGCTGACGGAGCCTGATCCGGGTTTCCGGCATCGGGTGGAAGAGGCGTTGGCGGATAAGGCCGTACGCCTGACTTCCATCATTCCTTCTTATCCGAAAAAGGAGGGGGAGGAGGATTCTCGTCCTTTGTCTTATACGGATTTGCAAAAGATCGCCCCGCTGGATATGCTCCGCCATGCCTTTACGAACCGTTTCGGGGGAGATTTGCCGGAAGAGTTGGAGAAGATGTTTAACGATGTAATGCGGGAGGTTTCCCTATGAAGATATTAGCGATACGAGGCCGCAACTTAGCCTCATTAGAAGGTGATTTTGAGATAGATTTTACGGCGGAGCCGTTGCTCTCGGCTGGTATATTTGCTATTTCCGGGCCGACGGGAGCGGGAAAGTCTACGCTTTTGGATGCGATGTGCCTGGCCCTGTTCGCCCGTACGCCTCGTACCGACCAGGCGAAAGAGAATAATGTCAAGCTCCAGGATGTCAGCAATGAACAACTGTCGCAGAGCGATCCCCGTTTCTTGCTGCGAAGAGGTACGGCTTCCGGTTTTGCGGAGGTGGATTTTATGGCCTTGAACGGACACTGCTACCGGACACGCTGGTCGGTGGCGCGAGCCCGCGACAAGGAGAACGGACGGTTGCAGAATCCGCGTTTGGCTTTGTACAACCTCGATAAGGAGGAGGAAGAGCAGGGGACGCGTTCCGACCTGCAAGCCCGTATTATCGAATTGATCGGTCTGACGTTCGACCAGTTTACGCGCTCCGTATTGCTGGCACAGAACGATTTTTCCACTTTCCTGAAAGCTGAGCAGGGAGAAAAAGCCTCTTTGTTGGAGAAGCTGACCGGAACCGAACTCTATTCCGCCATCTCCCGCCAGATATTCGAAAAGAACGCGCGAGCGAAAGAAGCCTTCGACCTGATCCGGTCGCGTATTCAGGGCATCGAGCTTTTGACGGATGAGGAAGAAAACGACTTGCGCACCCGATTCGCCGGAACGGAAAAGGAATTGCAGCGGGTCGAGAAAGCGAAAGCGGAGCAGCAAGCCCTTCAAGAGGCTGTCCGCTCTGTCGAACAGCAGATCACCGTCCGCCAGAGGCAGCAAAAAGAGGCTACCGACAAGCTGGCACATGCAACGGAGTTGTTGACGGTCGCCCGCCGCGAATATGAAAAGGGCGTGGAGGAGCAGCAACAGTCCGAGGCTCATTTCAAATCCCTTCAACAGGAGATATTGCAGGCGCGTAAACTGGATATCCAGCTTGACACGGCCATCCGCGATTTGTCTAATTCGGAACAGCAGTTGAAAGATGTGACTTCCCGCAAGAAGGAGGCTGAAAAGAAATACAAAGCAGCCGCCCTTCGTCAGAAGCAAGGACAGGAGGAGATCGCCCGCCTGACTGAGTGGCGGGAACATTATAAGAAAAAGGAAAATATAGCGGAACAGCTTTCTGCCTTATTGCTTCATTTGGATGCTGCATCGGCGGCCCGGTCGGGAGTGGAAACAGCAAGCCGTTCGGTTGAAACGATCCGGCAGGCTGTAATAACGTTGAACAAGCAACTTGCCGGTTTGCAACAAGCTAACGCCAGTAAACAACAGGCGTTGAAACAGACAGAAGAGAAACATCGGGGTCTGGAAGAAGAATTGAAAGCTGTCGATATACCCGCGTTGGATAAACAAATCGATAAACTTCGTCAGGAACGCGAACAACTGCTCATAGAACAGGCACGCTTGGAAGCCTCCGGGAATATAAAGGAGCTGCGCGCCAGGTTGCAGGAGGGACAGCCTTGTCCTGTCTGCGGAAGCACGCATCATCCTTTTGTCTCCAATCCGGAAGCTGACACACCGCCTGCCTCCATTGCCACTTTAACCCTGCAACTTCAAGAGTTGTCAGGTAAAAAAGAAACCTGCACAGCCAATACCCGCCGGCTTGCCCGCTTGCAGCAGCAATTGCTTCAACTTCACAAGGAACTTGCCGACAGTGAAGCCGCCTGTAAGGATATCGTCGGCAAGCAGCAACTCGCCGCCAGCCGGCAGGAGCGGGAGGAGGTTGTCGTAAAAGAGCAGTCGGCCAAATTAGCCCAGTCTCTTTCGGCTGCCGATCGGTTATTCGGTAACAACGAGTGGCAGAAAGCATGGTTGCAGAATCCGGAAACCTTCCGCAGTGCATTGACTGACTTTGCCCGCCAATGGCATGGGAATGCAGAGAAACTCCATCAGTTGGAACGGCAGGAAAGCGCACAGAAAGCCGAATGCGAATCGCTCGCCTCTTTCCTCCCTTCTCTCGAAAAGCAATTCGAAGAAGCCGGGCTGCTCCACGAAAAGAACCGTACCGCTTTTTCAACCTTGCAGGCGGAGCGAAAGAAACTATTGAACGGTCGTCCGGCAGATGTGGTAGAGCAGGAGTACAACCGGCGAATGGAAGAACTGAAAGAACGCTTGAAAAAGCTGTTGGCCACCCAGACCGAGCAGTCCGGCATCGCCGACCAGACACGCGGCATTGCCGACCAGATTGCAAAAGACTTGGACGAAGCCTCTGCCGACCTGTTCCGGCGAAAGGCGGCTTTAGACAAATGGAATGCCGATTATCAGGCTTCTTCGGATGGACAGCCGCTCGAAGCAATCCTGCTTCGGTTCACCCAGGAAAAGACGGAGCTTGGTTTCCGCCTTCGTACCCAGACGGAGAACAAGGCGAAAGTCTCCGGCCTACAGGAAGAATTGAATGTCCGGCGCACGGAAAGTGAACGTTGGGCGAAGCTGAACGAGCTGGCCGGTTCTGCCGATGGCGCGAAATTCCGCCGCATAGCGCAGGGATATACGCTCGATATTCTGTTGAACTATGCCAATGTGCAACTGCGCGAACTGACGAGGCGTTATCGCTTGGAACGGGTTCCCGAAACACTTGCCTTGCAGGTGATCGACCGGGATATGTGCGATGAGGTACGTACCGTCCATAGCCTTTCGGGGGGCGAATCGTTCCTCGTTTCGCTGGCGCTTGCACTCGGCCTGTCTTCCCTTTCGTCCAACCGGATGAGGGTCGAAAGCCTTTTCATTGACGAAGGTTTCGGTTCCTTGGATGCCGAGACGCTTCGTGTGGCGATGGATGCTTTGGAAAGTTTGCGGACGCAGGGGCGCAAGATCGGCGTCATATCACATGTCCAGGAAATGACCGAGCGCATCCCCGTCCGCGTACAGGTATGTCGGGCTGGGAATGGAAAAAGCACTTTGGTAGTTGAAAGGTGAAAGATGAAAGGTGAAAGTTGCTTCGCGTTACTATCTTCCACTTTCAACTTTCACCTTTCATCTTTCACCTGATTATGATCCTGAATCCCACATTCATCGGCCTTTGCCAGGGCAGGTAGGCTTTGCGGACGGCTGATGTGGAGTATTTGGGACGTTCGCGCCAGGAGCCGCCGCGTACGACTTTCTTTTCGGCAACTTCCTTGTTTGCCTTTTCTTTTAAAGGATAAGGAATGTAATCGGATGCCGTCCACTCCGCCACGTTCCCGTTCATGTCGTACAATCCCCAGGGATTGGGTTGGTAAGAGGCGACCGGGCAACTGATCAGTTGATGGTCGTTTACGTTCAGGACTTTCGGCAGGAAATCCCAGAACTTGCGCATGGGATCGTTTGCCCGCATCGGCTTCGGATCTACGCCTGTTACCGCCAGATCGACAGTCGTACTGTCTGCCAAGTTCTCGAAAGAGCCGAAGTCGCTGTCTGCCGATCCGAACCAGAAATCATCCGCACTTCCCGCACGTGCCGCCCATTCCCATTGTGTCTCGGTAGGAAGGGAGGTGTTGCAGCCCAATATCTTGCTGAGTTTTTGGCAGAAGGCGTTCGCTTCGTCCCAGCTGACGCGTACGACTGGCTGTTCGGGCTGGTTGGCCGCATAGCCGGGAGTCGTATGATCCTTCCAGGTCTGTCCGATGTACCGGCTGTCGTGTTCCGGGAAAAGTGCGCGGAACTGTTCATTTGTGATTTCGGTCGTGCTCATCCAGAATCCTTCCTTTACGTTTGCCTTGAATGCTGGCGATGCGGAAGGCGTCCGGTTGTCGCCCATCGCGAAGCTGCCGGCGGGAATCCATACCAAGTCGATATGGATATCCGGGGTGATGGACAGGCGGCGGGAAGTTTCGCCTTTGGCTGCTTGCCGGGCAGTCGCCGTCTGCTTGTCGAACGGGAATCCTTTTACTTTGACCGGGCGGATCGGTTTGGCGGGTCCTTTTGTCTCGATTGTCTCGCCGGTCGTCGCTCCGGTAATGCCGTCTGCTTTTTTGTTTTCTTTCAGCCAGTCGGCATAGTCGGCAATCTCTTTTTGCCAGTCTACCCGTACACCGCTGTACTTCTCGGCCAGCTCCATACGGCGTTCCACCTGGCCCTTCGGCGATTCGGGCTTCAGGTCGATCTGGGTGAAAGCTCCGTAGTAAGGCGCGTTGAGGTCGATCCAGGTATAGAGCGTTCGCATGTCCTCTTCCGGAACCTGTACCCCGTGGTGTCCGGCTTGCAGGATGCGGGCCAGTTCGCTGTTGCTCGCATGGAACTCGGCCGGTTTGAGAACATAGATGTCCGATTCCGGTCCCTGGCGGTACACGTACGGATGCAGGTTCAGATAACTCTGGTCGTATTGCTTGTTGATCTTCGTCAATATTCCTCTTTTATAAGTGACCATCTGGTCTTTGCGGAAATCTGGCTCGGCATTTTTCCCGTTGTGGCAAGACACGCAGTTACGGTCCAGTACCGGTTGCACTTCCAGGCGGAAAGTGAAAGGGCGGACGCCTCCTTCCGGTGTTTCCAACCGGCGTGCCTGCTTGGCCGAGGCAATCGTGCGTTTGGGAATGGGTATACTGTTCTGATCCTCGTGGCAACCGACGCAGGAGACGATCTCGCCCGGCATCCCCGTCAGCCAGCTGCGCATCCACTGGATGGCCGCCCCGTCTTTATCCAACGGCTGGATAGAAACCGGCGTGTTGGCCGGAATGGTGAACAGTGCGGAACCGTCTTCCTCGACCGGGACTGTTCCGAGTACGCGCTTGATGTCCCATCCGCTCTGTATTCCCTGTGCATCGTGGTCGGAAGGCGCCAAGATATAGGCATACTCGTATGCGAAGATACGGAGCGCCTTGATCGTGCCGCGGGGAACACCCTGCGTACCCTCTCCTTCGTAGATATCCTGGATGAAGACCGTTGCCTCTTTGCTGTCCGGCTTGATCTTAGAGGGGATGACGGGAGGTGTTTCGCGTTTTACCAGCGGGATGGGAGCGGTCAGGCCTTCTCCTTCCTGCTCGGCAATGAGTGTCAGGTTATCGAAAACGTCGACTAAGTAAATTCCCCAAAGTGCATCCTTAGCCGGTTTGCAGGCGACCAGGAAATACTTTTCGCTGAGCGGAAACGGCTTCATGAACTGAGGCCAGACACCTTCCACCAATTCGTCTTTGATGATCGGGACGATCGGACGGTCTTTGAACGGCAGTTCCTGTATCATCCCCTTTTCTTCTTTCCGGCTTTTGGCAGGATCGAAGATGACGAGCCGTCCCGAACGGGCCGTCCCGTGGTGGCCGGAGATAATGCCGATGAAGCGGCTGCTGTGCTTGGAAAGCGGTTTCATGTCGAACGTGCTGTTCGGGAAGTAGGAACCGCTCCCGTAGAGCGCTTTGTTTTCCGTCCCGTCGGGGTTCATGTGCATCACGATACGGGAGAAATAGTGTGTCAGGTCCGTATATTCCCAGCGGGTGTACATGATGCGTCCGTTCGGAATCACGATCGGCGACCAGTTTCCGTCCTGGTCGAAGGTGAGGCGGCGCAAGGCACGCGTCTGCGGATCAAAAGAGACAAGGTTGGCTACCACATCGTCGCCATGTACGCAAGGCACGCCGTTGTAACCGATATTGGTCGTCGCCACCACTTTACCGTCCGGCAGGTAATTGGCATCGCAAAATTCCAGGTCCGGCTCATCGACGGTGATCTTCCGGTGGAGTCCGCTTCCGTCGATGTTCATTTCGTAGATCTGCCATTTCCGGTCTTCGTCAAGCGAAGAAAATAGCAGGTGGCCGGCATCCCAGTGGAGCTGAATATCAGAAACAGGGACATCGGATTCCGGTTTATAGATGCGGTTACTTTCGGTTTTACCGCGCAGATTGCTGAGCAGATCGATTTCGGCATCATATCCTTTGCGCGAATTGGAAAAGAGTGAATTGTAATTAGCTGTCGAAGTACCCATCGATGGTCCCATTGCCTTACGGGCCTTGTCGCCCAAACGGTAGCGGGCCACAATGATCTTGTCCATATCCAATAGCGGATTGGCCAGGATAATCTCACGTTTCAACGCCAAAACTTTCCGTGCCTTGTCAATTGCCTCGGCGGAAACATTGCCGGAAAGTGCTTGTTGTACTTCGGGCAGAAGCGTTTCCAAGCGGGAAAGTTTTTCGTAAAGTGCCGGAGATTTCTCTCCTAACAATGTTTTTGTATCGTTCAGATAAGCGCGTATGGCAGTTGGGTTTATCCATTGAATCTGTACTTTCAAATCGTTAATGTTTTCCGGCCCAGCAAGATCGTTCCGGGGCATTTCTGATGCATTTGACAGAGTCGTAAAGAAGAAAGAAAGGAGTATGATACAGTATTTCATAAATCATCATTTAATCATGAAATCTATTTGGCCAATTTATACACTTCGCAGGCTGCCATCAGGAATGCCCCTGTACCGTAAAGTTCGGTCATGTCGCGTGTCACCTTTTTCGGATCGGCCCCTACCGGCTGGACCCAACCTAATTTCCCGTCCGTTTCAACGGCGGCAACCAATGCTTCCCAACCTTTTTTTACAACAGGCAGATATTTGTCTGCCGGCAGATAACCCTGGTTGATTCCGTATGCCAGGCCGTAAACGATAAATCCGGTCGCACTTGTTTCAGGCGAAGGATAGCTGTCCGGGTCCAGCAGGCTGGCATGCCAGTAACCGTCTTTTCCTTGCAATCCGGCGAGGCGCTCTGACATTTCTTTATAAAGTTCGAGATAGAAAGGACGAAACTCGGTATCTTCCGCCGGGAGTGTCTTCAGGATTTCAGCCAATCCTCCGATTACCCAACCGTTGCCGCGTCCCCAGAAAATCTTCTTGCCGTTGGCTTCTTTCTGTCCGATGTAGCGGCTGTCGCGATAGAACAGATCTTCGTCTTTATCATATAGGTGGTTGTAAGTGGCACGAAATTCGCCGTCGGCAAAATACATGTATTTACGGTTACCGGTCAGCGTATAGAGTCGCGTGTAGACGCCGGGTGCCATGAAGAGGGCGTCGCACCAGGTCCAGCGTTCGATCGTGCTGCCTTTGCTGTAATCGAGATCCATGCTTCCGTTGGAAGGATTGTTCAAAACCCAGTCGGCGCGGGCGATGGTCGGTTTCAGCATATTCTCATTCTTTTCCTTATTATAGAAATCGATGTAGGTTTGTGCGATACAAACGTCATCTGCATGATACATCCGGTTGGCAACCTGCCAGCTCTGGCGGTTGAAAATCTTTCTCAGCCAGTCGTAGTAGGTGTTGTCATTGCTTAACTCCGCCCAGTCGAACATCCCCATATAGAGTGCTCCCGGAACCCATCCGCGCGGTTCACTCTTGGCATATTTGTTTTCGGGATAATCCTTGATCTGCCAGTCAGCCACCCGGCGGGCAACGTCCATGACGCTTTGCCGGTTCCAGTTGCTTGCCGTTGCGGTAACAGCGGTATTTGTCGTTTCGGCCTGTACCGGCAGATTATTTACTAAACAGGTACAAGCGCAAAGTGAGAGGCCTGTACAGATGTACTTGATTGTAGTTTTCATGATATTTGTTATGTTTCTTTTAATTCTGCACCAAAAATAGGAAAGATAAGGCTCTGAATATAATAATATCATCTCAAAATGATTAAAAAATGTACCAAATCCAATGATTTTTAGCAAAAAGAAAGGGGATGTCCCTTTTGCAAGAACTTCCCCTTTCACCATATAAGTGTGTCCGTCAGTAGGTATTCATTGTTTAATATCCCGGATTCTGCGGAAACTCGGCTCCTGTGTTAGAGTCAATGATGGTCTGCGGGATCGGCCACAATGTGTGGTGCTCGTCCATCGTATTGCTGTGAGAGTTGTATTTTTTTACGCGCTCAACCAATTTGCCTGTACGAACCAGTGTAAACCGGCGCAATTCTTCACCAACCAATTCACGAATACGTTCGTCCAGCAGGAAGTCAATCGTAGCATCTTTGGCTGTAATTTCCGGTGCATTGGCGCGTTTGCGAATTACATTGATCGCATCTGCGGCTCCTTGTGCATTGTTTTGCATTAGGCGTGCTTCAGCCAATAGCAGATATGTTTCAGCCAGACGGAACTTCATACGGTCTTTATTGTTACCACCGTAGCTCAAGTTTTCAGATTTTCCGTAGAAGAATTTCGTGACAGCTGGATATACGGTGAACTTAGTCCATGTGTCCTCTGTGATTTCGGCTTTCTTTCCGTATTTATCGGAGGAAGCATCGTTGTAATACCAGTTTCTCTTGATGTTGTATTCCGAGTTACGGATATCGCTTGAAGCGAAGAAGTCGTTGCTGTCGATCCACCATTTGAACGGAACGATCTGTGCCAAACCACGTCCTCCTAAAGAGTCTGCCAGCACAAAACCGTCTTCGTTGTAGTATTTGGGAACCCAGGCACGTTTTGTCCAGTCTTCATATTCCCCGCCACCTCCGGTCGTGTTGTATTCGAGCTGCATAACCCAGATACTTTCCATATTACCGGAAGTACGGTTCTGGTTGTACTCTTTGAACATATCGGAGAATGGGTCACCGGCTTCATCTTTGTCTGCACCGAAGCGTGAAGTCATCAGATTGAAGTAACCGCAATCGATTACAGCTTTTGCTGCTGTTTCTGCTTCCGCATATTTGCCTGCCATGAGATATACTTCCGAAAGCATATGTTGAGCAGCCCATTTTGTTAACTGGCCTACTTCTACTTTGTCAGGATCTTCCGGAAGGTTTTCGATTGCAAACTGCAAGTCTTCAATCATTTTGCCTAAAACTTCCGCTTTGGGTGTGCGGGTAAAATCTATACGGAAATCTTTTTCAATTTTATCAACGTAAGGAACATCTCCGTATAGATATACAAGATACCGATATGCGTAAGCACGGAAGAAACGGGCGACAGCTTGGTAATAGGCTTTGTCGGTCGGTTCGTCCCAATTAACATCGCCTTCCGAATATTCGAGAATTTCATTTGCAGAAGCAATCAGGCCATATCCCCAATTCCAATAAGATGTAACGAATGTGGTGGAAGATGTATAAGATAGATTCTCAAAAGGAACCAATGAACCGTCACCATGACCGGTATAGACAATATCGGTCGCAACCTGGAATGATTCGTATGGACAAGCTTGTCCCTGGCTTGTGGTTGCGTCTCCCCATGTGTTAAATTCGGAACGGGCCCAACCGTATAATCCGTTCACGCCAACTTCGAAGCCATAGCTGCTTGTGTATGTATTATCCGGAGCCAGCGAGCTTTTTAGCTCTTCATCCAGAAAACCGGAACAACCGGTTGATGTCACCAATAAAAATGCAGCAGCGGCAGTTGCTAATATATTTTTCATATTCAAATTCAATTATAATGTTAGAAAGTAAGATTTAATCCAAACATGTAAGAACGGGCTGTCGGATAGGTAACGAGGATATTTCTGTTAGCATCGCTATCTTCCAAGTTTAACCAGTTGTCTATGTTGCTGAAAGTATAGAGGTTATTGACACTTGCATTGATACTCAGCGAGCTGATTCCAATTGCATTCAAGGCTGTCTTCGGGAACGTGTATCCGATGGTGATATTCTTGATATTGACATAATTCATCTTTTTGTAGAATGAATGTTTATCGTAAGGAACATAAACCGGAGAAGTCATTTCGTTTGTCGGATTTTCCGGCGTCCAGTAATCCATTCCGCTGATGTAGTTGAATGTAGGCATCCAGCGGTCGAAGTTGTAATCATGCAGTTCTTTTGTCTGTCCGAATACACCATTTAACAAGAAAGAAAAATAGATGTTTTTGTAATCAAAACGGTTACCCATCGACAGCAGGAAGCTCGGCAGTTTAGAACCGATGATTTTCTTATCATCAGCCGTGATGGAACCATTCCCGTCTTTATCTTCAAGTTTTGCAGAACCGGGAACGGCACCTTTCTGATATTCCACACCTTCTTCATTAAGGAATTTTCCACTTGTTGCATCCCAACTGATTGTGTGTCCGTTTTCAACGTATGTTTCATTTTCTTGCCATGTCCCGACAACATTGTAGTCGTAGAATACACGTAGAGGTTCTCCGATGAACCATTTGTTTGTGATATCGTCTTTACCGTCGCCACGCAGTTCGATAATTTTGTCGCGGTTCAGCGAGAAGTTGACATTTGTGGTCCAACTGAAATCGTTGTTCTGGATGTTGACAGAATTCAATGCTATTTCTACACCCTTGTTACGAGTTTTACCGACATTGTCCATGATGGATTTGTAGCCGTTCATATAAGGTACGGTGCGGCTCATAAGCAAGTCGCTTGTGTTGACTACATACATATCGATGTTACCAGAAAGACGTCCGTTAAAGAAACTGAAGTCGATACCGGCATTGATTGTACGTGAAGTTTCCCATCTCAGATTAGGATTACCGACGCCGTTTGTCGGCAGATAAGCTCCGTTTACAATCGTTCCGTTGTCACCCCAAATGTAGTTGGTCAGTGTCAAACGGTCAAGTGTCTGATAAGGGTTAATGGCCTGATTACCGTTAGAACCCCATGAAAGACGGATTTTCAACATGTCCATATAGTTTGATTGACTTTCCATAAACTCTTCGGAAGAGATGTTCCATGCTGCGGCGACAGAAGGGAAGAATGCATATTTATTATTCTTACCGAAAGCAGAGTAACCATCGGAACGTCCTGTCAGTGTCAGCAAATATTTGTTTGCATATGAATAATTCAAACGCAACATGTAAGATAACATGGCTGTTTCTGTCAGTTTGGACGTGATTTCTTTGTTCTTTTCGGCACCAGCCATATTGTGATATTCGGAATCGTCATTTACAAAACTTTCGCCTGATTCTTTCGCTTCCTTTTTAGTTGTTTCCTGCATACTGAATAAGGCTGTGGCATCAATTTTATGTAAACCGAATGTCTTGTTGTATTTCAAAAGATTTTCCCAAGTGTAATCGTAGTAGTGGATATTCTCTATGGAGGCGGAACCGTTCACCTTTTTACCGGAAAGAGTATTTCTTCCGTAATAAGATCCGACAAAATTGTTACGGTAGTTGTAACCGAAATTTGTACGGAAAGACAGACCGTCGATTGGGAACTGAATTTCCGCAAAGGTCGAAATGAATACATTACGGTTTGTTTTGTCGTTTGTCGCGTCTATATTGGCCATCGGATTGTAGAACAAAGTTTGATCCATCGGGTAGTCAACGTAACGATCGTTTTCATCTTTATAAACACCATAAGGACTCATTTTCAGTCCGGCTTCCAGATAAGGTTGTTCTCCTCCGAATTCTTTTTGGATCGCTTGCGTTCCCATTCCGACGGTTAACCATTTATTTAAAACCTGTGTGATGTTCAACGCGATGTTGGTACGTTTTAGTCCGGTATTTTCCATAACCCCATCTTCTTTCAGGTGAGAAATCGATGCCATATAGGTTGTAGCCTCTGTTCCTCCGGAAATACTGATCTGGTGGCTGGTGGTTAAAGCATTACGGAACATGATATCCTGCCAGTCCAGTTCTGAACCGTTCTGGTAGTTCGCACGTTCGCTCGGATTCAAAAGTACAAGTGGGTCGAGTTGGTCTCCGGAATAACCGTATTTCATGCGGTTGTAGTCTTGCGTGTATTTTACATATTCGGCACCTTTCATCATGTCGATGCGGCGCTGTGCCTGTTGCATGCCGACCTGTCCCTTATACGTGACTGTCGGTGCTCCCTTTTTACCTTTTTTAGTCTGGATTAGGATCACACCGTTTGCACCGCGTGAACCGTAGATAGCAGCTGAAGATGCATCTTTCAATACAGACATGTTTTCGATGATATCCGGATCGATGTCACCTAAAGAACCGCTATAAGGAATACCGTCCATTACGATCAGCGGAGAGTTGTCCGCACTCAGCGAGTTTTCACCACGGACGCGCAGCGACTGGTCTTCGCCCGGTTTGGCATTGCCGGTCGTGACATTCATACCCGGAACCTGTCCTGCCAATTTGTCGAGCAAGTTGTTTGTCGTAACCATCTGGAGTTTTTCTTCCCCGACAGCCACAATGCCCCCTGTCAAGTCCGATTTGCGTTGCGAACCGTAACCGATTACGACAACGTCGTCCAAACCGATCGCATTGTCTTTTAAAACAATGCTTAGGGTTTTTGATCCTGTGACTTTGATTTCTTGTGTTTCGCAACCGATGTAAGAGACAACGATTGTAGAGTTTTGGGGAACGTCAAGGGAGAAGTTGCCGTCCGCATCGGTGACTGTACCGATGGTTGTTCCTTTTACGACAATGTTGGCTCCGATGATCGGATACTTGTCGGCATCTGCGATTACCGTACCTGAAATTTTTACATCCTGCGCATATACCTGTACGGATATAAACGCCATAAAGAGTAATAATAAAGAAAGAAATCTATTCTTTCCGTTTGCCTTTTTACTGGGTGGCAAATTCCCTCGTAGTTGTCTGTTCATGCCTTTCATAATTTATTAGCACATTAAACAATTAATAATTAACCTGTCGGTCCTATTTGTTTTTTGTGTCAAAAGAATGAAAGATACAAGCCAAGCGCGTGTAATTTTATTCCAAAAGGGGATAAAAACATACCAACGTGCTAAAAAACATTTATTTTGATGAATTTTGATAGATACACCCTTAGTTTTGAGATGCTGTTTCCTGGTATTCCGTCGGAGACATTCCGTAGGCAGCTTTAAAGCTACGGGCAAAATACGAGCGGCTGCTGAAGCCGATGTGCTGGGCTATTTCGGAAACGTTCATATCCGATTCCTTTAAAAGTTTCGCCCCTGCCTCCAAGCGGATATTTTTGATCAGTTCGATAGGGGAGAGTCCGGTTACGGTCTTTACTTTCCTGTAAAAATTGGTCCGGCTCATTCCCAATGTCTCATAAATGACCGACACGTCGAGTTCGGGATTCGAGATATTGGCTTTTACGATCTCGATATATCGACCCAGGAAATCGTCGTGCTCTTTCGGCTCTTCCACTCCGAGTTGTTTGAGGGAAAGCGTGTCGCCATACATCGTTTTCATTTTCTCGCGCAGGGAAAGGATGTTCCGGATGCGGGCTTTGAGCAAAGATATCTGGAACGGTTTCACGATATAGTCGTCTGCACCGGCATCCAGGCCTTCTTCGATCTGCGATATCATAGACTTGGCGGTGAGCAGGATAACCGGTATATGGCAATAGTTCTGGTTTTCCTTGATGCGTTTGCAAAGTTCGAGCCCGTTCATTTCGGGCATCATGACATCGCTGATAACGATATGAGGGTATGACTCCTCGATCATCGCCAACGCCTCTTTGCCATTAAATGCCTTGACCACGATATAGTCGAGACTGAGCTGTTGTTCCAGATATTGAAGCACTTCCTGGTTGTCGTCGGCCAGCAAGACCGTCTGCTTGTTCTTGTTTTCGGTCTCTTCGACCAGCAAGTCGAACTTTTTGCTGATTTCAGCGGACTTGGACAGAACGGGAGCTTCGGTTTGTCTTCCTTCCTGTTTTTCGGTGTCGGGAAGGAGGAACATGAAACGAGTGCCTTCCGCTTCCGAACTTTCGGTCCAGATGCAACCGTTATGCTGCAAAATGATGGAACGTGTCAGGCTGAGCCCGATACCTGTACCGGAAATCTGCCGGTGTATATCTTCCTGCGAACGGTAGAAAGGTTCGAAAATCTTTTCCGCTTCCTGCTCGCTGAACCCTTTCCCGGTGTCGATTACCTCGATAAACAGGTATTTAGCTTCTACCAGGATGGAACTGTATTGAGCCGGGAAATGGGGAAGCAGTTCGCATTCAGCCTGTGTGATCGTGCTGACACGGATGGTCACCTGTCCTTCCGAAGGTGTGAATTTGAAGGCGTTGGAGAGCAGGTTGAAGAATATTTTTTCGATCTCCGCCTCGTCGAAACAAACCTGATATGTTTCCGGCAGCTCATTATCCAACGTGAAACGGATCTCCCGGTTGCCCGCCACGCTCTCGAAGGAGTGATACATCTCGCGGATAAAGGCGGAGAAATTGAAACTGGTCTTTTGCAGGATCGTTTTACCGGCCTCGTATTTCTGTATATCCATCAGGTTGTTGACCAAGAGCAACATCCGTCCGGTGTTCTTTTTGATCAGCTGGAGCGTCTCCTTGATTTCGGGCGAGAACGAGACGTATTGCATCAGGTCGTTTAGCGGGTTGATGATAAGCGTCAGGGGAGTACGCAGTTCGTGGGAGAAATTGGTGAACATGCGCATCCGTTCCTCATGCAGTTCGTTGACTTTGTCCTGCTCCATCTGTTTGTAGCGAAGTTCCCGTTCCCGTTCATGCTTATCGTGCTGGTGGCGGATGATTCTCACGATGACGAATGTGATTATACTAATGTATAGTAGGTAAGCCCACCAAGTCTTGTAGAAGGGCGGATCGATCGTGATGCGTAGTGTCGCTTCTTCGGGATTCCATACGTTGTCGTTGTTAGAGGCTTTGATCCGGAACGTATAAGTGCCGGGAGCCAGGTTGCTGTAATAGGCCTCCCGCCGGTTGCCGACCGTATGCCACGTCGGGTCGGCTCCTTCCAGTTTGTAGGCATACTGGTTTCTTTCGGAATGGATAAAGTTTAGCGACGTGTACCTGAATGTGATGTTATTCTGGTTGGAACCGAGTGTAATGTCCCTGTTCTCAATGTTTCCGGTCACGTCGTCTTCGTTATTTACGATCAGGGAAGTAATATATACGGGCGGGATGTTTGGATTCACCATAATCTTGTCCGGATTGAAGAAAAGGACTCCTTTGTCTCCGGGAAAATAGATGCTGCCGTCGGCAGAAATGCTGTTGCCTGAAAATCGTGTAAACTCCATTGCCGGAATGTCGGCTATCTTCATTTCGCTGAAAATATCGGTCGTGCGATTCAGTTTATACAGGGATTTTCCCGTCGTCACCCAGATATTTTGGTGTCGGTCGATCGTAAGCGAGTTGATATAACTATCGGACAGCCCGTCTTCTTGTTGATAATGTTTGGACAGTTTCAGATTCCGGTTCAGGCGGTATAAACCGTTTTTATTGGTTGCAATCCATACATAACCTTCATCGTCCTGCGTAATGGCCGTAATATTCCCTAACTTTTCAAACTTGGGATCCGGTTGCAATTCGGTGGAAAGGTTGCGGACGGTTTCTTTCTTTATGTCGTACAGGTAAAGGCTGTCGGACAATGTGCCGAACAAAAACAGGTCCGGTTCGAGTTCATGGATCACAGTGACCCATTTGAAAGAGCGGGAAACGCCGTCGGCTATGAACCGGTTGGTCTGCCTCCCTCTGTCGACCATCACTAAGTCCTGGTCGCTGTTTGTCGGTATCCAGAGCCGTTTGCTTTTGTCGATGTATAGGGAGAAAATGTCGTTGTGCCGGAAGTCGTATAGCAGCTTTTTATACTGTTTGTCCCGGATAGAAAATAAATAGACTGATCCGAAATGGGTGGAGCACAAGATCGAGTCTCCCTGTATCAGGATCGATTTGATAATATTGATCTCGTAATTTCCTTCATGAAGAGGTTTGATGGGATAAAGCTGTTGCCGCCCGTTTTCCGGGTTATAGTAAAACAATCCTGCGCCTTCTGTTGCAAACCACATATTCCCGTCCTCGTCTTGTTCTCCTTTGCCGATGATGCCGGCATATTCGTTTGGCGTGATATAGGAAACCGGCCTGTAAAAAGGGCTATGATAGTTGACTCCAGCCGAATAGGTCCCGATCCAGAGTGTCTGGTCTTTGTCGATCAGCATGCTGTGGATGGAGTAGTGGCTCAGTCCTCCCTTCCCGGCAATATTGATATTGGCAGGAGCGATGGTAAGTTCTTTTTTATCCAATATATTCAAGCCTCGGAATGTTCCGACCAGAATGGAACTGTCGCCATAGGGGACGAATGTGCGTACCGAGTTGTTACTGAGGCCGGTATTGTCCTTATGCAACCGGGTAAAGCTTTTTTTCTCTTTGTTGAAGAGGCAAATCCCCGTCTCGTCCATTCCCAACCATATGTCCCCTTTGTCGTCCGGCAATACGGCTGTGATGGTTCCGTCGACCGGTACGTGTTGTTTTAGTTTCCAGTCCTCGGAATAGATGTACAAGCCGCTGCTCTCCGTCCCGATGTAGATGTCCTTGTCCGGAGCTTGTGCTACGGAATAGGTCGGTGAAGAGATTGCCGTGTCGGGAAAGATCGCTTCGACTGTCTGGTTCATGCAGCATTTGAATATGGACTGGTTGCAGAAAGCATAGACATTCCCGTCCGAATGCTTCAATAGGCGGTTGATGATGTTGGTGGAGCATTCCTTGTCGATGCTTTTGGGGTAGAAACGGGTTATCTTTTTTGTTTTATAATCGATGCAGTTGATCCCGTTCGAAGTCGCGATCCAGATATTCTTCCGGTCGTCTTCGGCAAATCCACGGATATAGTTGTCTGTTAATGTCGCGTTGTTGTTTACTTCGTTTTGATAGACAACAAATTCGTAGCCGTCATAGCGGTTTGCGCCGTTACGCGTCCCGAACCAGATGTAGCCGTCCGAATCCTGGAAAATATCAAGGACGGAAACTTGCGACAGTCCATCTTCTACTCCCAAGTGGGAGAAGAAGAAATTTATGCTATATGCCGGGGTTGCATATAGCATAACCAAGTATATTGTTAGTGCGGTATAGAATCTTTTTATCATCTGTAGTTTCATGGTTTATGCGTAGAGACGCACGGCTGTGCGTCTCTTATTCCGCAAAGATAGCGATTTGGAGACGATCTTGAACAGGATTGAGATGATTTTACACGGTGGAACAAATTGATAATCCTATTTTTGCAATTCAATCAATTAAAACATCATGAATAAACGAGTATTGAGTTTAACCTTATTGTTGGTCTGTTTCTGCTTGGCAATACAGGCGGAAGGCCGGATTGTCGAGTCGTTTAATTCCGGCTGGGTATTTAAGAAAGCGCCGGCAGGCAAGGAACTGGCCGTTAATGCGCCGAAATGGGAGAGTGGATGGACCGAGGTCGAGATTCCTCACACATGGAATGCAAAAGACATGCAGGTGCAGTTTGATAATTTCTACGAAGGGCCTGCCTACTACAAGAAGCAATATTTCTTTCCTGCCGAAATGAAAGGGAAACGCGTGTTTCTCCGCTTTGAAGGTGTGGGAGCCGTAGCGGAAGTGTATGTGAACGGTTCGCTTGTTACGACTCATAAAGGAGCCTATTCCGCTTTTTCATGCGAGATCGGCACGGTGCTGAAACCGGGAGCGGATAACGAGATCATAGTGAAAGCCGACAATGCGTCACGCCCGGATGTGATTCCTATCAACCATGTGCTTTTCGGCGTTTACGGCGGGATGTACCGTCCGGTTTGGTTGATCGTGACAGATCCTTATAATATATGTGTAACCGATTGCGCTTCTTCCGGTGTCTATATCACCCAGAAGAATGTTTCCAAAAAACAAGCGGATGTAAAAGTCAGAGTGAAGTTGGATAATGGGACGTTGCAACCGGCTCCGCTCACTTTGCAGAACACGATTTATAATCAAGAGGGAAAACAAGTGGCTACCCAAAGCCGGTCGTTCGAACTGACACCGCAAGGCGTACAGTCGTTCGAAGCCGATTTCAAGATCAAGAATCCCACCTTGTGGCAGGGCCGTAAGAATCCTTATTTATATAAGGTCGTGAGCCGCCTGATCCGGGACGGGAAAGTGATCGACGAAGTGGTACAGCCGTTAGGCCTGCGCAAGTATGAGATCGTTGCCGGCGAGGGTTTCTATCTGAATAGCGAGAAATATCCGATGTACGGCGTTACCCGCCATCAGGACTGGTGGGGGCTGGGCAGTGCGTTGAAGAACGAAAACCATGACTTCGACCTGGCTACTATTATGGATATCGGTGCGACAACCGTCCGTTTTGCCCACTACCAGCAGTCGGACTACCTGTATTCGCGTTGCGACAGCTTAGGGTTGATCATCTGGGCGGAGATTCCTTTCGTGAACCGTGTCTCCGGACAGGAAGCGGAGAACGCCCGCAACCAGCTCCGCGAACTGATCCGCCAGAGCTTCAACCACCCGTCCATCTATGTTTGGGGGCTGCATAACGAAGTCTATCATCCGCACGAATATACAAAGGAACTGACCCAGTCCTTGCATGACCTGGCAAAGACGGAAGATCCCGACCGCTATACCGTTTCGGTAAACGGTTACGGGCACATGGAACATCCGGTCAACCTGAATGCCGACATCCAGGGGATGAACCGCTATTTCGGCTGGTATGAAAAGAAATTGCAAGACATCGAACCGTGGGTGGAAGGCCTGGAAAAGAACTATCCGAACCAGAAACTGATGTTGACGGAATATGGAGCCGATGCCAACCTGGCCCACCAGACCGAATACCTGGACAATTCGCTTAACTGGACGAAGCCCTTCTATCCGGAAACTTTCCAGACGAAGACGCACGAATACCAGTGGAGCGTGATCGCCAAGCATCCCTATATTGTCGCTTCTTATTTGTGGAACACCTTCGATTTCGCCACACCTCTGGCAAACCGCGGCGACCTGCCCGCCCGTAACATGAAGGGCATGGTGACTTTCGACCGCAAGACGAAGAAAGATTCTTATTTCTGGTACAAGGCAAACTGGAGCGAAGATCCCGTCCTGTACCTGACACAACGCCGGAATGTGGACCGCGAGAAGAAAGTTACTTCCGTCACCGTCTATTCCAATATCGGCGAACCGAAAGTTTTCCTGAACGGCAAAGAACTATCCGGCATCCATAAAGGTTATACTGATGTACATTATATTATAGATAATGTCACCCTGACAGACGGAAAGAACGTCGTGAAGACCGTTGTTAGCAAAGACGGCAAGACGTACGAAGATGTCATCGAATGGATGTACACCGGAGAGAAAAAACGGGAAGCGGATTCCTTCTCCATCAAAGGTGTACATGCCGGGTTTGAATAAAAAGACAACATACTAATTGAATATAACCGGCCTTGACTGTAAGAGGAAAGTATGTCAAAACTGCTCTGTCTCCGCGTTTAACGCGGGGGCAAGCGGATTGGCATGCTTCCTGCTTATGAAACTGTCGTTTCCTGCTTATGCTGGTTCTTATTCAAGATCAATGTCGACGGCATTTTTTGAAGTGCTTCTTTACGGTGTTCGGATACATCGTTCCAGGTGTTGTAGCTAATCAGCATGAAGTTATAGCCATTGAACAATCCCGGTGTCAGGTCTTTATCCGGCAACAGATTCGCTTGCGGGACGGTGGCCGTAAATTCTTCGATCGCTTCGATGATCTTGTCGTATCCGGGAGTCGTCGTACTTGCTTTATTGACGATGCCGACAGAACCGTGAGTCGTTTTCAGCAATGTCCTTGTATAGTCGAGCAGGAATAGGTCTTCTTCGGAGCTGATGATGACCAAGGCATTGGAGGCCTTTACGAAATTGCGGTTGATGAATACGCCGACGTCGCAATTGCTGCGGGCGATAAACATCTTTGTCTTGTCTTTCAGCAATGCACCCGGATAAAACCAGGATTCGGGAGCTTTGAAGCGTTTGAAATAGCGGTTATAAAAAGAAGTGCGGTAGCGGGTAGCCTCAATATCGTCCGGCGAGTCGCTCATGGAAATACCGGAACCGACCAATAGGAAGTCGAATCCTTCGTTGTTGACGATGTCGCAAATATCCTGCCCGGCGTTGTTCGATACCTCGTAGCGTGTGTGGATGTGCATACCTAACTTTTTGGCTCCATACAGGATAGGGCCGAAACTCACCTCCTCGAAGTTATCCGTATGTAATGGATTGACATCGGAGCCGACAGTCAGATGAAGTGCCGTCAGGTCCAGTTTGTTCTTTCCACGGGCAAACATCTGGTGGGCGACATCGAGCATGATCTGGCCGTTTCCGGCACGTCCGAACGAAAGCAATACTTTGAATGCCCCATCAGTCGGTTCTGCATATACCCGGTGCTCCTTGATCTTGTCGCGGGTTTTAAAGCAGAATTTGATGAAAGAAACCAGCGGAGTCGTCATAAAGGTCGTGACTAATGTCATCAAAACCAGCATCACGAAAATGGAAGGCGGCAATATCTTCATCTCATAGCCGATTGTCAGCACGACCAGCTCCATCAAACCGCGCGTATTCATCAAAGCCCCGATATAGAGGCTGTCTTTCCAGCTTTCCCCGACAAAACGGGCGGAGAACATGGCCCCTCCGAACTTCCCGATAATAGCCACCACGATGAAGATTCCGCACATGGCCCAAAGTTCCGGTGTGTTCAGCAAGCCGATCTCCGTACGCAGTCCGGTCGAAACGAAGAAAAGCGGCAGGAAGAGCGCCAATGACACGTCCTCCACCTTTTCTGTCATGATCTTGCGGAATTTGATGTTTCCCGGCATAACCACACCTGCAATAAAGGCGCCGAAAAGAGCATGCAAGCCTAATATCTCGGTAAAATAGGAAGATACGATCAACAGCAGGAACATCAGGGCTACCAGTGCTTTGTCGATCACCTCTTTATTATGGTATATATGCCCGATCATCCGTAAAAAAGGACGAACGGCAAAAAACATGAAGAGAATATACAGGATCGAAAACAGTATATTGTAAACGGCACTCAGCATGCTGCCGGCCTGGGCGATGGCAATCACGACGGCCAACAAGCACCAGGCGGTGATGTCTCCATTGGCGGCACTTGCCAGTGAGATGGTTCCCAAATGCGTTTTGGTCAACCCTTTTTCCTGGATGATACGGGCCAGAACAGGAAAGGCCGTGATGCTCATGGCAATCCCGATAAACAGGGCGAACGAAAGGAACGGTGTCCCTTTATGGGCATAGGATTCATAGACATAATAGGCTGTCAGCATGCCGAAGAAAAACGGAACGATCGTACTGGTATGGCTGATCAGGATGGTCTCTTTCAGCTTTTTCCGTACTTCGCCGATGTCCAGCTCCATACCGATGGCGAACATGAAAAGGATCAGGCCGAATTGGCTTAATATGGTGATATTGCCTAATGATTCGGGAGGAAAGAGAAATACGGATACTTCCGGCAAGAGATGTCCGAGCACGGACGGGCCGAGCACGATACCGGCCACAATCTCGCCGATGACGGTGGGCTGCCCGATCTTTTGGAACATCCAGCCGAACAGGCGGCAGACGATTAATATCGTAATGATTTGCAGAAGGAGGATTCCGATTGAAGATTGGATATGATGAGTGACCGAATCCCAGAACACAAAAAATCCTTCCCCCATATCCCTGGGGGCGTTTTGCATCGACTGGACAGCTGTTTCGACCTGCCGGCTTTCTCCTTCTTTGACTATAAAATACATAAGCGAGCCAAAGATCAGGAGCATCATCAAATAAAAGGCTATACTTTTTGTTCCTTTACTCATCTGCTATCTCTGATACGGTTTCTTGCAAAAATAAGAAAAGGAATTAAATATAGCTCCTTTTGTGGTGAGAAATTTTATTGACGATCTTGTTTTTATTACTATTCCGTGATTCTTGACGGACAGAGTACATGGACGGAAGTTTCCCTTATTGTCATTTATCTAAAAAAGCAGTTGGTTCAAATCGAAACTACTACCGCATCTAATTCGATTTTCTACCCCATTTAAATGAAATTACCCGCAAGGGTAATATTTTTTAACAAACAAGTATTTTTATATTTAGCTAAAAATCAAACCGTTATTCTAAATCCCCTATTTTGGAGGGGATATTGTCATATTTTTTAGGAAATTTGTACGGTTAAGAGCTAAAATAATCTGTTTTTTCCCGGATCGGATAGGGGGAAGGAGCAATTTGTGTGTATTTATATTATGTAAAGCAATTAAAATGGAATACGAAGACAAAAAATATATACTTAAGAAACTAATGCAGGATGCGCTGACCGAAGAAGAGCGCATCGCCTTGCAATCATCCCGCCGGGTGACAAAAGAAATGGAGCGGCAGTGGAACAATGCTCCGGATGCAGTAGGGAGCGACTGCCCGGACGAGCCGTCTATCTGGCGGAATATTTGCAGGGAGGTTTGGTCGCATGGCGAAGGGCAGAAAGTTGTGTTTTATAAGATATATAGTATGGTTGCCTCCATCTTGCTGGTATTGGGTGTGGCCGGAACCGCTTATTTTGCGTTGCAGGACAGGGCGAATGTCCCGATGTATGTCGTAAGTTCCGGTATCCAGAATATGGAATCCGTCTCTTTGCCGGATGGAACGACAGTACAGATGGGTCCGGGCAGCCGCCTGACGTATCCTGCCAGTTTTTCCGGTAAGACGCGTGAGATAACATTGACCGGGCAGGCTTTTTTCGATGTGGCGAAGAATCGTGAGAAACCTTTTATCGTCCATACGGAGGACATGAGCGTGGAGGCATTGGGGACGGCGTTCGAACTGTTCAGCTACGATATGGAAAATAAGATAGAAGCGATTCTTTTGAATGGAAAGATCAAGGTAAGTGTGGCGGATAAGAAAACAAACAAAATGAGAGAATACCTTGTCTCTCCCAACGAAAAGATCTTGATGGACCGGCAATCCGGCAAAATCACTAAACAAATTGTCGATGCCGACAAATATACGGCATGGCGCAAACAAAAGATGCTGAGCTTCGAAAACGAAAAACTATCCATGATCATCCCGCGCCTCGAACAGTGGTATGGCAGAAAGGTGATGTGCCAGAAAGACTTGGCAGACAAATACCGGTTTACTTTTAAGGTGAGGGATGAGTCGCTGGAAAAGATATTGATGTTGATTCAACTGTCTTCTCCATTAAAATATAAAGAGGTGGAAGATGGTAATTACAGCTTGACCCGTTAGTTACAATCTCGAAATAATCTTTTTATAAATTATTTACGATAAGAATAGGGGGAAAAGATTTCTCGTGTGTATTTATATATAGAGAGATTAATTTAGAAATAATAGTACAATATTAAAAGTAGTAATTATTAAAATATGGAGTATGCCTATGAGAAAGGAAATTTGTTAACCTAAAAAAATTGGAAGATGTCGGCAAACACCTTCCAATTAGAGATTTCGACAACATGTTCATCCTTAAATGTTCAAACCACGGAGTGGACATGCTAATATTCATTAAAAACATTACAAAGTTATGAAAAAAAGTAATGAACGGGCACTTTGTGTCCCATTATTAAAAAAAACTAAGCGTATCATGAAACTCACGACTTTATTTTCTATAGGAGTCGCTTGCTGTATATCTGCTTCAACTTACGCACAGGGCTATAAATTATCCATGAATAAGCAGAATAGCAGTATCATTGAGATTTTGAAGGACATTGAGAAGAATAGTGAATTTACATTCTTTTTCAATGACAACAGAGTGAATGTAAATAAGAAGGCAAGTATCAATGTAAAGGATGCGACTTTGGATGAAGTGCTGGCTCAAGTACTGAAAAATACCGGTTACAATTATCAGATTATAGATCGGCAAGTCTTGATAAAGATAGCTCCGTCCTCTGTTTCTTCCGTACCGGGCGTACAACAGAATCAGAAAGCGATCACTGGTGTTATTAAAGATGTAAACGGTGAACCGATTATCGGTGCGAACGTCGTTGAAAAAGGCACGACAAACGGTACCGTTACTGATATCGAAGGGAGGTTCTCCCTTAATGTTGCACCTGGTGCAACATTAGTCGTTTCTTATATAGGATATACTACAAGCGAAATTATTATTGGCAGTAAAACTGATTTGGCGATCAGCCTGAAAGAAGATTCTGAAATGCTGGACGAAGTGGTTGTTGTCGGATATGGAACCATGAAGAAAAAAGACTTGACAGGTGCTGTTGCAGCTGTTAAAGGAGATGATTTGGCAGCCCGCAAAACGACTCAATTGTCCACAGCCTTGCAAGGTGCTGCTTCCGGCGTCACAGTAACACGTAGTGGTGGTGATCCAGGTGCTACTGCCAGTATTAAAGTTCGCGGTGTAACAACTATCGGTGAAACGAGTCCATTGGTTATTGTCGATGGTGTACCGGGCGATATCAACCAAGTAAGTCCGGATGATGTTGAAAGTATGTCTGTATTGAAAGATGCAGCATCAGCTTCTATTTATGGTTCTCGTGCCGCTGCTGGTGTTATTGTGATTACAACAAAACGAGCAAAGCAGGATGATTTATCGCTAAACTATAATTTCGAATATGGTTGGGAAAAACCAACAACTCTTCCCGGATATGTAGGAGTTCAACGCTTTTTGGAAATGACTAATGAACTCCGGTATAATGATAATCCGAGTGGAGGATGGTATCAAACATATACGGAAGATCAAGTGAATAATTGGTTAAAGTATCATGAGGTAGATCCGGATAAATACCCCGTTGAGGACTGGACTGAATTGGTTATGAGTAACTCTGCTCCACGACAAACTCATTCATTAAATATTGCAGGAGGTTCTAAAATTGTACGCACAAAGGCTTCTTTCCGTTATGATAAAACGGATGGATTGTATGTCAATAGAAATTATGAACGTTATATGATCCGTGTTAATAATGACTTTAAGATTAATAATTGGTTAGAAGCTCATTTGGATGTCAACTATTCACGTTCAAGAAATGAAGAACCGCATAAAAATCCTATGGACAAAGAATGGAGATCGATTCCTGGTATCTATGCCGTTCATTGGAGTAATGGAGCATGGGGAGATGTTAAAGATGGCGGAAATATAGTACAGATGCTTCACGATGGAGGAACGAAGACAACTTGGAAAAATCGTTTAGGAGGTAAAGCGGGTGTTGATATTACTCCTATTGAAGGATTGAAAATATCGGGAGTTATTGCTCCTACATACAATTTTGATAAGGTGAAAAGCTTTCGTAAACAATTGCCGTATGTATATGCAGACGATCCTAATAAAGTTCGAGGATATAATAATGGTTTCTTTACGACCTATCTTAGTGAGAATAGGAATGATAGTTATGACGTAACTACGCAATTTTTTGCCAATTATAATAAATCGTTTGAACAGCATGATCTTTCAGCTATGATCGGTTATGAAGATTACTATGCTTTTTGGGAGAATTTGAGTGCATCTCGTGATCAATATGAATTGACAAATTTTCCTTATTTGGATTTAGGTCCTGAAACGTTGAGAGATAATGGTGGCAATGCGGAAGAGTATGCTTATCGTTCTTTCTTTGGACGAGTTACTTATAATTATGCCAATCGTTATTTATTACAGGTGAATTTCCGTCGTGATGGTTCTTCTCGTTTTGCTCCGGATAGCCGTTGGGCGAACTTCCCTTCTTTTTCTGCCGGTTGGGTAATGAGTGAAGAGAAGTTTATGCAAAACTTAAACTGGAATTGGTTGTCATATTTGAAACTAAGAGGTTCTTGGGGTACATTAGGTAATGAACGTATCACACGAATAGATGATAATGATAAACAAAATTATTATCCATATCAATCAGCTTTGAATTTTGGTTCAACATTGTTCTATAATGGAAATGTTGTATCTTCTGTGACAACAGCAGCTCAACAGTATTATGCTGTTCGCAATATTTCTTGGGAAACAACAGAGACTTGGGATATTGGCTTAGATGCTAATTTTTTGAATAGTCGTTTGCGTTTCAATTTTGATTTTTACAAAAAGAAAACAAAGGATATGTTGTTAGCTTTGGAAATTCCAAAATTTATCGGATATGATAATCCATTTGTGAATACCGGTAATATGGAAACTACAGGTTATGATATAGAATTAGGATGGCATGATCAAATTGGTGATTTTAGTTATTCTGTTTCTGCTAACCTTTCTGATTTCGTATCAAAGATGGGTGATTTGGGAGGTACCGAATTTTTGGGAGATCAAGTGAAAATGGAAGGCAGCGAGTTTAATGAATGGTATGGCTATTTGAGTGATGGTCTGTTTTTAACTCAAGAGGATGTGGACAATTCTCCGAAACTGAACAATAATACAATGGTTGGTGATATTAAGTATAAGGATATATCTGGACCAGATGGAGTTCCTGATGGTAAGATTTCATCGGAATATGACCGTGTACTTTTGGGTGGATCTCTTCCTCGTTATTCTTTTGGAGTGAATTTTTCTGCTGCCTATAAGGGCTTTGATTTTTCAATGATGCTTCAAGGTGTAGGAAAACAGAATGTTCGTATTACTCGATATATGGTGGAACCATTGTATTATAACTGGGGTGGCTTCCCTGATTTATTGGATGGTAATGTATGGAGTGTGAATAATACGGATGCAGAAAATGCAAATGTGAAGTATCCACGATTGACGAGAAACAATATTGATTCTAATATGGCGATGTCAGATTTTTGGTTGTTCAATGGTCGCTATCTGCGAATGAAAAATCTGACATTAGGATATACATTGCCTTCTGTTTTGACGAAAAAAATCAGCATGAATTCAGTCCGTTTTTATGTGTCAGCCAATGATTTATTTAGTTTGAGCAAGTTCCCGAAAGGGTGGGATCCAGAGGTTGACGAAAAGGGGTATCCGATTAACATGTCTGTGTTATTAGGTGTATCAGTTAATTTTTAAATGATAAATATTATGAAACGAAATATAATAATCAGTTTGTTTAGTGGAGTTGTCTTGTTATCTGCTTGTCATGACTTGGACTTGAATCCATTGGCTAATGGTTCAACAGAAAACTGGTATTCAAGTGAGAAAGAGATAGAGATGGCGGTAAACGATTTATATCGTGATAGTTTTTGGCCTTTGGATGACGAAGGAGTTGCTTCTACAGATTGGGTTGGTGAATGTGTGTATAGAGAGAATATGACCCCTTTTATGAGTGCAACCTTAAATGGGCAAGATGCTCGTGTCAAAAATTTGTGGTCAAATCAATATAAAGTGATTGCTCGTGCCAATAGTGTGATTTTGAAATATCAACGTGCTTTAGATAATGGCGCATCAGAGAGTATTATCAATAGATTGGTAGCAGAGGCTCATTTTCATCGCGCTTGTGCTTATTCAAAATTGGCTTCAAAGTTTGGAGCTGTACCTTTGGTCGAAGATGAAATCGATATAGATAAGGGTTTAGGCATGGGCCGTACTGAGTTGACACAGGTGAAACAATTTGTTTATGATGAATTTGATAAAGCTTCAGAGGTTTTACCAACTTCTTATTCAGGGGAAATTCGTGCAACAAAAGGAGCTGCTTTGGCTTTTAAGGCTCGTTTTGCTTTGTATATGGGAGATTGGGAAATAGCAGCAACGGCAGCTAAAGCCGTGATAGATTTAGGAATTTATGAACTGCATGAAAATTATGGAGATCTATTTTTGCCGTTGACTGCTAATTCAAAAGAATCAATCTTTCTGATTCCTCGATCTATTGAGTTTGGTGTAAAAATAAACATTCGTGGGCCATTGCCTCGTAATCATGGTGGATGGGGAACGCCAACACCTACATGGGATCTATTTGCATCGTATGTTTGTACAGATGGGCTACCAATTGATGTATCTCCATTGTTTGATCCGCATGACCCGTTTAAAAATCGCGATCCTCGTTGTAGTATGTCGATTGTTCCTTTTGGAGAAAATTTTATGGGAATAGAATATAATCCTCATCCGGAAGCATTGCAAGTGATGGACTATAAATCGGGAAAGATGATTACAAATAACGACACACGTGCTAATGCTCAGTATGCTTCTTATAATGGTTTAGTTCGTAAAAAAGGTATAGATGAAAATTGTTTGGATAATTCTTATGATATTGCTCCTGACAAAATTATGATTCGTTATGCAGATGTTCTTTTAATGTATGCAGAAGCAAAAATAGAATTGAATCAGATCGATCAATCAGTATTGGATGCTATGAACGAAGTTCGTGCAAGAGCTTATGGGGTTGACAAATCAGCAGTAGATCAGTATCCGGCTTTTACGTCAACCGATCAATCTGTGTTGAGAAAGCAATTGCGTGTAGAAAGACGTATGGAATTGGCTATGGAAGGAGTTTCCTATATGGATTTGATTCGTTGGAAATTGATGGGCAAGGTGATGAGTAAGAAATTCTATATGATGCTGTATCCATCATCGTTGTTGATAGAAAAAGTTGTAAATACAGGTGACTGGTTTTGGCCTTTTGCTCCGGAGATTGATGAAGACGGTTTAGCCGATTTCTCAAAAATTGAAGCGGCAGGAAAAGCGGCTGTAATTGCAGAACGAAAATGGGATGAACGTCAATATTTGTGGCCAATTCCTGCAACAGAAATGTTGATTAATAAAAATATGAAGCAAAATCCGGGCTATTAAAATATAATCAGATATATTTTGAAAGGCATTTTATGGATCCGAAAAGAAAAATAAAATGCCTTTCTTTTTCCAATAAAAATGGCAATCATTATGACTAACAGAAGAAACTTTGTTAAACAAGCCGGTGCGGTGATAGCGATGGCTACTATGCCGGGGGTGATACAGTCGGTTTCAGAGAAACGGGAAAAGAGTCTGACATTGAAACGTCCTAAAATAAAAGTGGACGATCAATGGGATGTAATCATAGTCGGAGGCGGTCCGGCCGGATGTACGGCCGCTATTGCTGCGGCTCGTGAAGGAGCAAAAACTTTGTTGATAGAAGCGATGGGGCAATTGGGAGGAATGGGAACAGCCGGAATGGTTCCTGCTTGGTGTCCGTTTTCCGATGGTGAAAATATTATATATAAGGGACTTGCAGAGAAGATTTTTAGAGAATCAAAGAAGGGGGTGCCTCATGAACCTGAAAATAAATTGGATTGGGTGAGTATCAATCCTGAATATCTGATGTCCATTTATGATCGGATGGTAACGGAATCCGGGGCTAAAGTATTGTTTTTTTCTCGTTTGGCTGCGGTCGAGATGTCGTCGGATGATACTATTGATGCGATTATAGTATCGAACAAGGCTGGTTTGGTTGCTTTTAAAGGTAAAGTATATATAGATGCGACAGGAGATGGTGATCTGGCAGCCTGGTCAGGAGCTTCTTTCAAGCGTGGATATGATGAGAAAGGTTCAGTACAGATGTCCAGTTTATGCTTTTCTTTTGCAAACATCGATTCCTATGATTATATAAATGGGCCGACACTTTATGTTTGGAAGGATGAAAGTACACCGCTCTATAAAGCGGTCCGGTCGGGAAAATATCCTTTGGTAGATACTCATTTCTGTAATAACCTGGTCGGCCCGGATGTCATTCAGTGTAATGCGGGGCATATGACGGTCGACACGACAGACCCGTGGGCGATCTCTGAAGCAATGATTTTGGGACGGCAGAAAGCCGTTCAGTATCTGGAAGCCATGAAAGATGTCCGGCCGTCTACCTTTTCCAATGCTTTTGTAGTGAAAACGGCCTCACTGCTTGGAGTCAGGGACAGCCGACGTATAGAGGGCGATTATATCTTTACGGTTGAAGATTGGAGACAGCGGAAATCATTTGAAGATGAGATTGGCCGTAATTGCTATTATATAGATGTCCATAGCGGAAAACATAAACCTGAGCATTATAAAAAAGGGGAATCTCATGGCATTCCATATCGTTGTCTGACTCCTAAGGGAATTAAGAATCTGTTGACGGCTGGCCGTTGTATATCGACAGATGAACAAGCTTTTGGCAGTACCCGTGTGATGCCTTGTTGTTTAGTGACGGGAGAAGCGGCAGGAATGGCTGCCACGCACGCGATCGAGCAAACAAAGAACGATGTTCATAAGATTGA
This sequence comes from Parabacteroides hominis, assembly GCF_014287585.1. Taxonomy (GTDB): domain Bacteria; phylum Bacteroidota; class Bacteroidia; order Bacteroidales; family Tannerellaceae; genus Parabacteroides; species Parabacteroides hominis. Next base: position 28,819 of record NZ_JACOOJ010000016.1, on the reverse strand, counting down.
TACTTCTTATTTGAGGAAGAGATTGAAAGAGGAAGGACAACTGATTTTGTAACATAGGTGTGTTTTTTCATAATTTATAAATATTGATTTTTATGAAACAATGGTGGTTTATTATATTACTGATCATATCTTTTCCTCTGAAAGCGGATAACATATTTGTAGAAGCGGAAAGTTTTGATTACAGAGGAGGATGGGTTTTGGATAATCAGTCTATGGGACAAATGGGATCTCCTTATTTGTTGGCGCATGGATTAGGGGTTCCGGTTGAAAATGCTTCGACTGTGATCCGGGTTGAAAATGGTGGAAAATACCGTGTTTGGGTTAGGACCAGGGATTGGGTGAAGCAATGGGGGCAAACGGGTTCTCCCGGACGTTTCGAGTTATTGCTGAATGGAAAAGCGTTGGAGGTGACGTTTGGAACAGAGAGAGCGGAATGGCATTGGCAGGATGGTGGAACAATTAGGTTGAAAGCTGGTGAGAACCGGATTGAGTTACGGGATCTGACGGGTTTCGATGGTCGGTGCGATGCTATTTTCTTTACTTCGGCATTGGAGATGCTTCCTCCTGACGGAAAAGAAGAGTTGGCTGTTTTTCGCCGGAATATGTTGGGGCTACCTGCAAATCCGGAAGATGCAGGAGAGTTTGATTTGGTTGTTGTCGGCGGAGGTATTGCAGGATGTTGTGCAGCTGTCAGTGCGGCCCGTCTTGGATGTAAAGTCGCTTTGATTCAGAATCGTCCGGTTTTGGGAGGAAATAATAGTTCCGAGGTTCGTGTTGGGCTTTCCGGGCTGATAGCTCAGCAACCTTATCCGAATTTGGGAAATCTTGTGGATGAACTTGGTCCTGTCGGGCATTGGAATAATTGGGAAGCAAAACGGGATTCTTCGTCAGTCAGGAGCCGGCAGATTATGAAAATATTACGTCGGTATCCGGAAAAGAAAATTCATAATGCAGGACCTGCTTCTAATTATGAGGATGAAAAGAAACTTGCATTGTTACAGAATCAGGAAAATTTGAATTTATTTCTAAATACACAGGTGGTTGATGTTAAAAAAAATGGAAATAAGATTGTTTCTGTCATCGGGAAAAATATAATATCGGGAAAAGAGTATATATTTAAAGCTCAATTATTTTCTGATTGTACCGGAGATGGAGAAGTCGGTTTTCTTGCCGGAGCGGATTATCGTGTTGGAAGGGAAAGTAAAGAGGAAACAGGTGAACCCAGAGCCCCTTTAACACCAGACTCATTAGTCATGGGAACTTCCGTGCAATGGTATGCTGAAGATACCCGTGATATTTCTGTTTTTCCGGATTGTCCCTGGGCTATCCGGTTTGATGAGAAAACTTGTATTCCTATAACCCGTGGAGACTGGGATTGGGAAGCCGGATTGAACAATGATCAGATAACTGAAATAGAATATATCCGGGATCATGCTCTTCGTGCGGTTTACGGTAATTGGGATTTTTTGAAGAATAAGAGTGAAAAGAAGGAGCAATTTGCCAAGAAAGAGTTGGCGTGGGTTGCTTATATAGGAGGAAAGCGTGAATCTCGTCGTCTGATGGGTGATTTTGTTTTACGGGAACAAGACATATTGAATGATATTCAGTATGAAGATGCGACATTCACTACGACTTGGGGAGTCGATCTCCATTATCCCAAACCGATACCGGGGATGAAAGAGGAACCATTTCTTTCTTATTGCGATGTACAGGATATAAAGCCGTATGCAGTTCCATATCGCTGTCTGTATTCCCGGAATATCGGGAACTTGTTCATGGCAGGCAGGGATATAAGTGTGACTCATGTAGCATTGGGTACTGTGCGGGTTATGAGAACTGGTGGTATGATGGGAGAAGTGGTAGGAATGGCTACCTTTTTATGCAAGAAATATCGTACGGACCCCAGAGGCGTGTATGAGAAATATTTATCGGATTTGAAAACTTTGATGAAGCAGGGTGTTGGCAAATCAGGTTTTCCGGAAGCTGGAAGTATTGACTAATGTAAATATATTTATCATGAAAACGTTTATAACATTATTACTATTATTGAGTTTAGGAACTGTCCGAGCGGCAGACCTTTTTGTCGAAGCTGAAAGTTTTAGTAACAAAGGAGGTTGGAAGGTGGACCAGCAGTTTATGGATTTGATGGGATCTCCTTACCTTTTGGCGCATGGGATGGGTGTACCCGTCGATGATGCCTATACCGAGGTGACTTTTCCTGAAAAAGGAGAATATTATGTATATGTTCGTACCTATAATTGGACATCTCCGTGGAAAAAAGGCGAGGGACCCGGAAAATTCAGTCTGTCAGTCGGAGGAAAGAAGATGACCTCCCCGTTGGGAGCGGAAGGTTCTTCCTGGATGTGGCAGATAGCCGGAAAGGTGTCGGTCAAGAATCCGAAAACCGTGATAAAACTACATGACTTGACCGGTTTTGACGGTCGTTGTGATGCGATCTATTTTACAACGGAAGAAGGGAAGATGCCTCCAACGGGACTGAAGGAGTTGGAAGTTTTTCGCCGTAAAGCCCTGGGATTGCCGGATGAAGCCCCGCTTGCCGGAGAGTATGACCTGGTTGTAGTCGGAGCCGGTATAGCAGGAATGAGTGCGGCCGTATCTGCCTCCCGCCTGGGTTGTAAGGTCGCTCTGATCAATGACCGCCCTGTGGTAGGTGGAAATAACAGTTCGGAGATACGTGTTCATTTAGGAGGTCGTATCGAAGAAGGGACTTATAAGGAACTTGGCGGTTTGCAGAAAGAATTTGGTCCGGAAAAGGGTGGAAATGCGCAACCTGCAGAATATTATGAAGACCAGAAGAAGATGGATTGGCTGGCAGGTGAAAAGAATGTGACCCTTTTCCTGAACTATCGGGCAATAGGAGTGACAAAGGAAGCCGATAAAATCAGTTCGGTCAAAGTCAAACACATCGAAAGCGGCAAAGAGCTTGAATTTAAAGCACCTCTTTTCTCAGATTGCACGGGAGACGGTACAATCGGTTATTTGTCCGGTGCAGATTATCGTATGGGGCGTGAAGGCCGGGATGAATATGGTGAAAGCATAGCCCCAGAGAAAGCGGATAAGATGACGATGGGTTCTTCCGTCCAGTGGTACTCGGTCGATAATAAGAAATCGAGTCCTTTTCCAGAGTTCAGCTATGGAGTGGAGTTCAACGAAAAGAATTGTGAAAAGGTGATGATGGGAGAGTGGACCTGGGAGACAGGTATGAACTTCGACCAGATCAAAGACTTCGAACGCATCCGTGATTATGGAATGCTGGTCGTCTATTCAAACTGGAGTTATCTGAAAAACCGAATGAAGGAAAACGACCAGTATAAGAACCGTAAATTAGGTTGGGTGGCTTATGTAGCCGGCAAGCGTGAATCGCGTCGTCTGATGGGTGATTATATCCTAAAGGAAGACGATATCACGAAGAATGTAGCGCATGAGGATGCCTCTTTCGCCACTACGTGGAGTATCGATTTGCATTGGCAGGACCCCAAAAACAGTGAACATTTCCCTGGTAATGAGTTCAAAGCAGTAACGAAGCATATCCTGATCCATCCGTATGCCGTTCCGTATCGTTGTCTGTATTCGCGCAATGTAGAGAATCTGTTTATGGCCGGCCGTAATATCAGTGTAACTCATGTGGCATTGGGAACAGTCCGTGTGATGCGTACGACAGGAATGATGGGAGAGGTAGTAGGTATGGCCGCTTCTTTGTGCAAGAAATATGGTGTGACGCCTCGTGGTGTTTACCGTTCTCATCTGGATGATTTGAAGACATTGATGAAGGAAGGAGTGAACAAGAAAGGACTGCCGAATAACCAGCGTTATAACGAAGGTGGTATATTGAAAGACAAACCGGTTGTCCAATAATCAGGAAAGTATGGGTGTGTGTCAAAATGTACTTGTCCCCACGTCAAGCGCGGGGACAAGTACATTTTGACATCCCTCTTTTTAATATATGCCCATAAAATATTGCAAGTCTAAAAAACATGAAACGTAAAGCTCTTTATTTATATCTGTTATTATTTTTTTTATTGTGCTGTTCCGTCACTGCCACCGGACAGGAGAAAAAACAGGAACGGTTTACCCTGATGGGCTTAGGTGATTCCATTACGGAAGGAGCGGATTTCTTCACTTGCTATTTATATCCGCTTTGGGAGAAATTGTTTACCGCAGGGTATCAGTTTGATTTTATCGGTCCCCGTGAGAGCAAATGCCGGATCGGGACGCTTAATCATTGTGGTTTCAGCGGCAAGAATGTGGAGTTTTTAGAGTCTAAGATAGACAGCATCTACCGGCTTTATCCGGCTGATATCGTACTGCTTCATGCCGGTCACAACCATTTTGTGGAAGAGAAACCTGTTCCCGGAATGATTGCTTCTTACAAATCTATTATCAACAAAATACAGGCGATCAACCCGAATGTTCGTATTTTGATTGCCCAGGTAATACCAAGCGGCAAACTGCCTAAATACTCGTATATACCGGAATTGAACGAGAAGATAGTGGAAATGGTTGCCGGATTAAACTCCGGACAAGTCTTTTTGGTAAATCAGGCTCAGGGCTTTAATTGGCAAGAATATACGGTACACGATAAAGTACATCCGAATAAAGCAGGTGCGGAGAAGATGGCGACTGTCTGGTTCGAAGCTCTGAAGAAAGTACTGGCTTCATCGGAAGCTGTGTTCTCTCCTGAAATCGTCCGGTATAAAACATTAGAGAATGGGGATTCCTTGGCACTTCATATCTTCAAGCCCCGGAATATGCAGACTGGGGAAAAAAGACCGGCTATTGTATACTTTTTCGGAGGAGGTTGGAAATTAGGTACTCCGATTCAGTTTTATCGTGAATGTGCTTATTATGCTTCGAAAGGAATGGTGGCCGTATCGGTTGATTACCGGATAGAATATCTGCATCATTCTACTCCGTTCGATAGTTTCGAGGATGCCAAAGATGCGATATGCTGGTTGCGTAGCCATGCTTCGAACTATCAGCTTGATCCGGATAAGATTGCCGTAGCCGGTGGTTCTGCCGGAGGTCATCTGGCTGCTGCACTCGGAACGATCGGGAGTGATGAGGTTGCTCCGGCTGGCTACAGGCCGAACCTCTCCGTGTTATATTATCCGGTTATAGATATGGTTTCGCGAGGTTATGGTTTTCCGGAAATCAAAAGGGACTTTGAACAAATCTCGCCGCTCCATCATGTGTCGAAAGCTACTCCCTCTACTCTGATATTGCTTGGTACGAAAGATCCTATCGTATCGGTCGAAACGATCGAAGCCTATCAGGATAAACTTTTGCAGAAGGGTGTGGATTGCGAACTCCATCTCTTTGAAGGTGCCGGGCATCCGATCTTTTTATACAGAAAGCCGCTTACGGAAGATTATTATAAAGTCCGGAAGTTGACGGATGTTTTTTTGAAAAGACAGGGATTTCTGTAGTTTTTCTTGATTTGGATATCCATTTATTCGGAGGTTATTGTATAATATTGTTTATTTGACAATATTACACATCCTTTATAAATAGCACTGAAATCCCGCTTTTAAGCCTGAAAAAGTGGTTCGCCGGTATGAGGTGCGCAATTTATTGTGACGACGACCGTCTTTATCTCCATGGCGACCGTCTTCATTCCGTATGAAGATGGACTTCGTCGCGATGAAGACGGTCTTTGTCGTAACGAAGACGGTCGTCGTCACGATAAAGCCCCGAAATCCGTTTTAGATATTCGGATCCGTCCCCTGATTTTTTTGCTACAGGCCGTTCTCCGACAGTTTAGGTTTTCCGGAATGTCGGTTTTTATCTTTTTTACTTGTCGGAAAAACTGCCTGTATCCATTACCTGCCGACTCCGTATTTTCGATTGTCAGCAAAACTGGATTAGCAGCGTAAAAATGTCAAACCAAAATAATCGGCATTTTAGATCGAAATAGAAAAAGTTCCAAATAGGGGTTATTGTAAATTATGAGATACAGTTAAAAAATAACAGGAACGGAAGATAATCTTTCAATTCTTTTTTCAGGATGTCAAGTGCTTTGTTCCGGTAGCGCTCTACTGTACGAACGGATACTCCCATTATCTCAGCTATTTCGTCCATGCTTTTTTGTTCCATCCGGCTCATTTCGAAAGCCATTCTATATTCCGGAGGCAGTTTAGCCAAAGTTCGTTCTAATAATGTTTCCAGTTCGTTTAACATATACAGGTCTTCTTCCCCGTTTGAATAGATCGGGGGATTATCAATGATCTTTTTTTGATAGTCCTGTATGTAGCCTTGTTTTCTCAGATAGTTCAGGCTTAAGTTTTTTACACAAGTGACCAGATAGTTCCTTGCGGAAATATTAGTTGCTATAGACTTTCTCTTCTCCCAAATATTGAAAAAAACATCTTGTACAATATCTTCCCGTACATCCCGGTCCTCTATGTAGCGTTTGGCAAACAGACAAAGAGCAGCATAATAGTGTTCAAACAAAGAACGATATGCGGCTTCGTCATCATTTACGGAAATACTCCATAGGAGATGATCAATATCGGGAATGTTAGTGTCTTTCATGTTAAATTAGAAGTATTCTATATCTTCTGATGTTGGCAAAAGTAGCGAAATATAAGAAATGTAAAAATATTTTTAGAGAAAAAGATAAAAAGTGTGTCGGGTTTGTCACTCCTGTGTGTCTATTAATAAAAGAGGAAATAAAATGACAGAACATACAGATGATATAAAAAAAACGATTCGTATAGCTAAGGCGATAGAGAATGATATTTGTGAATATAAATCTTTCGATGTGCAGGCGGCATATCAGAAAAACAGAAAGAGATTGGATGCGGAACGGAAAAAGCATTCCTTTATCTTCTACATATCACGGATTGCAGCCATTTTGTTGTTACCCTTAATTATCTCGACTGGTGTATTATCTTATTTATATACTCAGCAGTTAAGACAAGTCGAAACTGTTTCCTATCTGGAAGCATTATCAGCTCCGGGGATTGTCACCCGGGTCTTGTTGCCCGATAGTTCAAAAGTTTGGTTGAATGCCGGAAGCTCTCTTCAGTATCCTTCCCGTTTTACGGATAAGGAAAGAAATGTCCGACTGAGTGGCGAGGGATATTTTGAAGTGCAGTCGGATAAGGAACATCCTTTTTATGTCACATTGGATAATGGAATAAAGGTCAAGGCGCATGGAACTAAATTTAATATAAATGCCTATAAAGAGGACCGGGTTATAGAAACGACATTGGAGACCGGGTTAGTGGATATTATGTCCGGTTCCCGTACAATACTGCTAAAACCGAATGAACAGGTCTGTTATAATAAGGAAGATGGGCATTTTACTACCAGTACTGTCAATATTGAAGAGAAAACAGCTTGGAAAGAAGGTAAATTGGTTTTTCGTAATGCGACGCTTGAAGAAGTCGTGAAAAAACTGTCCAAAAGATATAACATCGATATCGTGTTGCATCGGGAAAGTCATAAGGACTATAAGTTCAGAGCTACTTTTTCGTCGGAGAATATCACACAAATATTGGATTATCTGCGTATGGCAGCACCGATAAGCTGGTCTTTCGCCGATCTGAAACAACAACAAGATTATACTTATCCGCGCCAACGGATAGATGTTTGGTTGAAATAGGAATATGTCGAATTTTTAAAGAAAGGAGAAATAATTATGATATAGAGCTTAAATCGAGATTAAGAAAAACAAGGCAAGCATAAGCGCCAACTTATACTTGCCTTAAAGAAATAATAATTAAGTACGACGCCAATCGTACAAAAGTTTTTAAATCCAAATACAAAGTTATGAATTTTTCAAGATCAGTAAGGGGAAATACCCCATATTATTTACTTAAATTGATGCATATTATGAGAGCAAGTTTGCTTTTACTATTTATTGTGATTGCTCAGCTACATGCCGGAAATTTGTATTCGCAAAGTACAGTCATTAATTTATCGCTCCGAAATGTGACGGTCGAGCAAGTCTTGGATCAGATTGAGAGAGATACGGAATTTTCATTTTTATTTACAGACAAATCTGTCGACACGGATAGGAAAGTCAATATGAATGTTCGTTCGAAAAGTATTAACGAGACACTAAATGTTTTGTTTGATGGGACGGATGTAAGCTATCGCATTGTAGACCGTCAAGTTATTTTATCAAAGAAAAAGTTCGATACTGACGGTATAAACCAGTCTAAACAGTTAACCGGCGTGATAAAAGATGCCAATGGAGAACCTGTGATTGGTGCTAATGTTGTGGAAAAAGGCACGACTAATGGTACGATATCTGATGTCGATGGAAAGTTCTCGCTTAATGTAGCACCGGGTGCTACATTAGTGATAACCTATATAGGTTATGTTTCGCAGGAAATCAAGGTTGATAATCGCAACTCTTTTGCTGTTGTCCTGAAAGAGGATTCGGAAATGCTGGATGAAGTTGTTGTTGTCGGTTATGGAACCATGAAGAAAAAAGATCTGACCGGAGCGGTTGCCGCGGTCAAAGGCGATGCTTTGGCTTCCCGTAAGACAACCCAGTTATCAACGGCATTGCAAGGAGCTGTTGCCGGAGTGACGGTGACTCGTGACAATAGTGCTCCCGGTGCAGCAGCCGGTAGTATCAAAGTGCGTGGTGTCACCACCATCGGCGACACGAGCCCATTGGTCATTATAGATGGCGTACCGGGAAGTATCAATGATGTGAATCCGAATGATGTGGAAAGTATGTCGGTTTTGAAAGATGCCGCTTCTGCATCCATATATGGTTCACGTGCTGCTGCGGGTGTTATTTTGATTACGACAAAGCGTGCAAAAGAAAAAGATCTTTCGATTAATTATAATTTCGAATATGGCTTGGAAATTCCGACCAAACAGCCGAAATATGTAGGTATTAAGCGTTTCTTGGAAACGACCAACGAGCTGCGTTACAATGATAATAAATCAGGGGGATGGAATCAGGCCTATTCTGAAGATGATGTCAATAATTGGGAGAGATATAATCAGACAGATCCGGACAAATATCCGATGACGGATTGGGGTGGTCTGATTTTAAAGGGATCTGCTCCCCGGCAGACACATACGGTTAGTGTGGCAGGTGGTTCGAAAGCCGTTAAGTCGAATGCTTCATTTGTATACGACAAAGTCGATGGTTTGTATGCAGATCGTTTCTATGAACGGTTTATGATCCGTGCAAATAATGATTTTACGGTGAATAAGTATTTAGGGGCAACTTTGGACTTCAATTATAAGCGAACGAAAAATCATCAGCCCTATTATTCTCCTTTCCATAATATGCGTTTGGCTCCGATGATCTATCCGGCTGTTTGGGCAAACGGAGAATATGCCAGTGGTAAAAACGGTAATAATCCTTATGCGCTTGTGAACTCAGGCGGTTCTAAAGACGAATGGTATAATAAGGTGGGAGGACGTGCTGCTATAAACATTACCCCTCTTGACGGATTGAAGATTTCCGGAGTGATCGCCCCTAACTATACATTTACAAAAAACAAGGATTTTCGTGAAGCTGTTCCTTATTCTTTGGAAGATGATCCGAACACGATCGGTGGTTATATGGAAGGGTATAATACGACAAAGTTATCTGAAAAAAGAAATGATAGCTACGATGTGACGATCCAAGGGATTGCCAACTATATGAAAACATTCGGCAAACATGATTTGAATGTGATGGCCGGTTATGAAACGTATCGTTATTTTGGTGAAAACTTAGGAGCTTCCCGCGATCAGTATGAACTTAATAATTTCCCTTATTTGGATATCGGTCCTTTGGAGCTTCGGGATAATAGCGGCAGTGCCGTGCAGTTGGCTTATCAATCTTGGTTTGGCCGTGTCGCTTATAATTTTGATAATCGATACCTGTTGCAGGCGAATGTGCGTTATGACGGATCCTCTCGTTTTCATTCGGATTATCGTTGGGGAGTTTTCCCTTCTTTCTCTGCCGGTTGGGTAATGAGTGAAGAAGCTTTTATGAAAAATACGGATATAGACTGGTTGTCCTTCTTGAAATTGAGAGCTTCTTATGGTACGTTGGGAAATGAGAGAATTACGGATAGTGACGGTTATGCGTTGTATTATCCATATCAGGCATTTATTAATTTCAGTGATGTTTTGTTTTATCAAAATGGAACGATAGTACCTGAACTATCAGCTGCACAGTGGGCCTACGCGGTAGAAAATATTTCTTGGGAAACGACAAGCTCTGTCGATATCGGTCTGGATGCTACATTCTTTAATAATCGTCTGCGTTTTACAGCCGATTATTATAATAAGCAGACTAAGGATATGTTGTTGGCTTTGGAAATTCCGGATTATGTCGGATTTGACAATCCTCAGCGGAATACCGGTAAAATGTATACCAATGGATATGACCTTGAACTTGCCTGGAACGACCAGATCGGTGATTTGACGTATGGCATTTCTGCCAATTTCTCTGATTTCGTTTCTAAAATGGGCGATTTGGGCGGAACGGAATTTTTAGGAGACCAGGTGAAAATGAAAGATAGTGAGTTCAATGAGTGGTATGGTTATCTGAGTGACGGCCTGATGTTGACGGAAGAAGATTTGAATGGTCCTAAATTAAATAATAACGTGCAACTCGGTGATGTGAAGTATAAAGATATTTCCGGACCTGACGGTGTACCTGATGGTAAGATCTCACCGGAATATGACCGTGTCCTGTTGGGAGGTTCCCTGCCGAGGTTCCAATATGGAGGAGCATTGAATTTAGGTTACAAGGGCTTTGACTTCTCTTTGGCTTTCCAGGGTGTAGGTCGGCAGAACGCACGTTTGTCAACTGTAATGGTACAGCCGTTACGGGAAAACTGGGGAAACACGCCTGCTATTATAGATGGTAACTATTGGAGTGAAAAGAATACGGAAGCCCAGAATGCACAGGCTTTTTATCCCCGTTTGACGTATGCTAATGCAAGCAATAACTATGCAATGTCGGACTATTGGATGTTTAAAGGCCGTTATTTCCGTTTGAAGAATCTTACATTCGGATATACATTGCCGGTTGTATGGACTGAAAAGGTGACGATTAAACAGGCGCGTATTTATATTGCAGCCAATGACCTGTTCTGCATCAGTAAATATCCGAGCGGTTGGGACCCGGAAATGGGAAGTTCTTCTTATCCGATCACAACGTCTTTGTTGTTTGGTTTATCTGTTAAATTTTAAAAGAGTGAAAAGATGAAACGTACATTAATAATAGTATTGGGATGCTGCATAGGGTTGAGTTCATGTTATGAGTTGGATTTGAATCCATTATCACAGGCATCCAGTGAAAACTGGTACTCCAGTGAAACGGAAATAGAAATGTCTGTCAAGGATTTTTATCGGGATGACTTTTGGCCTTTGGATAATGAAGACAAGACTGATAACTTTATTTACAGAGAAACTCCGTCTGAAATAATAAAAGGAACCTTTAACGGGCAAAGCGAGGATGTGACAAAATTGTGGGCCAACCAGTACAAATCCATAGCTCGGGCAAATACGATCCTGGCGAATATGGATAAGGCAGCAAGCATGGGAATCTCGGAAGCCAAACTGAAGCAGTATGAAGGCGAAGCTTTTTTTCAGAGGGCTTCCTGCTATGCGAGATTAGTCACTTATTTCGGAGATGTTATTTATGTGGCAGAGGTCGTTGATATAGAAGAAGCATTTACGCTCGGACGAACTCCGAAATCAGAAATCGTACCGAAGATATATGAAGATTATGATAAAGCGATAGAAAATTTGCCTGAACAATATTCAGGCCTGTCTTCACAGCGTGCCACAAAAGGGGCGGCTTTAGCTTTGAAAGCTCGTTTTGCTTTGTATATGGGAGATTGGGATATTGTCGCAGATGCAACTAAAAAGTGTATGGATTTAGGTCTTTATAAATTACATAAAGACTATTCGGACCTTTTCCTGAGTACGACAAAGAACTCGGAAGAATCGATTTTCCTTTTGCCTCGTTCCATAGAATATAAAGTTACGTTAGGAAACTGGACGGTTATGAATGAAGTTTCAAGAAACCCCGGCGGTTGGGGTGCATTTGCTCCTTCTTGGGATTTACTTGCCGCCTATACCTGTACCGATGGCCTGCCAATCGATGAATCTCCTTTGTTTGATCCGCATGATCCGTTTAAAAACCGTGATCCGCGTTGTACGGCTACCATAGTCGAGTTTGGAACCCGGCATCTTGGCTTTGAATATAATCCGCATCCGGATGCCGTACAAGTAATGAATTACAACACAGGAAAGATGCAGAAAAACAATGATACCCGTGTCAATGCCCAATTTGCCTCTTTTAACGGATTGTTGTGGAAAAAGGGGATTGATGAAACGTGGCTGGAAAATGGCAAGGATGTGGATCCGGATAAAATTATTATCCGTTATGCAGATGTCCTGTTGATGTATGCCGAGGCAAAAATAGAATTGGGGCAGATCGACCAGTCTGTTTTAGATGCAATCAATCAAGTTCGTGCAAGAGCCTATGGTGTGGATTATACGAATACGGCTGCTTATCCGGCAGTGACAACTACCGACCCGCAAAAATTGCGTACTATCTTGCGTACCGAACGGCGGGTTGAATTTGCCAAAGAAGGATTACGCTATATGGATTTGGTCAGATGGAAATTGGCAAGCAAGGCTTTGACACGTCCGAACTATGGTATGTTATATCCGGTTGATTTGTTAAGAGAAAAGGTGATAGATAAAGGCTTATGGTTCTGGCCCGGTATTCCAGAAATAGACGAAGACGGTATTTCCGATTTTTCTGCGATGGAAAAGGCCGGATTGATTGCTCCTATGTCACAGCGTATGTGGAACGACCGGCAGTATTTATGGCCGATTCCGACCAAAGAAGTTTTGATTAACGAAAATCTGGAACAGAATCCCGGATATTAGTAGGTTGTATATACATAATTATTAAGGCTCCTTTTAATCTTTGTTTAAATTGAAAAGAGTAAGAAGGAGCCTTTATTCTAACACTATATTATTGGAAAAAGATGAAAATGAAAATAAAAAGTTCTGTAGCCGTAGCTGCAGCATTGTCCGTGATGAGTTGTACTGCTCAAAAAGATGTAAAAAAAATACCGGATTCCATATCCGGTATCTATCCTCGTTTAGCCTATTATAATAATGAAGGAGAATGTGGAACCGGAGCGGTGGTGCCTTGGGCCGATCGTTTATGGGTGATAACGTATGGGCCGCATTTGCCGAACGGTTCTTCCGACAAATTATATGAAGTGACATCGGACTACCGGCAGATCGTACGTGATGAAAGCATTGGCGGAACTCCTGCAAACCGCATGATTCACAAAGAAAGCAATCAACTTTTTATCGGCCCGTATGCAATAGATAAAACAGGAAAGGTTCGTGTGATACCTTATGCGAAAATGCCTGGCCGGCATACAGGTAATGCTCGCCATCTGACGGATCCAGCCAATAAAATTTATTATGGGACAATGGAAGAAGGCTTTTATGAAGTGGATGTAAATACACTCGAGGCAAAAGAACTGTATCAGGATGGAAATAATAAGAAACAAAAAAAGAATGATACGGATGCCGGACCTATAAACGCTTTGTTGCCCGGAGTTCATGGTAAAGGCCTGTATTCCGGACAGGGTGTGATGCTCTTTACGAATAATGGCGAAGGGACGCAGGAGGCTTTGAAAAAGTTTGATGTCGAAGCCGGTGTTTTAGCAGAGTGGGACGGTAAAGACTGGAAGGTTGTCCGTCGGAATCAATTTGTCGAGGTGACAGGGCCGGGTGGAATATATGGTAATGCGAATCCAGAGACAGACCCGTTGTGGGCTACCGGTTGGGATCATAAATCTGTTTTGCTGGGTGTCCGTGATGCAAAGAATGGCTGGTCTTTCTATCGTTTACCTAAAGCAAGCCACAGTTATGACGGAGCGCATGGCTGGAATACGGAATGGCCGCGCATTCGAAATGTCGGAACGGAGTCGCAACCGGATTATTTAATGACGATGCACGGGATGTTCTGGGATTTTCCAGGTATGTTTGCTGCCTGTAATTCGGCTGGAATCCGTCCGCGCTCCGCTTACTTGAAGGTGATCGGCGATTTTACCCGTTGGAATGACCAGTTGGTATTTGGTTGTGATGATTCTGCTCAGAAAGAATTCTTGAATAAGCGGAAAGCGAAGGGTAATATAGAAGGCCCCGGTCAGTCTAATTCAAATTTATGGTTTACCTCTTTGACAAAACCGGACGAATTAGGACCCGCCACAGCCGAAGGAGCGGTTTGGGCGAAAGAGAGCGTAAAGGCTAATGAAGCATCGGAACCTTTCCTTTTTAGTGGTTGGGCTAATCGTTGCGGTTGGTTGAAAAATGAAGGCAATCAACCTGTGACTTTCACATTTGAGATAGATGAAGCCGGTAATAATGAATGGAAGACTTTAAAATCTGTAACCGTTAACGCAGGAAAAGCAGCTTCCGTTCCTTTTCTATCGATGGAAAAAGGAGAGTGGATTCGGGTGAAAGCCGATAAGAATACGATGGCAACGGTTAGTTTCAATTATACGTCCCCTGACACCCGTTCGACTTCTTCTGGTCCGATCTATAAGGGCTTGACTACAGTTGATAAAACAACAACGACCGGAGGTTTATTGTATGGGTTGGGTGATAACCGTCGTGCCTTAGGCTTGTTGGCAAATGTAACGGTGAATGGAAAGATTTCGGAAACCGGTTATTATGAAATGGGGGATAAATTGGAACTGGTCCGTAAAGATGATGCAAAGACTGCTGATTTGATCCGTAGTAAATTTGCGATTCCACAACAGGTAATATCGATAGAAGAAAGCTCAGTTCTGGTGGTGGATGATTTAGGGCGTCGTTGGCGCTTGCCTTTAGGAAACGAAACTTATAAAAAGCTGACGGATCAGGGAGTGCTCCGTGTTTGTCGTGAAGTCGCGACGGAACGTGATTTGTTCTCTTGTATGGGAACATTCTACGAACTTCCGGCTGAAAATGCAGATGGATATGCCAAAATACGTCCTGTGTCAACACATAATTACCGAATCAATGATTATGCATCTTATCGGGGCATGCTTGTCTTGACAGGCGTGACTCCTGAAGAAGTAAAAGAAAATCCGCATATTGTCGTTTCCGATGATGGAAAAGCAGCTGTTTGGGTGGGTGTCATAGATGACCTGTGGACTCTGGGCAAACCGGTCGGACAAGGCGGTCCGTGGAAAGATACGGATGTAAAAGCTGGTGTCGCATCCGATCCTTATCTGATCGCATTCTATGATAAGAAGGAACTGGCTCTTTCTCATCAGTCAAACAAAAATGTGATGATAACCGTTGAGGTTGATCCGACTGGAAACGGTGACTGGATGGAGTGCGCTTCTTACACGGTTAAGCCGGGGGAAAAATTGGTGCAGCAACTTCCTGAATCATTCCAGGCGAGATGGATTCGTTTTGTATCGGATACGGACACGAAGGCAACAGCTTGGTTGGAGTATAAATAAAAGTCTCCTAAAGAAGCTGCTTTGATGTGGTTTAAAGATGTCCGTTTCTGTCTGTCTATTCATTGGGAGCCTGCTTCACAATATGGATGCACTTACGCACTATTAGATAATTAAAAAAATCTTTTTTCATAAAGAGGTCTGTTTTTTCGGAGTAAGAGACAGGCCTCTTTTTTTATGGTTATTCTTAAAATATCGTTGGAATATTTTTGTGCTTTGAATTAAATGAGTATATTCGAGCTATGTATATTATCCTTTGAGAGTAATTATTTAATTAATAATCTTATTTTTAATATTATAACTATGATGTATGATATAACTGTCCTTGATAAAGAAGCGCCGACAACAGGAAAAAACTTATCTGATAGTATTGTGGAAAAATATGCTTCTGTATTTCAATCCTGTGATGTTGATATGAAGTTGCTGGTGGAGAATAAAGTCTCGCATTATCCTGCTTCAGATGTATTATTGAAAAAAGCCCGTTTCCTGTATCGGAATCAGGAGATTGGATGGATCGAGGCTTTGTCCGCTTTTCAAGAAAAACATGGAGATTGTTTGGCACGGGATGGAAAGGATGCCGCTAAAGCTTTAGAGAAGGCCTTCGACCTTTGCCGGTGGATGGGAGAGGAATCGGACTATTTGCAAACAGTATACCAGAAGAGGGCGGATGAAAAAAGAACCGAACTGTTTGACAGGATGGATCGTCTTTCTTTGAAACTAAAAGTTTGCCGTTGCCTGTCGGAAGGAAAGACGAATGAATATCTGAAGGCTGTTTTGCGTAAGTTGGAACAGAGTGGAAACATTTGGCATGTACATGACGAGATCCTAAAAATATATTATCTGCTGTCATACGATTTGACTGGTTTTTCTCAGAATCTCCCGTTGCTGATTGATATCGTGTATAGACTGATTGCCAATGGTTTGATAAATGAAACGGAATGTGCTGATTTATTCGGCGTATTGAAGCGGAAAGCAATGGAGACGGATGATAAGGTCGCTGAATATTGGTTCTCCGATGACTGGGAAACGCTCCATCCTCTGATAACGGAATCGGTTCGGTTGCATGCTTTTGTTTTCCTGATTTCCGAAAAATGCCCGCAAAAGGATGATGACCTCTCACTGATTGCAGCTCGTATATGCCGTTATCTTTCCCGCATACCATCACCGTATAGTGAACTGCTGAAAAATAAGTCATATACTTTGCTCACAGGTGAGAATACATTGGCTGACCGTATCCGGTGGGAGCATCTCCGGCATTTTGATGAGATAAAGATTTTGGAACGCCTCATCATGATACAGGCAGATGACAAAGCCTGTCTTTTCCCGGAGGATAGTAAAAAGTGGAAGCAATGCCGGAATGAAAAAAATATGGTTACGCTTGATAACGACGGATTTACGTTGAGCCCATTGGTCGAACTGGAATGCAACTCGTGGAAAGGACGTAAAGACCGGGCTGCTGTGTTGAACAACCGTTTGTTTGTCGCATCTTTTAGCCGGTTATCTTTGAATTTTGATGCTTGTAAGAATATCCGTGATTACCGTTCATATTGGAATCTGGTAGCGGAAGATTATCCTTTGTCGCAACCAATCTCTTCTCCGGCTTTTGTGGATACCGGATCAGATGAGAAAGAGATTGAGATTGAGATGCCGGAGATCGAGATGGAAGAGGAAGAGGTGGAGACAGACCATTTATTGCGTCCGGATCAACGGGTCAAGGTCCGGATCCTGCATATCGACAAGGAAGACATGTCTCTGAAGATGGAAATTATAGATGCCCCATACCGGGGAATGAAGGCCTGTTTGCCATTCGCTTACATAAATTCATGCTATTATATCATCCCTGGTTTTATGGATATGTTTGCTGTCAACGAGATATTCCGTGCGAAAGTAAAGAGCGTGGAAGGAAGTGAAGTCAAGCTTTCCCTGATACAGGATTTCAATGAATATATGTATCCGGATTGTGTCAGGAAGAAAAATGTAATCGGGAAAGTGATCGATATTGCAGAAGGCAAAGTCTGGTGGTTGCTTTCTACCGGCACGACGGCAACAACGACTAATTCCCATAAGAAGTATAAGGCCGGTAACTTCTATAAGGTGGAATATGGAGGTTTATCGACGGACAAATTGAAAAATACGATCAAAGTGCTGTCCCATATCCCATCTCCGGATGAAAAAGGTTTTTATAATAATGTATTGGAAAATTTGCGCAGTTTCTTTTTCTTCATGACGAAAGAAGTGCTGAAAGTCAATAAAGACAAGGAAGAGTTGCAACGTTTGAAAGAAAAAAACAATCCTTTCTTCGTCGCTTTCCAAAGCCTGAATCTTGAAGTTCCGGAGAGTGCTCTTGATGAATCGGCCCAGACTGATGAGATGCCTGAAAGTGAAAGTAAAACAGTAAACCCCGATTTATATGACGAGTCGGATAGGATAACGGTGAGCCAGTTGAAGGAACTCATTTATTGTGTAGATTCGTTGATAGGCGACAGCGAAGATATATGTGGATGCTTCAATGCTTATAATGTCCTGATATTTTTGTGCCGTTTTGTGGGAAACAAAGAATTGGCTGATTATTACGGGCTTTGTTCCGACTATATCTATTGGGTTAATTCCCTGGACTCCGAATTATTGAAAAACAGAGAGGGAGTTGAGTGCCGGCAAACTTTTAAGGGATTGTCGGATCGTATGGGAGCGTTGGATATGGATCGGTACAGCTTGCGTTTGCGTAATAACAAACAGGTTATACGAGTATTACAGACTTGGTTCGACTCCCGTCCCCTGACTTCCGTCCAGTCCGATTTGCAATCGTTTATGCAAAATAAAAACCGTACGGTAGCTGAGCTGGCACGCTATTTTAATATCATGTCCTATCTGAAAGAAAAGGATGATGACCTGCAGGAACTGATTTGCGGGAATATTAATGTTTTGCTTGGTTGTAAAGTCCGGGAGAAAAACCCTAAAGTGTACATACCCGTATTTTTCGGCCATGAAGGAGTAGAAAAAGAATTTAAGACATCTGCATTTATCCATGCCGACAAAAACGCGACAGAGGAGCAGAGCCTTGTCCTGGCTCGTGTGATTGCATCGTTCATGAATACGGAAGGGGGGACGCTTTATATCGGAGTCAATGATAAGGGATATCTGACCGGATTGGACCAGGAGTTAAGGTTTGCTCATAATGACAGCGATGTTTACCTTCGTTCTGTCAATCAAAATGTGATCAGGCTATTAGGTAAAAAAGAAGATCGGGATCGTTATCAGGCGTACATACGTTGCCGTTTGTATGAATATGAAGACGGACGTCTGGTTTTGGCGTTTCGAGCCGCGCCTGTCAATGAAGTGGTAGAGGTGAAAGGTGAAGTGTATACGCGTTCTGCCAGTTCGAACCTGATCAAACCGGTTGGCAATGTGGCGGATTTTGTCAAGTTGCGCCATCGGCAAAAGCTTGATTCTGTTCCTAAAATGCCTGAGTTTCCTGCCTATTTTAGTGCGGAACGGAATGAATATATTTTTGATAAACGTTCCGTAGTCCCTGAAATTCCGGTAGTCCAGGAGGTGGAAGCGGTTGCTCCGGTCTTGCCAGTAAGCGAAGAGAGTGTCCAAGAAAAGGCTTTGCGCAGTAAAAATGCAAGTACTCAAATTAATTTAGGAATCCGGACATCTGCTTTGCGTTGTAACCCTTTGCAAAAGAAACTTGACTTGGGATACACGGCAAACCATGTCTTTGTATCCTTGTTTAAAAATGGCAAAATAGCCTGTTCGGTAAGTCCCAAAATCGGAAAATGGGGAGGAGAAGGCGGCAATGTTGTTTTCTCTTACAATCCGGAAGATAAGGAAGATTTGCTGGTTACAGTTTTTAAGAGTGGCGAAGTCGGGCTTTCCAATCTGAAAAAGGGAATGTCGCAGCCGAATACGCTTTTTGCTTTTGCCGGTTCGATTGATGACATACTGTTTATTTCTCCGGCTCGTAATACCGATTATCTGCTATTGATTTCGGATAAGGAAGGTGAAAAGCGTTACCGCATTATTCCACTCGATACTCTTGAAAAATCAATGTCTATACAACCCAAGAACAATCTTGTTCTTGTACCGGAAAAAGGCGCTTTCGTTTTTGCAGAGATCTTGATACCGGAACTGGTGAATAGCCTTGACGATGAGAAAGCATTGCAGGACACTTTCGATCAATATTGTGGCGGACGCCTTTGGGAGCATAATTCCTATATCAAGAATGTAGACAAGATCAGCACTTTGTGCAATGTCCCTTTTTAACTTGTTTCTTTTCTGAACTGCAACCCCAGAAATATCCCTCCCGGCAGCAATATGATTCCGGCTGAAACGAGCAGGGCTATCCGGAGGGAATACATGTCATTCAGCCAACCGATAAAGGGGGCGATAGCGGCGAACATCAGGCGGATAATGAAGTTACGGATGGAAAGCACTGTCGCCCTCATGTCGGAAAAGGTCATCTGGTTGATGTAGCCTTTGAGGATAGGAGTGGCAAAACCACGGAAAATGTAAAAGACAAGCAGGATGGCAAGGCCGGCATACGTCAGGTTGAAGGCGAGCGCGACATATCCGCCGACGATCACCGCGAGGATAAGGATTCCCATCTTACGCGGGCCGAAATAGCTGTCCACACGGTCTGACCAGAGAGCGGCAAAACCGACGGTCAGATTCAATACGGTCCAGATGATGCCATACCAGGACACGGGAGTTTTCAGATACATCAGCACCGGCTGCACAAACCAGGCCATCGTGAGGGTTGCCGCCCCGATGATCCCGGAAAACATGATGTTATAGCAGAGCTTTTTGTTGGTGACTAATGAATATTTGATGATCCGCACGATCTCATTGACCGGATTCTGTATTTTGTTCGAACGGTTTACCTCCTTTAGCGCGAATGCCGCCGGAATGCCGGTAAAAGCGATAATTGCCTGGCCATAAAAAGGAAGCCGGAGAGAATAAGCCGCCAGCAGCCCGCCGAATATGCCTGCAAGAGCTTCCGCAAAATTACCGATCATGGTGATGCGCCCTTCATACCGCAGATATAAGTTCTCTTTTTTGTATTGTGCGGTAGTATCGTACAGCAAGGCAGAGTCCGCCCCGTTTACCAGCGTTTGCCCCGTTCCCAACAGTACTTCGGCAAACAGGAATGCCGTAAATGTGGAAGTGAACGAGTAACATAAATATCCGAAAAAGAACAGAATACATCCCAATATCAGACATTTGCGCCGTCCCCACACATCAGCCAGGTAGCCGGACGGAATTTCCAATGCCACTGCCGCAACCGAATAAACGCTTTTCAGGATGAAAACATCCTGTAGCCCCAGTCCGTGCTTTTCATAGAACAGCACGATGATCGGCATGACTAAAGTGAACCATTTGGACAGTTTGATCAGATAGAGAGCAAGTATATTTCGTTTCATGGTGCAAAAATACAAAATATATGAGAGAGTGGACTAAACTCTGGCCGGGGTTGTTGTTATTGTCTAATTTTCAAAAATACCCGTTGGTTTAAATCGAAACGGTACTGCATGAAAATTGGATTACTAACCCATATTTTTGAAATTTTCCTTGCGGATAATATTTATTAATAATCTTATACATCGTATAACGCTGATTATCAATGGTGCTTAAAAATGCTCATTTTAGAGGGGTTATTGTATTTTTTTGAAGGTTACCTCTGTTAAAATCCGGACCATATCTTAAAATCGAAAGGGTTTATACCGGAGTGTCTAATATTTATACATCACTGTCAAATAATTAGACACTCCGGTAATGTATGCGAATGGTTATATTGTTGATAATTATGGTATTATATTGTTTGGCATGCTTTTTGAATATATCTATTGTAATTAAGTATAGTCAAATCAAAAAAAACTACAGATATGAAAAACTTGACAATCGCTGTCCGCTCGCTTTTTAGAAAAGGACGACACAATGGGATTAAGATTTTATCTTTGGGAGTTGGCCTTGCAATGGGGCTGGTGCTGATTGCCAAGGTGTGTTTCGAACTGTCTTATGATGACTTTTATCCGGATGGGGAACGTATTTACCAGATACGGGCGAACATGGAGATGGGTGAAAAGAAAATGGAAGATAGTGATATGGTCAGTGGAGGTATTGCCCCTGCCATGAAACTTGAAGTTCCGGGTGTGGAGGCTGCTACCCGTGGTTATCCATTGGGTAATCTGGTGTTTTTCATGTCTGATAAAAATAAATATAAAGCCAATTTCCTGATGGTTGATGATTGCTTTTTTGATGTCCTGCCACTCAGGGTTATATCAGGAAACGTGAAACAGATTCTTTCGAGCCCGTTGTCTGTACTTATTTCCGAAAGCCTGGCTGAAAGAATCGGAGAAGGAAAGGACGTAACGGGAATGTCGTTCGAGTTGGCTGCCTATCCGGGCAGGCTTATCACGATCAGCGGGGTGTTTGAAGACGTACCTGAAAATTCGCATTTAAAATATGATGTGCTTCTGTCTTTGCCTTCGTTTAAGGAAATGATAGGTTGGAGCAATGAGAACGAATGGTTTGGCGGTGATGCTTATAAAGCGTATATCAAAGTCCAGCCGGGAGTTGACCAGGAAACGCTGGAGGCTGAAATGGCTAAGATGCTGGATCGGCATGTTCCCTCTGCGAGGTTGAAGGAAATGGGGCTGACCTATAGTTTGTCACTGAAACCTTTGAAAGAAGTTTATGCTACTTCTTCGGCTGTCAAAGGCATGGCGGTGATGTTGTCGTTGATTGCTTTTGCCATTTTGTTCGCGGCTTTGATGAATTATATCCTGCTGATGGTTTCTTCGCTTGTTGTCCGCTCTAAAGATGTTGCGGTTCGGAAATGTTATGGAGCTTCGGGCAAAAATATTTCGGAGATGATTTTTTCCGAGACATTTATGAATTTGCTTGTATCGTTAGTTGTCTCTACTTTGTTGATACTCGCTTTTCGTGAGATGGTGGAGGAGTTGTTGAAAGCATCGTTGGGGGCGTTGTTTACGTGGCAATCTGTTTTGCTGTTGGCCGGCGTGTGTTTGCTGGTCTTTCTGCTTGCAGGTTTATTCCCGTCTTATTTGTTTTCACGCATATCGGTGGCGGTCGCTTTCCGTTCCTATATCGAATCCCGCCGGATGTGGAAAAAAGGATTGCTGTTTATCCAGTTTGTCGCAGTCGGTTTCTTGCTTACCTTGTTGGCTATTATCGGCTTGCAATATCATCGGATGGTGACGGATGATCCTGGATATTCGTACGACAAGGTGCTCTATTCCAACCTTTCCGGAGCCGATGGCTCTGAAGTTCAAATGGTCATGAATGAGTTGCGTAAGTTACCGGAAGTAGAGGCTGTGGCATCTTCCGATGCGCTACCGGTTTATGGAGGTTATGGGGGAAATATGATTTACCGAGATAATTCTGACGAGGTAGCTTTACATATTAAAGACATGGGATATATAGATGCTGAATATATGCCATTGATGGATATAAAATTGATCGAAGGGAAAGCCTTCGACCGTTCTTATTCCGATTCGGCTCGTATTATGATGGTCAGCCAGGTGACGGCGGAAAAATTAGCGTTGGTTCAGGGATGGAAAGATGGAGTGGTCGGTAAGAGACTTCGTATAAGTGAACATAGTGATCCGAATGATCCGAACGGCTTTGAGATTATAGGTGTCTATGACGAAGTGCGTGTCGGTGCTATTAAATCAGAAATCATCTCGCCGACGGTTTGGTTCTATTCAAGTATGCCGGGAAATGTGATTTCGATCAAACTGCATGCAAATCCGACTGTCGAAAATATGAAACTTGTGGAAAAGACAATTCAAGGACTTCTTCCCGATAAGGATATCTCGATAAATTCTTATGAGGCCAGCATTATAAACCTCTATTCGGCTTCCCGGTTGTTCAGGAATGCAGTAATGTTGGGTGGTTTAATGACTTTCCTAATTACACTTATCGGTTTGATCGGATATATCGCTGACGAAACAACCCGTCGCAGCAAAGAAATAGCGATTCGTAAAGTAAATGGAGCGACGATTAGGGATATTCTGATGATTATTTCGAAAGATGTGCTCTATATGGCTGTTCCGGCTGTGATATTCGGAGTGGTCGGTTCGTATATAATGGGGGAAGACTGGTTGCAGCAGTTCTCCGAAAAGATTCCTTTGAGCATGTTTATTTTTATAGGCAGCGCACTGGCGATCTGGTTGCTGGTATTGGCAACAGTTGTACTGCGTACTTGGAGGATTGCAAACGATAATCCGGTTAACAGCCTGAAATCCGAATAGATCCGGAGTGTCTAATTATTGTACACCATTGTCAAAAAAATGGACACTTTTAAAAAATGGATATGGTTTTATGTGTCTGTATTTTAGCCTGTTGACTCTTTTGGCACGCTTTTTGAATTTTAATGGACAGAATATAATAAATACATGATATGAAAAACTTAAGCATAGCATTACGTTCTCTTTTTAAGAAAGGCAGAAGTAACGGGATAAAGATCTTATCCCTGGGGGTCGGACTGGCAATGGGGCTTGTCCTGATATCGAAAGTTTGTTTTGAACGTTCGTTTGATAAATTTTATCCGGACAGCGACCGCATTTACCGGTTACACGAAAATATCATCCGGGATGGTGAATATAAGTCTTACGGGCAGGTGAGCGGGGGTGTGGCTACGGCTATGCAGATCGAGATACCGGAGGTTGAAAAAGCGACCCGCCTTACCTATATCGGGGGAGATAAGGAGTTGTTCAGGACAAAGGATGGAAACCGCTACTCCGCCCGCTATGTCGTGATGGGCGATACGAATGTTTTCGACCTGTTGCCGCGTCCTATCCTGATCGGTAGCCCGAAAGAGACATTGTCCCGTCCGGGATATGTGATGATCTCGAATCGCATCGCCAAGCTGTTGGGAGGCGCCGAACAAGCCTTGAACAAGGATTTCGAATTTGAATCCAGTCCGGGACAGACCTATACGATCGGCGGCGTGTTTGAAGATGTCCCCGAAAACTCCCACTTGCGTTTTGAGATTGTCGCATCTTTGGAAGGCATGAGCAAGTGGAGCCGCGAAAACTGGCTGGGGAATGACCGCTACCTGGGATATGTGAAACTTTATCCCGGTACTGATCCGGAAAGCCTGACTACTGCTATCCGTGAGATGCAAGGACGGCATTGTGATCTGGAAGAGGTGAAAAAAGCGGGAGTCGATCTGACTTATAGCCTGGTTCCGTTGATGGACATGCACAGTAACAGCGACGAGGTGAAGAGCATGAATTCCCTGTTGGGCTTCCTGGCTTTTGTACTTATCTTTACGGCTGCGATGAATTATGTATTGATCGTGATTTCCACGCTGATCAACCGGACTAAGGAGGTGGCTGTCCATAAATGTTACGGGGCTTCCGATAAGAACCTGTTCGGCATGATTATGTCGGAAACCTGTTTGCATATGCTGATCTCTCTGCTGCTTGCCGCTTTCCTGATCATTCTGTTCCGTACGAAAACGGAAGAACTGTTAGGGGCTACGTTGGGCGCATTGTTCTCGACACAGACCGTTGTGATTCTGGCAGGAGTTTGTATCGTGATTTTCTTTATTACCGGCTTGATCCCGACCTATATGTTCCTGCGCATTCCGGTGGCCGCTGCATTCCGTAATATCAAAGAATCACGCAGGTATTGGAAACTTTGCCTGCTGTTCATTCAGTTTTTGGCTACTGCCTATCTGGTGGCGTTACTGTCGGTGATCAATAAGCAATATGACTATATGGTGAATGTCGATCCCGGATATGCCTACGAGAAGCTGGCTTATTGTTCGACGCAGGGAGTGGAGGAATCCGTTCGGAATACGGCGATAGAGGAATTGCGGAAGATACCTGAAGTAGATAAGGTTTCGGCTTGCTATGACCTGCCGATTTCGGCAACGTCGGGAAACAATGTTTTGCTTCCCGGAGAGGACCGCGAACTGTTCAATATTCTCGATATGTACTGGGTGAAAGATGATTTCTTCTCCTTGATGGAGATTCCGGTTATTGAAGGAGAGGTGTTCCGTTCGGACGGGTCGGCTTCGGACAAGGTGATGGTCAGCCGTTCTTTTGTCAAGAAGATGGAACAGGTGGCTGGCTGGACCGGGAGTGCGATCGGCAAGAACGTTATAATTACGGAACATAGCCAGAATGGGGAACCGTTTACCATCTGCGGCGTATATGAAGATGTTTGTATCGGCAGTACCGGCCATCCGGATATCCGTCCGACCGCTTTGTTCTATGATAGATATGCACCGACGCTTCTGATCAAATTCCATGAGATGTCGCCGGAGAACATGAAGAAGGCTCAGAAGGTGCTGGAAGATGTAATGCCCGACCGGAATGTTACGGTGACGGCCTATTATATGGATATGATAGACCTGTATAAGGACTCCCGCACGTTCCGCGACTCGGTTATGATCGGAGGTATCGTGACGTTGATTATCGCTTTGATCGGCCTGTTGGGATATACCAGCGACGAAACGAACCGCCGCGGGCGTGAAATAGCGATCCGCAAGGTGAACGGAGCGACTGCCTGGAATATCCTGAAGATGATTTCCAAAGATATCTCTTATATTGCGATTCCGGCTATTGTGATCGGTATGACGGTCGCCTATTATTCCGGCACGGGATGGTTGGAGCAATTTACGGAAAAGGCGCCCATCGGCTTTTTCATGTTCCTGGCCGGGTCGATGCTGGTCTATGTTTTGATCGTTGCTTGTGTCCTGTACCGCGCATGGGCGGTGTCGAATGCTAATCCGGTCGAGAGCCTGAAATCGGAATAAATGACCGACAGCATGTTAGGATCGCCGGGATGGTGTGTCTTATGTATAGGTAATATATCAAGTTATGAAACAACTATTTTATACAATCAGCTATCTGAAGAATGCGTGGGGAAACAATCTGATCAAGGTTTTCACCCTGACGTTGGGGCTTGCGATCGGTTTGATCCTGTTTGCCCGTATTTCGTTCGATTTGAGTTATGATAAGTTTCTGCCGGATGCGGAGAATATTTATCAGGTGCAGATGATTTATACGACCGGGGTGGGGACCAATACTTCTCATTCGACCGAACAATGCTATTCCTTCCAGCCGATAGCCCCGACCATGCCGCTCGAAATTCCGGGCGTGGTGGCGGGAACCAGCACGACCGGAAATGGGGAACGGGTGATTTTCGATGGGGAAAACCGTTATACGGTCCGAGGTATCCTTGCCGACACGATGTTCTTCAAAACCCTTCCGTTTAAAATCCTTTCCGGTGACGATATGGGGTTGAAGACAGGGGGGAACGTTTTCCTTTCCGAGTCTCTTTCACGCCGTATCTTCAAGGGGGAAGACCCGATAGGAAAAGTGCTGTTCAACGATAAAAAGCAAAAATCGGCCTTGACGGTGGTCGGAACATTCGAAGATGTGCCCGAAAACTCGCATCTCGATTTCGATATCATTTATTCGATTGCCAATAGCAGCCGTAATAGTTGGGATGGAGGAGACGGTTATGTCGGGTATGTCCGCCTGCAAGCGAACGCCGATCTGAAAGAAATCAATGAAAATGCGATTCCTGCCATGTTGGAGCGTCACATGGACCGTGAATCCATGAAGAAAAACGGGTATATGTTCGATTGTTATCTGAAACCGGTCACGACGCTGCATACGGACAATAAGGAAACAAAACTGACGCTGCTCGTCCTGTCCATTTTGGCGACTCTGATTTTAGTGTCCGTTTCGTTGAACTATGTGATGATGTCCATTTCCTCCCTGGCGACCCGCTCTCGTACGATGGCGATCTATAAAAGCAACGGGGCCAGTTCGGGCAATATCTTTATGATGAATTTGTCCGAAACGGTGATCCTGATCCTGGTCTCGCTGGTTTGCACAGCGTTGTTGATACTGGCCGGAGGAGATTGGATTACGGAATTGACAGGGGTGACGCTCGGTTCGCTTTTTGCCGGACGGCAGTTGTTGGTTTCGTTAGGGTTGGTTTTGCTGGTGGTGGTGCTTTCAGGCGTTGTGCCTGCCCGTATTTTCTCGGCTATTCCCGTGACGCAGGCGTTCCGTTTTTATAACTATAGCAAGCGGGGTTGGAAGCAGGGGTTGTTGGGCGTCCAGATAGCGTGTGCCGCTTTCATGTTGATGTTCTTGGGGATTATCCTGATGCAGTATAACCGGATTTTAGATAAGGATATGGGCTACGAGCCGGACAATCTGGTGTTTTGCGAGCTCGACAGCATACCGGCTGCCCGGCAGGAGATGGTAAGGACGGAGTTGATGCGCTCTCCGGAGGTCGAGAATATAACCTTTTCCGGACAGTTGGTTTGTAACTTTTTCAGCGGCACGCCTCTTATCGATCCGGAGACACAGGAGGCGTTGACCACTTTGCGCTTTGAGTTTGCCGATTCCTGCTATGTCAATACGATAGGCTTGAATATCATGCAGGGAGGGAATATCCCGACACGCCTTGGCGGAGATCCGATTCCAGCTTTGGTCAACAAGCGTTTCTTGGAAGTCCTGCGCTGGGAAGACAATCCGGTCGGCAGAGTCTATAAATGCAAAGGGCTGTTTGATGTCGTGATATCGGGGGTGCTGGATGATTTCATCGTCGGCTCGATCTTTACCCCACAGACACCGGTCGTGATCGTCGGGCTTGGTGGTTGGAACAGTTTTTATATGAACATACGTCTTCGCGAGATGTCGCCCGAATCTTTCACGATGTTGGAAAACCGGCTACGCGAGTTGTTGCCGGACCAGGATATCGTGCTGACTACCTATCGTGACAAGTTGCATGAATCCTATCGTGACACCGAGCGTTTCCGCAATTCCGTAGCAGTGGCGGCTGTTTTCATGCTGTTGATTACGCTGATGGGGCTTGTCGGCTATGTTTCGGACGAGATACGCAGGCGCAGCAAGGAGATCGCGATCCGCAAGGTGAACGGGGCGACGGCGGTCGATGTGTTGAATTTGCTGTTGCGCAATATTCTTTTGATCGGTCTTCCGGCTGTCATTATCGGTCTGACCGGCACGTATCTGGCAGGGAATGAATGGCTGGAGAATTTCCCCGAAAAGATTTCGCTCAATGCCTTCATCTTTATCCTGGGCGGCTTGGCGTTGTTAGCCGTGATCGGCTTCTGCGTCGTGCTCCGTTCCTGGTATGTGGCGAACGAGAATCCGGTGAAAAGTATAAAATCAGAATAACCCGAGGAAACCAAAAGATCAAGAGGGTGTGTCAAAACCGTCGCATCCTCTTTTTTTATGCGCAAAGTCCGAACTTTCCCAAGCTCGGACTTTGTTATTACCCAAAGTTTATGTAACTTTCGGCATAAGATTTTTTGTTAT
>NZ_JACOOJ010000015.1 GCF_014287585.1 Parabacteroides hominis | reverse complement strand
AGGTTACGCAACGCGCAGAAGGATAATGCAGTAGATAACTAACTAAATCGTAACCTATTACTATCAAGAGCAATTAACCTACGCTCATTTCCAATAAATTACACTCTTTTCGTAACTTCCATCCGCAAAAATACATAAATTATAGGTTTATCCGGATGATTTGACTGTCAAATATAAAGCATATAGTCGTGTTGTCTATCCATTCGATGTTGCTTTGTATTGTAATGGGATACGTGAAGACCTTTTTCTGGTATCCGGTTATTTGCCTGTAGGATTGAGAAACATAGTCGTAAATCCATACTTGAAGACTCCCTGATCGGTCTGAAATAAAAGCAAGTTTCTGTTTATCCGGAGATAGTGAAGGTGCGTAATCGTTCCAACCGGAAGTCATAGTCGATATGATGCTTTTGCCTGATATGGAAGCTTTATTGATATTATCGTGTTGTTGTCCTCCTTGTTGTCCTCCACTAAAAAGGTATTCATTCTCGTTTATCCAACAAAAGCTTGAGGGAGCATAATTCTTATTAAGATTCAGGATAACCGTATCTTCCTTAGATAAGAGGTTGAATATATGTATGTTCTTTAATGAGGCATCCTGATATAGAAGCCGGTCATTATTCGGGGATATGAGTACCTCTTTGCCACATTTTAAAGGATTGTCTGTTGGAAAAGGTATTATCTCTTTTGTTTTGCAATCGTATAGGTGAAGCAGCCCTTCTTTGTTCTTGAAGAATATTTTCTCTCCTGTCCTGTCCCAGCTTGGGTTAGTTCCGTTCGTTACAATCTGTTCCGTAGATGATCCGTTGAGATCGGTTAACAAAATTGAAGAGGAATCTTCGTAATTGGGATTGTAGTAAACGATTTTGTCTTTAACAGGATTATATGAGATATGCTGCCCATAGGTATAATCTTGTTGTGCCACTGAAGTTATGGTATGTTGTACCGGTTGAGGATTGGGTACAACCATGATTGTCGGAGTTTGGATTGCAGGGAATCCTTTTTTATGGGACAAGGTATAAATGTAATACGGCTTACCGTTTATAGCCTTGAGTGTATAGGTATCGCCGTCGTTGTTCAATTGGACGGCTGTATAGATTTTCTCAAAAGGTCCGTCCGGACTGTCGGAGACATAAAGTTCACATTGATCCGGAGCGTAGTATTCAGTTGGTAGCCCGTCAACTGTTCCGCATACAAATTTAGGGGTTTTGCTCAAGTCTATCCGGATAGATTGATCTCCTATAATCGGATAAGCACTGAAAGAATCCATTGCGGAATGCTCGTAATCTATATCATTGCATCCGATCATAGCCGAAAGAAGTAAAAAACAAAGTCCTTGTGTTGTTTTCATAAATGAATGTTTTTATGTATTTATATAATATATGATGATTGAGGTTTCCTGAAAGTTGCATGTCTCATGATTAATTTATTTGTATATATAAAAGCTCTTTTCATCGTTCGCTTTTGTAAAAAAGTTGAATTAATTGGTCTATTTGATATATTCTTGACTGTAGAAGGATAATATCTCGGAAATATTTCTATCTTAGAGGCATAATCATTAAATCGAAAGATCATGGGAGCAAAGAAGAATTTTGTGCTTGACACGAATGTCATATTGCACGATTACAAGTGTATTGAGAACTTTCAGGAGAATGATATTTATCTTCCGATCGTCGTGTTGGAAGAGTTGGATAAGTTTAAAAAGGGGAGCGACCAGATTAACTACAACGCCCGCGAGTTTGTACGCGAGTTGGATACGTTGACCAGCAACGATCTCTTTTTAAAAGGGGCCTCACTTGGACCGGGCAAAGGTACTTTGCATGTGGTGACCGGTGACAAATATCAGGAAAAGATTTACCAGTCGTTCCCGGAAAAGACAGCGGACCATCGTATTTTGTCATGTACGTTGTCGGTTGCCGAGGCGGAAAAAGACCGGAAAGTAAAAACTATTCTGGTAACGAAGGATGTGAACCTGCGTATGAAGGCGCGTTCATTGGGTATCGAAGTGGAAGATTATATAACCGATAAGGTTATTAATGTAGATATTTTCGAACGTGCACAAGATACATACGAAAATATAGATCCGGATCTGATTGATAAAATGTATGCTTCGGCTGACGGCATCGATGCCGATCTGTTCGATATAAAGTCGAAACTGGACCCGAACGAATGTTTTATCTTAAAGAGCGTGCGTAATTCTGTCTTGGCTCGTTATAATCCATTTACCAATAAATTTAAGAAAGTAGACAAAGGCAGTAATTATGGTATTCAGCCTCGCAATGCGGAACAGAGTTTTGCTTTTGAAGTGCTGAATGATCCGGATGTGAAACTTATCGGGCTGACAGGAAAGGCCGGAACCGGCAAAACTTTGCTGGCTTTGGCTTCTGCTTTGAGGCAGGCGAATGTTTATAAGCAGATTCTGCTGGCACGTCCTATCGTCGCTTTGGCGAATAAGGACTTAGGATTCCTGCCTGGTGATGAGAAGCAGAAGGTGGCTCCTTATATGCAGCCTTTGTTTGATAACCTGAATGTGATTAAGGGGCAGTTTGCACCCGGTGGTTCGGATGCCCGTAAGATAGATGATTTGCAAAAGAACGGGCAACTTGTGATTGAAGCATTGGCCTTCATCCGCGGTCGAAGCCTTTCGGAAACGTTCTGTATCATCGATGAGGCTCAGAACCTGACTCCGCATGAAATTAAAACGATTATCACCCGTGCAGGCGAAGGAACGAAAATGGTATTTACCGGGGATATCCAGCAGATCGACTCTCCTTATCTGGATGCACAGAGCAATGGCCTCGCTTATATGGTTGATAAAATGAAAGGGCAGGAACTGTTTGCCCACATCAATCTGATCAAAGGCGAACGTAGCCAATTGTCCGAATTAGCTTCCGATTTGCTCTGATAAAAGAAATATTGAAAAGGAGGTGTGACATATTATGAATTTTGTCACACCTCCTTTATTGTAGTGGTGTTTTTGGAATGGTTAAAGGAATATAACAGACGATGAAACAATTAATTGCATGTTGCGGGTTGGATTGTGAAGGTTGCGATGCTCGCATAGCCACTGTCGGAAATGACAATGAATTAAGAGAAAAGACAGCCCAGCAGTGGAGTGTGATGAACAACGCGCCTGAGATTACGGCAGCAACCATAAATTGCATGGGGTGTCGTGCAGATGGTGCTAAATTTGCGTATTGCAGCGATTATTGCGAAATCCGCAAATGTGTAAATAAAAAAGGATTTGATACTTGTGGCGACTGTAAAGAATTGAATAGCTGTCAAATAGTTGGTGCCGTTTTCCAGCATGCTCCCAGTGCAAAAGAAAATCTTCTGTCTTCGGACACTATATGAACTTGAAAGATTGATTCGGAAAACAATTCGTTATACATTACGGACAGATAAAGGCGATTATATTTATACCAAAGAAGGAAAAGTGTACCGGAAAGGGAATCGGTATGTGGAAACGATCGAGATGACAGGAAAATAGACCGCTTGTTCCAATTTCTTGGGATTTGTATTTTACTGTTTTCGTGTTTTTTCGTATTATTGCATACGAATACTCATACAGCTAAAATATAACTATATGGATATCCTTCTTATTATTTTAGGGATACTTTGTTTGCTGGCCGGGCTGGCAGGTTGTTTCTTGCCTGTATTGCCCGGTCCGCCTGTTTCTTATGTAGGCTTGTTGCTTTTGCACTTTACGGACAAAATCCATTTCAGTACTACACATTTGATTTTATGGGCTTTGCTGGTCATTATTGTCCAGGTGATGGATTATGTGACGCCCATGTTGGGCACAAAATACAGTGGAGGCGGTAAATGGGGGAATCGGGGATGTATGATCGGGACGATTGCCGGTCTTTTCGTCTTTCCACCCTGGGGTGTGTTGATCGGTCCGTTTGCAGGGGCCGTAATCGGCGAGTTGCTTGGGGGAAAGAAGTCTGCCGAAGCTTTTAAAGCCGGGTTAGGGGCTTTTATCGGCTTTCTGTTCAGTGTGGTGGTGAAAGTGTCGGTTTGCGGCTATTTTATCTACTGCTTTGTTGCGGCGCTATTTTAATAAACTTTATTTCTCCATTTTTTGTTATCTTTGTAGATTAATAGGGCTGTGGAAAATAATTATCGAATATGAAAAAGATTATTAATCCCTGGGAGGGGTTAGATGGATATATGTGTTTTGGCTGTGCTCCGAGTAATCCGATGGGGCTTCACATGGAGTTTTATGAGGATGGCGACGATGTAGTGGCTTACTGGGAGCCGGAAGCTCATTATCAGGGTTGGTTGAACACGTTGCATGGCGGAATCCTGACAACATTGATGGACGAATTGGCCGGTTGGGTGGTGCTTAGGAAGTTACAGACTTCAGGAATGACTTCACGCTTGGATGCACGCTTTCTGAAAAGTCTTTCTACCCGCGAACCCAGGCTGACAATCCGGGGACGTATCAAAGACCGTAAACGAAATGCAATCTTTATCGAAACGGAAATCTATAATTCACAAGATGAGTTATGTACGCGTGCTGACTTGGTTTATTTTATAGTCACACAAGAACAGGCGACGGAAAAATTTCATTTTGCGGGATGCAAAGCAGAAGGTGAATGAACAATAAAACATAAATAACAAATGAAGTATATTGGAGCACATGTGTCGGCATCAGGTGGAGTTGAGAATGCTCCGGTGAATGCGAATGCGATCGGGGCGAAGGCTTTTGCCTTGTTTACCCGTAACCAGCGTCAATGGAAATCTTCTCCGTTGACAAAAAAGAGTATTTCCCTTTTCAAAGAACGTTGTGAAGAATTCGGTTATACGGCAGAGCATATTCTTCCGCATGACAGTTACCTGATCAATCTGGGACATCCGGAAGCAGAAGGTTTGCAGAAGTCACGGGATGCTTTCCTGGATGAGATGCAGCGTTGTGAACAACTGGGGCTGGACCGTTTGAATTTCCATCCCGGAAGCCATCTGAACCAGATGGATGTGGAGGAATGTCTGACGCGTATAGCCGATTCGGTCAACTGGGCGTTGGACCAGACTTCGGGTGTATGTGCCGTATTGGAAAATACAGCCGGTCAGGGAACCAATTTAGGATATACCTTCGAGCAACTTGCTTACATTATTAATAAGGTAGAGGATAAATCCCGTGTCGGAGTTTGTATAGATACTGCCCATACGTTGGCAGCAGGCTATGATATCAAGACTGTCGAAGGTTTTACGGAAACGTTCCGCCGCTTTGACGAAGTAATCGGTTTTTCTTATTTGCGCGGCATGCATATAAATGATTCCAAGAAAGATCTGGCTACCCGTGTGGACCGCCATGACAGTATTGGGAAAGGAGTGATGGGGTTGACTACATTTAAGATGCTGATGGATGATCCCCGGTTTGATAACATTCCTTTAATTCTGGAAACGCCGGACGAGTCTATTTGGGCGGAAGAGATTGAATATCTGTATTCTATATAAAAGCGAAAGGAGCGGCTTTCACAAGTCACTCCTTTCCATTTAACCAAAACCTTAACTATGAAAGCCCAAATGTACAATGAATTTTCTAAACGTGCAAGAGTTGGGAGTGATAAAGTTCTACTTTTGCGAATAAATAACAAATTAAATACATTATATTATGTTTATTTTAATGCCTGTCATCTTTGTCTTAGGGATTCTTGCAATCGCATTGGAAGATAAGATAAAGATAAATAAAGCTGCGATAGCTCTGTTTATGGCAATATCACTGTGGATGATATTGATGTTTGACGCCTATGACATTTTTGTCGAACGCTCCAGCCCTTTATTCCAGGAGTTTTTGACTCAAAATCCGGAAATGGCGAATGCTCCTCTGAAAGATCAGTTTATTACATTTATTACAAACCGTTCGATTGTTTATCATTTAGGGAATGTAGCCGAAACGCTTTTCTTTGTCATGTGTTCCATGCTGATTGTCGATATCGTGGATAAGCATGGTGGTTTCCGGGCTGTTACCGGATATATCCGCACTGCCAATAAAAGGAAATTATTGTGGTATATAAGTTTTGCCGCTTTTTTCTTCTCTGCTTTATTGGATAACTTAGCTGCTGCTATCGTGATTATGGCCGTGTTGCGGAAACTGGTTCCGGACCGGACGGATCGTTTGAAGTATGCCTGTATGGTGATTATTGCGGCGAATGCGGGTGGTTCATGGTCTCCGATCGGTGATGTGACGACCATTTTGCTCTGGGTGGGTAAAAATGTCACGGCTATGCACCAGATTTCGCATGTGTTCTTCCCGGCATTGATAAACTTGCTTGTGCCTCTGACGATTGCTAATTTCTGGTTGTTTAAGAAAGATGCAACATTGCGTGTGATGAGCGAGGAGGAAATGGCGGACGAATATACCCCGGAGATTCCGAATCATTCGCGGCGGGTGATTTTTGTGATCGGTGTCCTTTCGCTGGCATTGGTTCCGGTCTTTCAGATGTTGACGAACCTTCCGCCTTTCTTAGGTGTTTTGCTGGGCTTGGTGATCCTGTGGTTTTATACGGATATTATGTATAGCAAACTGCATATGCACGAATCCAATAAGTTGCGTATCTCCCAGTTGCTTCCGAACATCGACTTGGCGACTATCTTTTTCTTCCTGGGTATTCTGATGTCGGTAGGGGCTTTGGAAACTTCCGGCCAGTTGGGCTTGATGTCCGCTTTTCTGGATAAGCATGTACATGAACCTTATCTGATCAGTTTCGTGATCGGCGTTTTGTCTTCCTGTGTGGACAACGTGGCTTTGGTGGCGGCAACAATGGGAATGTATCCGATCGTACCGGATGCAGCCAATCTGGCTCCTTATGCCCAGTTCTTCGTATCGGACGGAGGTTTCTGGACATTCCTTGCCTACTGTGCCGTGACGGGCGGTAGTATCCTGATTATCGGTTCTGCAACCGGCGTAACGGTAATGGGATTGGAAAAGATCGATTTCATGTATTATACCAAACGATTTTCAATTCTGGCATTGATCGGCTATTGCTGCGGTGCCGGCGTATATATGTTATTATTTGCATAAACTTTATTTATATGAGAAAAACATGGATTTTGATGGCAGCCTGTGCCGTTATGTTTTCCGGAATGGAAGCCCTTGCATGCACAGGACTGCTGGTGGGAAAGAAAGCCTCGGTCGACGGCTCTGTAATGATCAGCTATGCGGCGGACTCGCATACGTTATATGGGGAACTGTATCGCTGGCCGGCAGCGACCTGGCCGAAAGGGGCGATGCTGGATATCATCGAGTGGGATACCCATAAACCGTTGGGACAGATCCCGCAGGTTGAACAGACCTATTCTGTGGTCGGCAATATGAATGAACATCAGGTTGCGATTACTGAAAGCACTTTCGGAGGCCGTTCCGAATTGGTCGACACGACCGGCATCATGGATTACGGCAGCTTGATTTATGTCGCTTTGCAACGTTCCAAGACGGCACGGGAGGCTATCCAGGTCATGACCGGCCTGGTTAAGGATTACGGCTACTATAGCAGTGGGGAAACATTCTCTATTGCCGATAAGAACGAAGCCTGGGTGATGGAAATGATCGGTAAAGGTCCGGGTAATAAAGGGGCTGTCTGGGTGGCTATCCGCATTCCTGACGATTGTATCTCGGCTCATGCCAACCAATCCCGCATCCAGCAGATCCCGTTTGATGATAAGGAGAACTGTCTCTATTCACCGGACGTCGTTTCTTTTGCCCGTGAAAAAGGTTATTTCAGTGGGAAGGACAAGGATTTCAGTTTCCAGAAAGCCTATTGTCCGTATGATTTCGGTTCCTTGCGTGGTTGTGAAGCCCGTGTATGGTCTTTCTTCCGCAAATACGATAAATCGATGGATCGATACACGGACCTGATCAAAGGCGATGTGACGAAGAAGCCGATGCCTTTGTATGTCAAACCCGATCGCCTGTTGTCTGTTCAGGATGTGCAGAACGGCATGCGCGACCATTTTGAAGGTACGGACCTGGATATGACGAAAGATGCCGGTGCGGGTTCTTACAAAGTGCCGTACCGTTGGCGTCCGATGACTTTCGAAGTGGACGGCCAGGAATATACGAACGAGCGTGCGATTGCTACGCAGCAAACGGGTTTTGTGATTGTTCCGCAGATGCGTAACTGGTTGCCGGATGCTGTCGGTGGCATTCTTTGGTTCGGGGTGGACGATGCGGATATGGCAGTCTTTACGCCGATCTATTGTTCGGTGACAGCTTCTCCCGAATGTTATCGCGTCGGAAACGGTGATATGATGAATTTCTCCTGGACTTCCGCTTTTTGGATTCACAACTGGGTGGCTAATATGGCGTATGGCAAATATAGCTATATGATTCAGGATATCCGTCCTGTCCAGCAGGAGTTGGAGAATGGCTATCAACAGACAGTTCCGGCTATCGATAAGGCGGCAATGGAGTTGTATGCCAAGAATCCGGCGGAAGCGGTCAAGTTTCTGACTTGGTTCAGTACCACGACTGCCGACCAGGCAACGGCCCGTTGGAAAAAATTAGGAGAATACCTGTTAGTCAAATATATGGACGGTAATGTGAAGAAGGAGGAAAACGGACAATTCAAACAGAATGGTTACGGATTATCCGAATATCCGGATTTCCCTGGCTATGACGAAGACTATTATCGTAGTATTGTAAAGAGCGCAGGTGATAAATTAAAAGTAAAATAATATGCCTTTATAGGAAAAAATGCTATATTTGGCGGTAGATATTGTAGAACTAAATAAGAAAAGTATGAAAAAATTAATTGTTATGTTGATGCTGACGCTGTTCAGTATAGGTGCATATGCACAGACGCAGCAAGGTCAATCCTCATTCGGTTTCAACTTAGGTTACAATTTTAATGATGTCGGCAATGCTACTATTGGCATCGATTATCGTTATTGTGTAACGGATGCGTTTCGTTTGACTCCGTCTATTACTCATTTGGTAAAGAATGATGGGGTAAGTGCATGGGCGATCGATATGAATGCTCACTATGTGTTTAAATTGAGTGAGATGTTTGGCTTTTATCCGTTGGCAGGTTTAAGTCTTTCTTTCTGGAAAGCAGGTCCCTGGGATGCAACTCGTTTTGGAGCCAACATCGGTTTGGGCGGTGAAGTGTATGCGACAGACCGGGTTTCTGTCGGATTGGAAGCTAAGTATAATATCATAAAAGATTTGGATGCCGCAGCATTGGCTGTCCGTGTCGGATATAATTTCTAAGTAATCGAATCTTTATACAGATGAATAAAAGGGGAGTGGTGACACATCCCCTTTTTATTTTTTAATGTGTAATATGTTCTCTATTTCCGTTCTGCCATTGTTTGTAGTCTTCGAACGTAATGTTTTGGAAATCGGGTATGACTTGATATACCTTGTCCTTTAAAGATTCTTCGGAATTGGTCGTGCTAAGCCCGATAACCCGCATGCCTGCATTTGTTCCGGACTGTATTCCGGCAAAAGAATCTTCAAATACAAGACAGTCGGCAGGTGATACATGCAGATCGGAAGCGGCAAGCAAATAACACATCGGATCGGGCTTCCCTTTCGTGATCCGGTCGGCGCTCACAACCGTATCGAACAGGTTGTCGAGCTTCAGAAGACGGAAAGCCCGTTTTAGCTTGACATCATCGGAACTGGTGACCAAACCTACTTTTACACCCTTGCTTTTCAGAAGATGGATAAACTCCATTGCACCCGGAACCGGTGGAAATGGCATTTCCTGTTCGAAATCCATTGATTCGCGGGTTACCATTTCTTTAAATTCTTCAGACCGGTCGGAAAAATACTTATCCAATATATAAGGTAATGTCGTTCCTTTGATATGGGATGCGAAATTGGGAATTCCTGTCTGGTAGCGTTCTCCCGCTTCGTTCCAGTAAATATCGTAAATAGGTTCTGTATCTACAACCACACCGTCGAAGTCAAAAAAGGCAGTCTTCATAAACTGTTGTTCCATAAAAATCAATTCATTTATAGTAATTTGCCTGCAAATATACTTTTAATCGTGCTATAATCCTAACCGGTCTGTTTTTTGTCATTGTCATTCGGTCGCTGAAAAGGCGGTTTTACTTGCAGAAAGAAATGTTAAAAAATATTATCCCTAAGTGTAATTCCAAATTCATGCACTACTAATCCTATTTAGACGGGGAGGCAGTGACATTTTGTTATATGGAAAAATGCATAATTTTAATTGACTTTTTTGAGATTTAATGCTGTGGAAGTGTAAAAACTTATATCTTTGTGCACGTACACATGTTTGTAGGCTAAAGAAAATTGATTGTCTAACTAATTATAGTATCAGAAAAAGCAAATGAAAGCGTATTTGAAATTAGCGGCTTTGTCTCTGACTTTGCTGTGTGGTGCCTGCCAACCTAACGACGGATGGCAGCAGTTGTTTAATGGTAAGGATTTTACCGGCTTCAAACAGTTGAACGGTAAGGCTCCTTATCGCGTAGAGAACGGATGTATGGTCGGCCAGACCGTGGACAAAGAACCGAACAGCTTTATGGCGACGGAACAAACGTATGGTGATTTTATTTTGGAGTTTGAAGTGAAATGTCATCCAGACTTGAATTCCGGGGTGCAGTTTCGAAGCGAAAGTAAGCCGGATTACAACAATGGACGTGTGCATGGCTATCAGTGCGAGATTGACCCGTCCGACCGTGCTTGGAGTGGCGGGCTTTATGATGAAGCGCGACGTGGTTGGTTGGCGCCTTTGACGAATAACGAAGCCGGACGAGCCGCCTATAAGAAAGATGATTGGAACAAGTATCGGATTGAAGCTATCGGTAACAGTATCCGTATTTGGCTGAATGGCGTGAACACTTCTAATGTAGTGGATGATATGACACCGGAAGGTTTTATCGCTTTCCAGGTGCATGGCATTTTCGGGAAAAAGGAGAATATAGGCAAGGAGATCTGGTGGCGTAATATCCGCATTAAGACGGAAAACCTGGAAGCCGAGCGTATGCAGGGCCAACTGGCACCGGAAATAAACTGCATTCCGAATACGCTGACAGAAACAGAAAAAGCTGCCGGTTGGAAACTGCTGTTTGATGGCAAGACTTCTAACGGATGGCGTGGCGCCGGAAAAGAAACATTCCCCGAAAACGGATGGAAGATCGAAAATGGCGAACTGACTGTTATGAAGAATGGCGGTCCGGAAGGCAAAAGAGGGGGTGATATCCTGACTGTCGATGAGTTTGGCGCATTTGAACTGAGCTTTGAGTTTAAATTGACGGAAGGCGCAAATAGCGGTATGAAATATCTGATTCAGGAAAGCAAGAAGAATAAAGGTTTTGTGATCGGTCCGGAATACCAGGTCCTGGACGACCAGCTTCATCCGGATGCCAAACTGTACACGACTTATCCCGGTAGCCGTACGGTTTCCAGCTTGTACGATATCATCCCTGCGAAAAACAAACGCTTCAATGGTGTCGGACAGTGGAACAAGGGCGTTATCAAAGTATTCCCTAACAAACATGTCGAACATTGGATGAACGGCTTTAAGACCGTTGAGTATGATTGGGCTTCGGATGCGTTCCTTGAATTAGTGAAGGGCAGCAAGTTTGCTAAGAAAGAATATAATGAATTCGGTGGTTTCGGTACTGCTGATAAAGGTCATATCCTGTTGCAGGATCACTGGGACGAAGTTTCCTTCCGGAACATCAAGATTAGAGAACTTAAATAGTTAACTAAAAAATAGGAACCATGACAACACGTAGAGATTTCCTTAAACACAGTGCCTTAGGCGCAGCCGGTCTGACTATCGGCGGACTGGGGTTCAGTACAGAGAGTTACGCTAACATAATGGGCGCAAACGAGAAGATTCGTGTGGGTATTGTCGGTTTTTCAGACCGTGCCCGCCATTCTCTTATTCCTGCTTTTATGGCTTGTGCCGATGAGTTAGGATTTGAAATCGTCGCTATTTCCGACATCTGGAAACGGCGTAGAGATGAAGGCGTCGCTTTCTTCCAAGAGAAATATGGAAAGAAAGTGAAAGCGTTCCGTAACAATGAAGAACTGTATGACGCTAAAATGTGTGATGCGGTGATCGTTGCCACTTCCGACTTCCAGCACGCCTTGCACTGCATCGAAGCGGTTAAAGCCGGATGCGATGCTTATGTAGAGAAACCTTTTGCTGAAACGATGGAGGATGCCCGTGCCGCCCGCAAAGCTGTGTTGGAAAGTGGAAAGATCGTGCAGATTGGTTCCCAACGCCGTTCGGCTCCAAACTACCATGCCGCCAACGACTTTATCCGTTCCGGTAAGTTCGGTAAGATCACGATGGTGGAAATGTGCTGGAACGTTAACCAGCCCGGACGCTGGCGCCGTCCGGCTTTGGTTGCACAATGTTTTGAGAAGGATACTGACTGGAAGCGTTTCCTGCTGAATCGTCCGTACGAAGAATGGGACCCGCGCAAATATTTGGAATACCGCCTGTTCTGGCCGTATTCTTCCGGTATTCCCGGCCAGTGGATGTCACATCAGATCGATACGGTACATTGGTTTACGGGTTGCAACCACCCGAATAGTGTTGCTGCCAATGGCGGAATATATCAATGGAATGACGGACGCCGCAGTTATGACACGATGACGGCGGTGTTCGATTATGGGAAAGCCGGAGAAAATTTCCAGGTGGTATATTCTTCCCGTATGCATAACTCGGCAGGCGGAACAAAGGAATTGTACTTCTCCAATGGCGGTACGTTGAATCTGGACACGAATAAAGTGACATCGGAAGGTGGATTGACCAAGCGTTTCGCAGATGAAATGGGAATGCAGCCGAATCTGTTGGAAGAATTCGAATTGCCTTCTATCAAGGTGGAAACGGGTTCCAATACAGGAGCCGATCCGATGACAAACCTGCATATGCGTAACTGGATGGAATGCGTGAAGAGCCGCAAGCAGCCGAATGCTCCCGTAGATGCCGGCTATAATCACTCCATTGCCAACATCATGTGTACTGCTTCCCTTCGTACGGGGGAAAAAGCTACATTCGATGAAGCAAGGCAGGAAGTGCTTGCCGGCGGCAAAGTCTTTAAATATTGATTATTCGTTCTGTAGAAAGCTGCACAATACGATTCTTTGACGTACGTCAGCTATAACATTCTTTGTGGAGGTAAGTAGACTGAATGTGTACTTATCTCCATAATTTTTTTGGACAGTTTCCAGATCCTTCACCGTACAGAAGAAAAAGCCGCTTACCGGCTGTTCCTGTCCGAAGTTATGGAACTTGTTTCCTAAATAGAAGTTCAGCCCGTAAAGATTAGCGTATGTCTTCAGATCATTCATCACATACATATTCATATCATCCAACGGATATTCTTTCTGAACCTGCTCGGCAAACGGACGGGCGGAACTTCCCTGGCGTATACCGCGCATGACAACCCCGTCGATCAGCAAGTTAATGGCAAAGGCCAATGCTATCGTCGCATACAGGATCTTAATGTTGATCTTCTTGAACATCTGATAATAGACAGTCGCCAGAATAGCCAAAAGGACTATCAGGATACAAATTGTCAGCCCGCAGGGATGCGCGAACATATTCGATACCAACTCGACCGTTTCCAGTGTCGATTGGCGGCTTGTGTACTGGCTTGCGATCTTGACAGGATCGATTGCTCCGGCCATCGTCAGGCCGACGGCGATCACGACAACGGCCGTGATGGATGCCATGAAAGCGGCAAATACGCGGGTTACTTTCGTCCTGTATTCCGTAATATATAAAGTATACTGAGCCAGGAAAATAGCAATAAACGGATAAGCCGGCATCAGATATACGCTTCGTTTGCTGGAAGGTATCGAATAGAAGAAAATTATACAAACCAATGCTACCAAGCTGAACAGTTTCTCTTTTTCCATCGACCGGATATTATTCCAGGTATCGGCCAGTATCTCTTTCACCGACTTTTCCGGCTTGTGCAGTTTTAATCCGAATAAAGAGAAAAAGAAGAAAATCGTCCAGGGAACAAATCCCGCAGCCAATGTCATAAAGTTGTACCAGACTCCGTTTTCATGCCCTAAATTGTAATGGATATCAGGCGTGCTGAGGTGGAAGAAACGTCCGAGATTCTCTGCCAGCACCACGTTCAGGAATGCATCGCCACCCTGTTTCCAGGCAGCAACATACCACAATAGAGGCAGGAACATAGAAGAAATGCCAGCATAAAGAAGCGCTTTGAATATCACCAAATAGGAGTATTTACGAAGCATCAGCAAATAGACGCCGAAGACAAACAGCGGCAGGATAATACCCACAGGCCCTTTTGTCAGTACGGCACATCCCAATAGGGCAGGGATGGCGATCGGCACTCCTTTTAGCTCCAGTTTGTCTTCCCACCGGTATAGTTGATAAAGTCCGATCACTATAAAGGTTGTTAGCAGCATATCCACGCGCGTGGTCATGGCCGCCCGGTGTATCTCGATACAGGTGATGAGCAATAACGTGGCGATGAATGCCTGCTGAAACCGCAATCGTTTACCAAAGAAAACCAGCGTGAAACCGATCAGTGTAATAAAGGCCAGCGCAGACGGTAACCGGGAAGTGAACTCGGAAACATATCCCTGCGGCAAGGAAGCGACTGCCATCAGCCAATGTGCCAACGGCGGCTTATATGCAAATTCGTTTGCATAGACCTGTGGCAAAACCCAGTTGCCGGTTTCGAGCATGGAAACGGCAACCGCCGCTTCGCGGGGTTCTCCCTTAGTCGAAAAGTCTCCCAGCCCGATCCAGGGAAGGACAGAGATTATGCAAATGACGATAACCATCGTTACCGGCTTTTGCAGATAAAGATATTGAAGAGTAGGTGTGCGCATAGTTTAAATCGGTAAGGAGCTTTCGCCCCATTGAATAAATTTTTCTGAACTACAAAAGAACGACTTTTTACGGACTTTTTGTTCATTTCGTGAGATTTTTTTATGTTCCTAAACATTCTTTGATGGAATTCCGGATGATATCCGCATCTTCTTTATTTTCTTTCAGAATGGAGAGGATGAGGTTTAAATAACTCTCTTTATTGCTGATGCCACAGTATTTGCAGAGCTGGGATTGAGGCAGCATCCCTTTCTGATTGTAGACGCGAAGGATATTTTTGTAATCTCCGGTTTCGGCAAACTGAATGAATTTCTCCTTGATCCCCGTATATATTTCGTCTACGTGTACGGTTTCGCGGATGCTTTCCACATGTTCGGTCAGTTCGTCCACCGTACTCATCTTCCGGTTCAGAGCCGTTTCCAACTTCTTCTGTACGCGGTGGCGGGCATGAAGCAAAACCTGGCTTTCGAGGTCTTTCAGGAAAAGTTTGATAACGTTTTCTTTGACCTGGTTGAAGACCTGTTCGGGATCTTTCATCAGGCGGCCGGCAACGGTCTTGATAACCGGTTCCAGCATCAGCAGGTTTTCCACTTCGG
The DNA here is from genome assembly GCF_014287585.1 of Parabacteroides hominis. Taxonomy (GTDB): domain Bacteria; phylum Bacteroidota; class Bacteroidia; order Bacteroidales; family Tannerellaceae; genus Parabacteroides; species Parabacteroides hominis. The sequence goes on along the minus strand of NZ_JACOOJ010000015.1, from coordinate 88,928 downwards.
CAACGTTGGGAACGTAGATATGCTGTTCGCGCAGGTAAGCAATTTCTCCTTCCGTGCGACGGTCACGGTCGACGATCCCTTTAGAATCGAGCGTATGGAAATCTTTCAACTGGGCGAATGCCTTTGTTGTTTCGATTACCTTCTGGCAACCTCCCATCGGTTTTACTTTGTAGTCGGGAAAGATAAGCGGGTAGAGGCGGCTGTCTATGCTGTTGGAGTCGGTCCCTTCGATAAACAGGATCGGCTTGCGGCTGCCTAAGATGTCCATATAGACCTCTTCCGGGAAGCTGTCGTTGTTTTCGATCAGTTCGTAGTCCCATATCCGGGCGTCCCCATTGTAAGAACGTATCCAGAGACGCTTGCTGTTGTCGCGTGAGGCGGCGAAGTCGATGTCGTGCGTCAGATACACATACGTGCAATCCGGCCGCATGGCTTCTATCTCGTCCCACAAAGGATTTTTGATGGAGTCGTGGAGCAGGACTTCCGGCTCTTCAATGATTAATAACGCATTTTCAGGAGCACAGAGCACGGCTCCTATCAGATAAAATACCAGCTTTTCGCCGTCGCTCATCCTGCCGGCCGTATAAGAATCTCCGTCAATGCTGGTGGAGGCCAGTTCTATAAAGCCTGATTTGCGTACCAGGCGGTTATGCGGGAACATCTTCTCCCAAGTCGTCTGGATGCGGTCTATCTTGGTGACCGGCGGCAATAGGTCGGGCGTCAGCTTGCTTTCTTCTTTATACTGGACGGCAGCTTCGAATTCTTCGGTTTGCAGGTGCAGGATCAGTTTTTCATATTCTGACATACGCGGCATGAAAAGCCGTTCCGCAATCATGGACTGGAGCCGAGCCAGCTCGTTGCCGTCCGCAGGCGCCTTGTTTTCTTCGCTGCTAAGGAAGAGGGAATGCATTCCTGATATCCATACGCTTTGCCCGGCGTAGCGTTGGTGCAAGTTTCTGCCGAAGGAGCTTTTACCGGCTCCGTTAGCTCCGATTACTACCAACACTTTCGTGTCAAGGGTAACGGGAGCTGAAGTATTTTGATTGGTAGGAAGAATTAAATCCATAACGGGTCTCCGATTAGTTTCCCCAAAGGTAAATAAAAAAATCATAGGCGGGAAACAAAAGTTCCATAGGCATGAAACAAAAATTCCATAGGCATGGAACAAGAGTTTCATGCCTATGGAACTTTATTTTCTTCCGTATGTACGGACGGTTTAGTAAGCTCGTGCAAACAATACGCGCTGTGCGGAAGGTTTGCCGGTCACCATGCACTTGCCCGGAGTCTTGTCTCCATCCAGCGGAATGCAGCGGATCGTGGCTTTCGTTTCGTTCTTCACCTGCTCTTCCGTTTCGGGAGTTCCGTCCCAGTGAGCCATGATGAAGTAGCCTTCTTCGATCTTTTCCTTAAACTCTTCGTAGGTGTCGACTGTAATAGTCTTTTCCGTGCGGTGGTCGAATGCTTTCTGGAAGATGTTCTTCTGGATTTCTTCCAGCAGGTTCTGAACGTATGTTTCGATGTTGTCGCAAGTCACGGTTTCTTTTTCCAGCGTATCGCGGCGCATCACTTCGATCGTATTGTTTTCCAGGTCGCGTCCGCCCATAGCCAGACGTACGGGAACGCCTTTCAGTTCGTATTCGGCGAACTTCCATCCCGGCTTCTTGTTGTCGGCATCGTCGAATTTGACGGAGATGCCTAACGCTTTCAGCTTGGCAACGATGCCGTTTACCTTTTCGCTGATCTGCGCCAACTGCTCTTCGCTGCGGTAGATCGGGATGATTACCACCTGGATAGGAGCGAGGTGAGGCGGCAATACCAGACCGTTATCGTCGGAGTGGGACATGATCAGGGCGCCGATCAGACGGGTTGAAACACCCCATGAAGTAGCCCAGGCGTAGTCGCTCTTTCCGTTCTTGTCGATAAAGGTAACGTCGAATGCCTTGCCGAAATTCTGTCCTAAGAAGTGGGAAGTACCGGCTTGCAGCGCTTTTCCATCCTGCATCATCGCTTCGATCGTATAGGTATCCAATGCACCGGCGAAACGTTCGCTTGCAGACTTGACACCTTTGACGACCGGCATCGCCATATAGTTTTCGGCAAAGTCAGCATATACTCCCTGCATCTTCTTTGCTTCGACTTCTGCTTCTTCGCGTGTCGCGTGGGCGGTATGTCCTTCCTGCCACAGGAATTCTGCGGTACGGAGGAAGAGGCGGGTACGCATTTCCCAACGCATCACGTTTGCCCACTGGTTACAAAGAATAGGCAGGTCGCGGTAAGACTGGATCCAGTTGCGATAGGTGTTCCAGATAATTGTCTCGGAAGTCGGACGGATAATCAGCTCTTCTTCCAGCTTGGCGGCCGGGTCGACCACGACACCTGTACCGTCGTGGTTTGTTTTCAGACGATAATGCGTGACAACGGCACATTCTTTGGCGAAGCCTTCCACATGTTCAGCTTCCTTGCTCAGGAATGATTTCGGGATCAGCAAGGGGAAGTAAGCGTTTACGTGACCTGTTTCCTTGAACATATCGTCGAGGATACGTTGCATCTTTTCCCAAATCGCATATCCGTAAGGCTTGATCACCATACAGCCGCGTACAGCGGAGTTTTCCGCCAGATCCGCTTTGATTACCAGATCCTGGTACCACTGCGAGTAGTTCACACTTCTCGGAGTCAGTTCTTTCAGCTCTTTTGCCATTTCCTTATAATTCTATATGTTTTTTCTATTGATTCCAAATATGACGCGCAAAGGTACAAAAATATTTGTACTTATTATTCCTGCTGCTTGATCGCTTGCAAATATTTGCCTACAATTTCAATATGTTCCTTAAAAGCTTCTTTTTGGTATCGTTCCAGCAATTCCGGATATCTTTGTAATAATTCTTCCATTTTTTTCGAATCCACCCTGTCTAATTTCAGCTTTTTTTCGGAATCGTCTACTTCGTAGAAAACACGTGATGAAGCTGCATTAGCTGATTGTACTGCTGCTCCAACGACTCCGAATGCCATAGCAGCATTTGAACCTGTGGGAATTGCTGTGAAATAAACTTTCCCTTTACAAATAAGACCTGGTGCAAACCAGGCTCCGATTGGACGCTTTTTGAATTTTAATCCGATGCAATTGATGTACAGCGTGTCATCAATCTCGATGGCGAAGGTCTTTTTCTTGATCTCCTTATCGAGCTCTTTGTCCCCATTGTATATTTTGAAGTCTCCTCCTCCGGACATGAACAGTTGGTTTTTGTTTCGTTTTTCCTTAATAACGTTCAATGTACTACTGCTTGTTTCGTTTAGCAGGTCGGAAAGAGTTGTATACAATTTGCCGGTTTCTTGGCTCAGTGCTCCTTCTACAGAAAGGAAGAGGCATAACACGAAAAATAATGTTTTCATAAAAATAGGTAATTTGTTCCGTTTATCTGATTAAGACATTTCCGGATGTTTATTCTTTCTTAGAACGTACAGATAAGCATAAAATTGTATGGAACAAAAAAGGCCACTCCCCGAAAGAAGCAGCCTTTTATTTATGGATAAGAATTATTCTTATTTGTATGCTTCGCCCTTAACGGCAGCGATACCCGGAAGGACTTTGCCTTCGATAGCTTCCAGCAGAGCACCGCCACCTGTAGAAACGTAAGAAACGCCGCTTGCCAGACCGAACTTGTTAACACAAGCTACAGAGTCGCCACCACCTACTAATGAGAAGGCGCCGTTCTTGGTCGCTTCAACGATAGCTTCGCCAACTGCGCGGGAGCCGTCTGTGAAGTTTTCGAATTCGAATACGCCTGTAGGACCGTTCCACAGGATAGTCTTGGAGTTCTTGATCACGTCAGCATAGATGGCGATAGTCTTCGGGCCGATGTCAAGGCCTTCCCATCCGTCAGGAATTTCGTTTACGTTCGCATAAGCCGTTTTTGCATCGTTGCTGAAATCGTCAGCGATCTTAGCGTCGACAGCCAATACCAGGTTTACGCCTTTTTCTTTTGCTTTCTTCATCAGGTCGAGAGCCAGATCGAGCTTGTCATCTTCGCAGATTGATTTACCGATCTTGCCACCCATAGCCTTTGTGAAAGTATAAGTCATACCGCCGGTGATGATCAGGTTGTCTACCTTGTTCAACAGGTTTTCGATGATTTCGATCTTGGAAGAAACCTTGGAACCACCCATGATTGCAGTAAACGGACGAGCGATGTCGTTCAATACCTTTTCAACAGCTTTTACTTCTTTTTCCATCAGGTAGCCGAACATTTTGTGGTCAGCGTCGAAGTAATCGGCGATCAATGCCGTAGAAGCGTGAGCGCGGTGAGCCGTACCGAATGCGTCATTTACATAGCAGTCGGCATAAGATGCCAATCTCTTTGTAAATTCTTTCTGGCTTTCTTTAACGGCTTTCTTGGCAGCTTTCTTTTCTTCGTCTGTAGCATCTTCTGCCAAACCTCTCGGCTTGCCTTCTTCTTCAGCATAGAAACGAAGGTTTTCAAGCAACAATGCTTCGCCCGGTTGCAGAGCGGCAGCCTTAGCGCCGGCTTCTTCACCGATACAGTCGTTAGCAAACTGAACATCGACACCCAGCAGTTCGGAAACGTGTTTCAGGATGTGTTTCAGTGAATATTTGTCAGTAACGCCTTTCGGACGTCCCAGGTGAGAACCGATGATTACACTGCCACCGTCTGCCAAAATCTTTTTCAGAGTAGGAAGGGCGGCACGGATACGAGTGTCGTCTGTGATGTTGAAGTTTTCGTCCAAAGGAACGTTGAAGTCAACTCTTACAAATGCCTTTTTGCCGGCAAAATTGAAATTGTCAATTGATTGCATAACTCTTATATTTAAGTTCTGTATTAAAATATCATGCTTAGCGGACGCAAACTTACACAAAAATATTTTATTTCGTTGTTTCATATTCTATAATTATTGGCTTAAATGAAAAACTTCCTCACGCTGCGATCAAAACATGTGGGGAAACCGGAAAGCGGAGGTTATTGTAGTAATTTTTTTTTAATACTTTTAATAGACAGTAATAAAGAAGACTTTTATATTTGCCGCCAGCTATTGATAAACAATTTTGTACTAAAATTTTTATAGTAATGCGAACAAATCATCTTAATCTACTACTTGTACTCGTACTTGTATTATTTCCGATGAGTACGCGCGCATATGGCGCCGGTGAATGTGTGATGTTGTACACTCCCTACACTAAGATTGCGGTTCCGCCGGGAGAGTCTATCAATTACAGTGTTGATGTCATTAATAATTGTGACGAAGTGAAGAATGCTTCTATTTCCGTATCAGGAATGCCACGAGGATGGAAGTATGAGATGAAAGCCGGAGGTTGGACGGTCGACCAGATATCCGTTCTGCCGGGTGAAAAGAAGAATTTTTCTTTTAAAGTGGATGTCCCGTTTAAGGTGAATAAGGGAACGTACCATTTTACACTGACTGCCCCTGGCGTGGCGGAATTGCCGTTGACTGTGACTGTCTCCGAACAGGGGACCTATCAAACTGAGTTTATGACAAAGCAGCCCAATATGCAGGGCAATTCGAAATCGACCTTCAATTTCAACGCGACGTTGAAGAACCAGACAGCCGACCAGCAACTTTATGCGTTGATGGCAGACGCTCCGAGAGGCTGGAACGTCACTTTCCGGGTTGCCGGCAAGCAGGCTACTTCCGCACAGGTGGAAGCCAATGCAACAGAAAATATCAGCATCGATATCAACCCGGCGGCTAACGTGCAGGCGGGCACTTATAAGATCCCGGTTCATGCGGCAACCAGTTCGACCTCTGCCGATATCGAGTTGGAGGTGGTTATCACCGGCTCTTATGATATCGAACTGACGACCCCGAGAGGATTGTTGAGCGCGGAGATTACGGCAGGAGATATGAAACGTATTGATTTGGTCGTACGCAACAATGGGTCTGCCGAACTGAAGGATGTCCAGCTAACAGCCACTAAGCCGGTTGACTGGGAAGTAACCTTCGAACCTTCTAAAATAGAGAAACTGCCGGCTGGCAGCACGACGAATGTTACTGCGACGATAAAAGCATCCGGAAAGGCTCTTCCGGGCGATTATGTGACGAAGATGACGGCTAAGACGCCTGAAGTCAATACGACTGCGGAGTTCCGCATATCCGTTCATACTCCCATGGTTTACGGTTGGTTAGGGATCTTGATTATTGTGCTCGTGTTGGGTGGCGTGTATTATCTGTTCCGTAAATATGGAAGGAGGTAAGTCATGTGCCAGTATGTGATCGAACTTACCGGTTTGACGAAAAAGTATGGAAACTTTACTGCCGTGAACGATTTGAACTTGCAGATTCGCAAAGGTGAAATATTCGGGTTGCTGGGGCCGAACGGGGCGGGAAAATCTACGACCATACTGATGATGCTGGGCCTGACCGAACCGACGACCGGTTCCGTAAAAGTATGTAATATCGACTCCACCACTCATCCGATAGATGTAAAGCGTAAAGTCGGGTATCTGCCGGAGGATGTAGGCTTCTATGAGGATATGACGGGGATCGAGAACCTTATTTATACAGCCGCCCTCAATGGCATTCGGAAGAAAGAAGCGCGTGCGAAAGCGGAGCAGTTGCTTGACCGTGTTGGATTATTGAAGGAAGCGGATAAGAAAGCCGGTAAATATTCCAAAGGAATGCGTCAACGTCTCGGATTGGCCGATGTGCTGATCAAAAGCCCTGAAGTAATCATTTTGGATGAGCCGACTTCCGGGATAGATCCGGCCGGTGTGCAGGAATTTATGGATCTGATCCGGCAACTGAGCCGGGAGGAGGGATTGACCGTCTTGTTTTCTTCCCATCATCTGAACCAGGTCCGGCAAGTTTGCGACCGGGTAGGATTGTTTGGCGGAGGAAAGCTGTTGGCGGAGATCGAACTGACAGATTTGCATAAGACCGAGCATGGGCTTGACGATATCTATAATCAATATTTCGGGGGAGGACGCAGCCATGAGTAATACGAATCATCCTTTCTGGGTTATTGTCAATAAGGAAATCTCCGATTATGTGAGAAGCTGGCGTTTTATTATCCTGATCGTTATCATTGCACTGACTTGTATGGGTTCGTTATATACGGCCCTCACAAATATCCGTGAAGCGATAAAGCCGAATGATCCCGATGGAGCATTTCTTTTCCTGAAACTGTTTACGGTTTCGGACGGAACGTTGCCTTCTTTTGCCGTATTTATTAGTTTCTTAGGGCCATTGTTAGGGATTTCACTGGGATTCGATGCAATTAATTCGGAACAGAATAAAGGAACGTTGAGCCGTATCTTGTCTCAGCCGATTCACCGGGATTATCTGATTAATGCGAAGTTTGTGGCAGCTCTGACTGTAATCGGCATCATGTTGTTCATGCTGGGATTCCTGGTCATGGGATTCGGGTTGATTGCGATCGGGATTCCGCCTACGGCAGAAGAGTTTATGCGTGTCATTTTCTTCCTGCTCGTAAGCCTCTTTTATGTGGCATTCTGGTTGAACCTGTCGATATTCTTTTCGATCCGCTTTAAACAGGCGGCGACTTCTGCATTGGCTTGCGTGGCGATTTGGTTGTTTTTCAGCGTGTTCTATAATATGATCATCAACCTCGTAGGAAAGGCGTTGAGCCCTTCCGCTTGGGCTTCTGACTATCAGGTGATCGCTTACCAACGGTTTATGCTGAATTTACTGCGTTTTGCACCGAGTGAGTTGTTTAATGAAGCGACGATGACATTGTTAATGCCTTCCGTGCGGAGTCTGGGACCGCTGACAATGGAGCAGGTGCATGGCGCGATTCCAAGCCCGCTGCCTTTAGGCCAGAGCCTTTTGGTTGTTTGGCCGCAACTGACCGGGTTGATTGCTGCGACAGTTGTATGTTTTGCTTTGTCGTATGTCTCGTTTATGAGGAAAGAAGTACGGTCAAGGTGAATAATATATGCCAATGTGCCAATTAGTAAATGTGCCAATGAATGGGAGACTCCTGTTGATTGGCATATTTACTAATTGGCATATTGGTCATTGTTTTCTATCATTCTGTTAATTTGAAACGCAGCCGCAGCCGCCCGTCGGCATAATCGTATGTGAGCATTTTGAAATGTCCGATTTCAGACGTGTTATTGACATGTGTCCCGATACACGCGCAGGCGTCATAATCACCGATGCGGACAATACGCAGTGTTTCGCTTGCGTCTTCCGGCAACTTGCTGAGATCGACGATCTCTCCGGCTTCCGTTTTCGGTACAAATTCGATTGTAACCGGCAGATGCCGGTCGATCACCTCATTTATCCGGCGTTCCACCTCTGCCATTATTTCGGCTGACGGTTCTTCCGGTAACTCGTAGTCGCATTTACTCTTTTTCCGTTCTATATGCGCATTCTTTGAACGAGGGCAACCGAACATACGAACCATCGTCTGGTTCAAAATATGTTCCGCCGTATGCATAGGAGGATATTCGGCTTTGTTGTGCCCGTTTAATTGGATTTCTTGTTCCATTGTTCTATTTCTTTCTTTAATATACTATATACATTAATATCTACATATTCGCCTGATACCAACAATTCACCATCCCGTTCTGTTCCCTCCAATGTGAATCCCAAACGTTTCGGGATGGCATTGCTCGGAAAGTTGCCGACGGCGCACCGGATTTGGATGCGGTTTATGTTCCGTTCACGGACAGCCCATTGGCAGAGATAACGGACTGCGTGCGTGACGATCCCTTTTCCCCGGTAGGCGGGAAGCAGCCAGTAACCTATTTCCGTTCGCCGGTTGGGAGCATCGGAGAAATGAAAACCGGCAAGCCCGCAAATAGTTTCCCCTTGTTCCAAAATGCAAACCGGATCGCGTTGCTCGTAAGGAACGGACAATACGGATTGCAGGAATTTCTCTTCGTCCGCAGCACTTTTAAGCCCGTCGACAAAAGGCAGCCAAATACGCAGGTCTTCCCGGTTCTTATCGATCGCTTCAAAGATCGGAGCCGCATCCTCTAAAGTCGCTTCCCGGATTGTATAACCGGAAATGCCGATGGAATGGGAGTGAGGACGAATTGTCTTTTCGAATGCTTTCCTTGCACTGTTATTCCGGTAATATACTTCGCCACAGTATTTGAATCCCAGCGTGTCGATCAGGCGAAGCATATAAGCATTGTCATATTTTGTGTCCACGCGGAAATCGTAGACGCCTTTCTTGCGGCTCACCTCCTCAGCTTGCAACATAAACTGTTTTGCCATGCCCTGCCGTTTCATCTCGTCGGCAATGGCCAGGCGGTGGACAATGACATAAGGCAGGTCGTTCGACCATTTGCCCTCTATCTCTTTATAGACAGGTTCGCCGTCGAACGAAATGACTCCGTATGCAACAACCCGGTCTTCCCGGCAAATGACGTATCCGTTTCCGTCCTGTATGTCTTGACGGATATGTTCGATAGCCGGATAGTTCTCGTCCCATTGCTGACTTCCAAGACGTTGCATTTGGGCTTTTGCTTGTCCGATAATTTGCCAGATTCGTTCTATATCTGTCTCTTCTGCTTTTCGGAATATGTCGGATGTTCCAGAGGTTGCCATTTGTCTTTTGAATTTATTGTAATGAATCCCCAAAGATAGTTTTTATTTTAGATTTTTCTCGGTTTGACTTAACCGATTGAGAAATAAACTTTTAGCGAATTATTTGAGAAATAGAAGTAACGATTTAGCAACTGTGCGAATTTCAGCGTTTTGCGTTGCTATGCTGTCAAATAACTCTTTCATTTGCAAATATAACATCTTTTTCCGAAAGTACGAACTTTCGGTGGCAATTTTATAAAATCAACTTGCGAAAAAAGAAAATCATTCATCCCATTCATGGGTTGTGTCATCGGTGGCGTTGTACTGTTTCCAACGTCCCGATTTCTCGCCGTCGGTGTATTGCCCCTCGATGGTTATATAGGGTTTTCCGTCCCGTGTCGATTCCACACGATAAAAGCCGTCAAGTTTTCCGTTACGGTAGTGTCGTGTAGTCCTGCTGCGAAGCGTGCGCCCATCCTCGAATATTTCCCATTCCTCACCCTCTTTTTTGCCGTCTATATAATGAGATTCAAAAATCTGCTCACCCGTCTTGCTGTCAAAGCGGCGTTCCCGTCCGCTCTCCACACTCTGCCTATACTCCTTTTCGATTTCTATTTTGCCGTTACGAAAATAGGTCTTTACAGTTCCGTCTATCTTGCCTTGCTGCATGGGTGTTTCTTTTCGGGGAGTAACGCCATCTTGGTAATACTCCGTGAATATGCCGTTGCGCTTTCCTTTGGCATATATGCCCGATTCACGCAGTACCCCATCACGATAGCGGAGATAATCACCGTTTATTATGCCGTCGGAAAGTTTAACACGCTCCTCGTCAAGCCCTCGTATAATGCGATATTCTCCCTGCAACGGCTGTTTACTGCCTTTTTCATAATAGACCGTGCGCCGTGCGTTATCCGTTATAGTCTGTAAATCGTCCCATTTTACTATTTGTTGTGCGGAAGCCGTGCCACACAATAGCAAAAAGAGGTATAGTGTTAATATTCTATTCATTGTATTTTTGCTTTTCGAGGTTGATAACGGTTCTCAGCTATACGCAGGCAGGGATTTTAACCACTGAACTTCCTACGAAGAACTGAACTTTAAATTTACCACTTAACTGTCCTACGAAGCACGAAACCCCTGCTTGCGTATAGGTGATGTTATGCGGTCGGTTTTCATTTTCTCTTCTTTCTCGTTAATTTCTGCTGCAAAGTTACTAAATTTGCAGTCAAGTATTCACCTGTAAGAAGTTACTAATGACAAAAAAGAAATTGCCCGTTCGTTTTACGGGTCAGCACTTTACTATTGATAAAGTGCTAATAAAAGATGCAATAAGACAAGCAAATATAAGTAATCAGGATACGGTTTTAGATATTGGGGCAGGCAAGGGGTTTCTTACTGTTCATTTATTAAAAATCGCCAACAATGTTGTTGCTATTGAAAACGACACAGCTTTGGTTGAACATTTACGAAAATTATTTTCTGATGCCCGAAATGTTCAAGTTGTCGGTTGTGATTTTAGGAATTTTGCAGTTCCGAAATTTCCTTTCAAAGTGGTGTCAAATATTCCTTATGGCATTACTTCCGATATTTTCAAAATCCTGATGTTTGAGAGTCTTGGAAATTTTCTGGGAGGTTCCATTGTCCTTCAGTTAGAACCTACACAAAAGTTATTTTCGAGGAAGCTTTACAATCCATATACCGTTTTCTATCATACTTTTTTTGATTTGAAACTTGTCTATGAGGTAGGTCCTGAAAGTTTCTTTCCACCGCCAACTGTCAAATCAGCCCTGTTAAACATTAAAAGAAAACAGTTATTTTTTGATTTTAAGTTTAAAGCCAAATACTTAGCATTTATTTCCTGTCTGTTAGAGAAACCTGATTTATCTGTAAAAACAGCTTTAAAGTCGATTTTCAGGAAAAGTCAGGTCAGGTCAATTTCGGAAAAATTCGGTTTAAACCTTAATGCTCAAATTGTTTGTTTGTCTCCAAGTCAATGGGTAAACTGTTTTTTGGAAATGCTGGAAGTTGTCCCTGAAAAATTTCATCCTTCGTAGTTCAAAGTCGGGTGGTTGTCAAGATGATTTTTCTGGTTTGGTGTCGTCTTTTAAGCTGCCGCATAACATTGTGCTAACAGCGAAATCGGCTGTTATTTTCTTCAAGTATATCACCTTGCGAACAAATATAAAAAAAGTGCAGTACACCACGAACAGCGTACCGCACTTTTTTCGGCAAATCGGGCAGGATTTAACATTTATAGCTTGAATCCCTTGCCTTTCCTTTGCGGTTGTATAGGTCGGCGTATGTTCTGCCTTAACTTCTCGAACTGTTCCTTGAACCACTCGGCAATGGGCTTTCGGTCGATGGCAAGAACCAATTTAGTCCCGTCCGTGGGGTCTTTCAGCACTTGGAAACCTGCCCTTTCGGTCGTGAATTTCCGTCCGTGTTCCTCCGAGTAGAGTTCCCCTGCATACTCCAACGGCTTTCCCTTGACGAGCGTTGCGGTCTGCCTTTCATCGAACCCGACAAGGCGGCAGAGGTTTTCGATACGGAGCATTTCACGGAAATAGGGAAACCATGCTGCCGCCCTTGCGATTACCGTTTTCAGAAACGATATTTCCTGCTTGTGCCTTGTGTCCTTGTCGGCTATCTCCCTGCCGTGCTTTTGCTGCATTTCCCGTATCTCCCTGCTGTGGTCTGCCTGCATGGTCTGTATCCTATCTTGCAGGGCTTCGATGGTTTCCTCGTGGTCGGCTACCTCCTTATGCAGGGCGGTGTTCTCCCTTTCCAGCGTCTTGACCTTGTTACTGCCGAAAAGAGAACCGACGCTCTCGGCGATGTTGGCGGCTGCGGTGGTTGCCGCCCCTTTCAGCTTCTCGGTCTGTATTTCTTTTTTCGCCCGTCTTAGTTCCTCCTGTGCCGTTTCTTTCTGCTGCTGCAAATCCACCACTTCCGCTTTGAGGTCGTCGGAGAGTTTCTGTATATCCCGATAATACTGCTGCGTGGACTTGTGGCGAGCTTTCGAGCCGTCTATGCCCCTTTGCAGCCCGTATTTCGCCATCGCCACGGCATAGGTATCTTGGTAGGACTTCAATTTCAGCCGTGTCATAATATCGTCTGCGCACAGCCTCACGGTGTCGGTCGGCTTCTTGCGGTATCGCTTCTTCGTCTGTTCCTCCCTTTTCCTGCGCTTGCGCTCTCCCTTGACGATGGGGACGAGTGTAACGTGTATGTGCGGCGTTTCCTCGTCCCTGTGCAGGTGAGCCGCCACGATGTTCTCCTTTCCGAACGTGTCGGCGAAGTATTTCAGATTGTCGGCGCACCACTCGTCCAAACGCCCCTCTTCCTCTATCCGCTTCATGTCCTCGTGCGTTCCCGATACGTTGATGCGGATTGCCCGTACTTGGTTGCTTCCGATTTTGCGTGTCAGCCCCGCTTCTTCTAATCTCTGCTGTATAGCCGCCGAACGGTCTTTTATCCCGTCGGGGTATTCGATAAGCCTGCGGTTTAGGTGCGTGCGTGTGGGGTCGGCGTTCTTCGGTATGATGAAACGCTCGATATGTGCGGTCGTTCCGCTGTCGCTGCCGTGCGCCTTTTCCATGTGTAAAACTACGAAACCCATATATTTTTCCTTTCTTCCTTGACTTGTGAAACAATGATTTTTCGTATCTTCGGGGCGGCAAATGCCGTCCCCGATGGGGTGTGCAGAGGGGCTTACCCCTTGCCTTATTGGGGAATTTTCAGCGATACGTAGTATTGCGGCTCGGAAAATTCCCTAATAAGCTACGGTATTTTCTCCGTAAATACCCTGCGGCGTGCCGTCTGCCTGCCCGTCTGCCTTTCGGCTATGGCTGTCCCTGCCGCCTGCTTGCCCGTAACCCCACCTTATTTTTTTCCTTTCGGTCGGTGGGTGGCGGGGCGGTCGTTTCCGTTTTCAAAGGCTCTTTTGCACGGGGCGGTCGGATACAAGGTTTTCCCGATAAATACGCTCGCAGCGAAGCGAGAGGAAGATTTATTGGGAAACGGCGCAGCCGCCTGACCTTTTAGCCGACGTAAAGCCCCGTGCTTGCTTTGCCTTTGTAAACGAAAACGATTGCTCCGCTTTCCTCTGAAAAGAGAAATAGACCCTGCAATATATATCACCATAGTGATAGGTTTGCATGTTTGCATGCTGGTATGCTGGTACGTTTGCATGTTGGTATGTTGGTATATCATCATGCTTTCCAACGGCTGTTGGGCTTGCCGTCCGAAACAACCGACACGAATACCGTCGTTTTCTCTTTTCGCCCGTGTATAATCCTCTCTAATAATGCCCTGCGGACTTTCGCCGCCCCGAACGATTCGACACGGAAAGCGAGGGCGGCTATCGTTTCGAGGTTGTAAACCTCCGCGCTGTATTTGTCCGATAGGCGGATAATGTGCTTTATGTCATATATAGATAAAACTCCGCTTTTGCAGAGTGCCTTTATCCCTGCCCTAACCGTCGGGGCGATAACCCCGAACAGTTCGCAGATTTCCCGCTCGGTCATGGCGGTTGCGCCTATATCGCTCGGCAGGGAGATATTGCCCTGCCCGTCCATCGTGATAATGTTCCTTTCTTCTTTCATCGGTATTCTGTTCTTAATTAGATGGCTCGGCAGATATTCTTCTCCATATCTTCCAACTTGTGCGACAAGGTTTCCATGTCTTGGCTTATCTTCTGGGCGGTGATTTTGGCGTAAATTTGGGTGGTCTTTATGTTCGTGTGCCCCAAAAGGCGGCTCACCGTTTCGATGGGTACGCCGTGCGACAGAAGTACGGTCGTGGCGTTCGTGTGGCGTGCGACATGGTAGGTCAAGCGTACCTTGAAGCCGCATTGTCTGCCTATATCTTTGAGTATCTTGTTACAACTGCCGTTGTTCGGAACGGGGAAAACATGACCGTCCCTTGCCAGCCCCTTGTACTTCTCGATGATACGCTTGGGAACGTCCAAAAGGCGGATGTTCGATTCGGTGTTGGTCTTCTTTCTTCGGGTGATTATCCACAGGTTGCCGTCGAAGAATGTTTGCAGGCGGTCGGCGGTGAGGTTCTTCACGTCCGAATACGCCAAACCCGTGAAAACAGAAAAGACGAACAAGTCCCGTACAAGCTCGTGGGTGGCGTTCTTCATCGGTGCGTTCATGAGCGTCTGTATCTCCGTTTGGGTGAGGTAGCCCCTGTCCACGCTTTCGGGAGAGTTGATATATCCCGCAAAGGGATTAAAGGGCAAACGCCCGTCGTTCCTCGCTATGGAAACGATGTGTTTCAACACAATCATGTAGCCCCACACGGTATTGGTGCGGCATTTCTTCTCCGTGCGCAGAAAATACTCGAAGTCGTTGATGAACGTGAGGTTGAGTTCCTTTAATGGAATATCCTCACGCTTGTAGGTATGGGGCAGGAACTCCCGAATATGGTTGCAGACCGTCCGATAACGGGTAAATGTACCCTGCGCCCTGCTGTGCCCGACTTTCTTCTCGAACTCGGCGTTGTGCTGCTCGAACAGCTTCAGCAAAGTTTCCTGCTTGACGCCGATACCGAGATAGGCGTCTTTGAGTTTGGCGGCGGTAACATAACCGTCCGTCTGCATTAACTCTTGATAGCGGCGGTTTACTTCCACACGGATTTTATCTACCGCAAGGTTGATTCTCTGCGCTTCGACGCTCTTGCCCGAAGCACGGTTGTTCTTCACGTCCCACAGCCGTGGGGGAACGTCCATCTTGCAACTGAACTGTTTAATCTCGCCGTCCACCGTGATACGGCACATTAAAGGCAGGTTGCCGTTCGGCTTCTCGCTGCCTTTCTTCACGTAAAATAATACCTTGAATGTACTACGCATAACTCACTCCTTTTTTTGGTTACAAAATTAGTTATTAGTGAGTTACCGACTGCTATGCAAAATTACGCAAATCGCAGAAACAGAACCATTTAGCAAGAAATTCACACCCGTTACGGGGGTAATGAGGTGGTAACTGAACTTCTGCGCTGTTTGGCTTCGAGGTGGTATTTCGTTGGCTCTGTCCCATAGAAAAACAAAGCGTAACGAACGCTGTATCAGCTAATTCGCTACGTTTTACCCAAATTTACTTTTTCGCTATGTGTTTATTTTAGATTTTTATCGGTTTGACTTAACCGATTGAGGAATAAACTTTTAGCGAATTATTAGAGAAATATAGGTGGCGATTTGGCAACCGTGTGAATTTCAGTTATTTATCTCTTATATTAACTTTAAATCTTTTGCTACCCGGCAGGCTTCAATGGAATTTTTCACTTGGAGCTTGCCTAAAATTTCTTGCCTGTGCCGACTAACCGTATTTATGCTGATAGAAAGTGTTTCGGCAATTTTTTTGCTTGTCAGACCTTTGTCTATGAGATTCAATACCTGTTTTTCTCTGACGGACAGTATGCTTGTGCTATTTTGTTTGTCAAGTTCTGTCATTTGACCGTTGGCAGAATTGATTATTAGGCATTTGGCAGAAGTATCAAACAGTAAAGGACTGTAAAGGCATAAAGCCAGCCACAACGCGTCATTAAAAGGGACAGAAACATAAAACATTCGATGTAATACAGGTATATAATTATTCGTACCGCTCTTCATACGGAGTTTGCTTGTCAAATAATAATCGGTGCGTTTCCTCTTGGGCTGGCGTTTGATAAAATGGAAAAAATACAATTCTTGTAAATGCTTCCCAGCCAAATCATCAGGATGAATGAGCTTGAAGATTTCTTTTTCCCAAATAGAAGACACCTTACCCTCGTCTCCGCATTTATCTATTCCCAGCATCCGGGAGAAACTGCCATAATAAATGTAACTCACATTAGTACGCAAGTCACTCAATACGGCGACCGCATTTTCCATCCGTGCATAGTTACGAGCTATATCCTTATATCTGTTCAGCATTTCAGCAGATGGCTGTTCTTCCACAAAATCCTGTGTGAAAAATTCTTTGTTCAATATATCTATTGTGTCCATTAGTCAGTAATAAAAATGGTTATTTATAATCATTGTTCAGTATATGGCAATGCCTTACCTTTGCAAAGGTAAATAAAATGAATGGTTATCTTTGATAAGTGAAAAAGAAGAGTGCCAACAAGGAAAACTGTATGATGCCAATAATAATGCCGAATTGATAGCCGAAAGGCAGACATGCAAGGCTGGTGTGTTGAGTTTTTTGGGAGGAGGCAAATATTCTGTCGATTCATTGTTGTTTAATTCTAATAAAAGATGAAATGAAAAAGTTATTATTGAGTGGAATGATGGTTGCCGCTTCATTTACCTGCATGGCGCAATCGTTAGAGAAAATGCAGTGGTTCAATGAACCTGAGCAATGGAAAATTGAGAACAATTCGCTTTCAATGGATGTTACTCCCCAAACTGATTATTGGCGCATATCCCACTATGGATTTACCGTAGATGATGCCCCGTTTCTGTACACATTGCGTGGCGGGGAATTTGAAGTAAAGGTAAAAATATCGGGCGATTACAAAACCCGTTTCGACCAGTCGGGACTAATGCTGCGTATCGACCACGAGAACTACATCAAAACCGGAATTGAGTTCGTGGATGGGAAGTACAATCTTAGTACCGTTGTAACCCATCGTACAAGCGACTGGAGTATTATACCATTAGACAAACCCGTGCCATTTGTATGGATCAAGGCGGTGCGCCGACTGGATGCCGTTGAAATTTTCTATTCTTTCGATGATAAAGAATACACGATGATGCGCAACGCTTGGTTGCAAGACAATCATCCCGTCATGGTTGGGGTAATGGGAGCCTGTCCTGACGGTAATGGCTTCAATGCCAAATTTGAAAATTTTTCAATCAAGCATTTGCCGGATTTGCGCAGAGTACAATGGTTGGAGAAAAATAAGTCTGAAAATAATTGATTTTTTTGCTTTCATAACAAGTGGATTTGAATTTTTGGTAATCAGTTGGTTTGTACTGCTAAGTTACCTTTTTTCTGTTCACTTGTTTTTTTACTGACTTTTGAGACTGTTACCGGAAGGTGCGAAACTTAAAAAAAATACAATAACTACCCCTAAAAACAGAAATATTCATACCGATCTGCTGTTCAATGATTTATGCAATTATGAGTTTCTTAAAAAATATTACCCGCAAGGGAAATTTGAGAAATATGGGGTAGAAAACCAAATTTCATGCGCTACTGTTTCGATTTAGACCAACGGGTATTTGAGAAATCTATACAATAAGCCGGGAATGACAATAAGGGATGAAGGACCGGACTCTTTAGTGATTCCAAAATAAAGTATGGAATGTCAAAATGATAAGTTGGAAAGCCCGTTTTTATAAACATTTGCTATTCTTAACCAGGTATTTCCAATCAAAACAGTTTAATTTTTGTTATAAAGATAAATTTAAGTCTGAAACGGTCTAAACAATTTATTAGGTATGATACGAAAACTTTTGATTCGGGATCTGACTCTCCGGGATGGTCAGCAATCTGCTTTTGCAACGCGAATGTCACAAGAACAGATAGACAGAGTGCTTCCTTTTTATAAGGCAGCCGGTTTTTATGCGATGGAAGTATGGGGTGGCGCCGTGCCCGATTCTATCATGCGATATTTGGGAGAAGATCCTTGGGAACGGTTGGAGATAATAAAAGCCGCTGTGGGGAATGCTTCCAAGTTGGCGGCCCTTTCACGCGGGCGTAACCTGTTTGGTTATAATCCTTATCCCGATAAGATTATTAAAGGCTTTTGCCGCAACTCAATAGAATCCGGATTGGATATCATGCGCATATTCGATGCGCTGAATGATGTGGAGAATATAAAATCGACAGTCAAATATGTAAAACGTTTCGGAGGGACGGCTGATTGTGCCGTCTGTTACACGATCGACCCGTACCACTCGGCTGTTGAGAGGATTGTTGCAGCTTTGCATGGACATCCGTTGCATAAGCCTGTTTTTACAAATGAATATTTCCTGGATAAAGCGCTTCAAATGGAGGCTTTGGGGGCCGATATGATCACGATTAAAGATATGAGCGGCCTGATTCCGCCGGGAAGAAGCGCCGAAATGGTTCGTTTGTTTAAAAAGCATCTCAAAGTTCCGGTAGATTTTCATACACATTGTACGCCCGGATATGGTCTGGCCTCGGTTTTGGCCGCTATTGTCAATGGAGTGGATATTGTCGATACCAATATCTGGTATTTCGCCGGCGGAACGGCTGCTCCGGCAATCGAACTGGTGTATGTGTTCTGTAAGAAAATGGGTATCGAGTTGGATATCAATATGGAGGCAATCGCGAAAATCAATGCTCATTTGCTGGATATCCGCAAGGAGTTGTCTGCTTTCGATATGTCGAAACAACTGCCTAAGCCGTTTAACCCGTTGACGGACAGAATACCGACCGAGATCGACCGCTTCTTCAACGATGCGATTGACGCGGCCCGGAAAGATAAAGAGGACGATTTGCTTATCTTCTGCCATGCCATAGAAGAATATTTTGGTTTCCCCGAACCGAATGAATTGGTGAAGAAGGCCCAGATACCGGGAGGCATGTACACGAATATGGTAGCCCAGTTGAAGCAATTGGGACAGATGGACTTATTGGAAAAAGCGATGTCGCTGATCCCTCAGGTGCGTATGGATGCAGGCTTGCCCCCTTTGGTAACGCCGACGAGCCAGATTATCGGGGCCCAAGCAGTGTCATGCGCGTTGGATCAGTTGAAAGGGCGTCCGATGTACAGCAACCCGTCCAACCAGTTCATCGCCCTGGTAAAAGGAGAATATGGAAAGACGCCGGTTCCGATCGATCCGGAATTTCGCTTGAAGATCACGGGGTCGCGAGATGAAGTCCCGTATGATCCTTCCGATTATGAAATGCAGGAGAATCCCGCCATAGAAGAAATAGGTGTCCAATTGGCTGAAAATGAAAAAGAGGTCTTGCTTCTGGAACTTTTCCCGATGATGGCGCATAATTTCCTTTCGAAGAAGAAGCAGAAACAGGCACATACTACCACATAATATTAGATTGTTTTTATGTATTTAAGAGCTTTTCCTCCGGACGGATGACCGGGGAAAAGCTTTTTTGTTTTACATTTGTCTGCCGGAAATAAGCCGGAATAAGAATGGGAAAGAGGTACAGGATAATTCTGCTTTTGTTTTTTACCGCAAATATGGCTTTTGCGGAAGGCAACCTCGACTCTTTATTAATCAATTTGGATCAAACGATCCTCCGGCATGAAATTTATAAAAACAGGAGAGAAGACCGGATCCGTGACCTGAAAGAAAAGGCTGCCAAGGCAGTTCCGAACTCTATTGCCGCTTACCGACTCAACGACAGCATTTACCGGGAATATAAGTCTTATATGTGCGATTCGGCAGTCCTCTATCTGACCAAAAATATCAGGATCGCCCGTAATTTGCATGATCAGGAACGTGAGTATAAAAGTAAATTGCTGTTAGCCTCCCTGCATGCTGCAACCGGCATGTACCAGGAAGCGGTCGATGTATTGGGAGAAGCCCGCCGTGAAGACCTGCCCGCTTCTCTTACCCGTGATTACTACGCCTGCAAAGAACAGGTATACAGGGAGATTTCCGGTAATTCCCGTGATCCGCAAAGCATACGCCGCTATGAAGATAAATCTCTCGTCTACCGGGATTCCTTAGCGATGATGTTGCCGGAAGATGCCGGCAAGCGGATCGAGTTGCAGGAACTGGCTCTGCGGGCAGACGGACATGCCGACGAGGCCCTTCGGATCAATGATGCACGTTTGGCAAAAATCCCGTTCGGAACTCCCGAATATGCACTTGCTTCTTATCAGCGGGCGATGATCTACCGCCAGAAAAAGGACCGGGAAAAAGAAAAGTATTATTTGGCCTTGTCTTCCTTGTCGGATATTCAGTCGGCTATCACCGACCATGCTTCCCTGTGGATGTTAGCCGATCTGCTGCTTAAAGATGGCGATATCGAGCGTGCCTACCATTATATCCGTTTTTCGTGGGATGAAACGAATCGTTTTCGTGCCCGCTCAAGAAGTTGGCAGAGTGCGGATATCCTTTCGCTGATCGACAAGAACTATCAGGCGACGATAGAAGGAAAGAACCGGATGCTGGTCACATATCTGACGTTGATCAGTGTGCTTACCTTGTTATTGATCTCTGCCATCGTCTATATATACCGGCAGATGAAGCGCTTGGCGGAGGCCCGCAACCATTTGCAGGAGACAAACGAACAGTTGAAGGTGCTGAACGGCGAATTGCATCAGATGAATGACCGTTTGCAGACTGCCAACCTGGAACTATCCGAATCCAACCGGATCAAGGAGGAATATATCGGCCGATTCATGAGTTTGTGTTCTTCTTATATCGACAAACTCGACGGTTACCGCCGTATGGTCCATAAGAAGGTCTCTTCCGGACAGATCGAGGAACTGGTTAAAGTTACCCGTTCGTCGAAAGGCTTGGAGGCGGAGCTGGATGCGCTTTACAAGAATTTTGATACTGCATTTCTCCATCTGTTCCCGAATTTCGTGTCACAATTTAATTCGCTTTTGCTTGAAGACGAACAGGTGGTATTGAAAAGGGATGAGTTGCTGAATACGGAACTTCGTATTTTTGCTTTGATCCGTTTGGGTATAAACGACAGTTCCCAGATTGCCGAATTCCTTCGCTATTCGGTGAACACCATCTATAACTACCGGGCAAAAGTAAAGAACAAGGCATGTGTTTCCAGGGATGATTTCGAGAAGCTGGTCCGCGAAATTCATTAATCCTTTTATATTCGATCCACTTTTTTAGCAATATGGACTGTTTGTATCTTGTTGTTAAATAGGCTTTTATGTGTTTTGTGTGTCCACTTATTTATTCACCATCTCTTTTTGACTTCCCTTTCTTCTTAATTTTGAATCACACATTTCAAATCAGCAGATTATTCATTAAAAAAGTAATACGCATGAAAAAGAACATCGGGGAGTATCTGTCCCGCAAAAGTACGGAAGTAATTGCTATAGTGGCCTGTATCGGTTTGGTCATAACTATGATTCTTGCAGCCGGATCAATCCGGAACATATTTTTATGTGTCTGAAAATCAGAAAAAGAGAAATGAAATGCAGAAAAAGTGAAAAGAAATGAAACGAAATGCTTGCATAATTCAAATAAACCATCTACTTTTGCACCCGTCTTAGAGACAAGGAGAGATGGCAGAGTGGTCGATTGCGGCGGTCTTGAAAACCGTTGAACTGAGAGGTTCCGGGGGTTCGAATCCCTCTTTCTCCGCTGAAAGCAGCAAAAGCTGCTTTTTACGTTTTATGGAGGCTGGTCGCTTCCTGATTTACTTAATTCAACCGAAAAGGAGAGGTGCTCGAGTGGTTGAAGAGGCACGCCTGGAAAGCGTGTAAACCCCTAAAGGGTTTCGCGGGTTCGAATCCCGCCCTCTCCGCAGAAACCCAAAGACAAAAAGGGTCAAAAATAGGAAGATTGTTTGCCAACAGCAGTGATGTAATCTGTTTTTCCATATTCAATAACTGCATTTTTAAAACATATTATCCAACAATCCATAACCATGCCTTTTTTGTGAACAGCCATATTATATAAAGGAGCATGCCGCCGAGCATCAAGAAGGATCCACGGAAGAAATAATCCTGAATACGTTCCCAAACAGTAAATTCGTGCTTCGGCTCCATCGTTTCGGCAAGTTCCTCAAAGGACTTACAGGCGAAAATCGTTTGCCGGAAATCTTCCACGCTATCCCAGCATTCTTCCCGGAACCATCGTGTCTTGGGATGTCTCTCCGCTATCCTTTCTTGCAATTGGCGCAGGGAGAAAGGTTCGGGGTTATCTTCATATTCCGTTTCGTAGCTAATCATCCCCGTACTCATGCCCGTAAAGCCGTGTATGCCTTTCCAACCGGTCATGTAAGAGCGTTTGACAATGTACTTTGTCCCGGTGGAATCTATCACTATCTCGCCTTTCCACCCCTTACACTTATTTAGTATGGCAAGCTGCGTTGTTTTGCTCTCTTTCCAAAAGATGTAAATCAAATTTCCGCGCGGTCGGAACTTGAATATCGGGTATTTCAATGTTGCTTTCATCTTTATAATGGTTATATAACTATTTTCATGTGTACTCCGGATTACCATAATCTGCAATCAACCCATCCACCTGTCGAACAGCCAAAGTTCAAAAAACAACAGTACAAACGGGAGGATTATGATAAAAGCCATTGTCACCCCGTTGCTTTTCGAGTGGCGGTAGTGTCTGACGAGAGCCGATTTCCGGTCTTTGCGATAGCGGATAGTGGGAAAAATGAACGGGAACAAGATAAGCAAAGCATAATAAGCGATAACTGCATAATCTCCCAAGCGGCTCACTTCATCTGTAAATACAAATGCAGGAATAGCCACAATCAAATACCAATATTCACACAAAACAAAGTCACCGGTACACGGAGCTTTCTTGTACCATTGTTCACCCTTGAAATACAAATAATCAAAGAAATAAAACCTGTAATTCTTTTGGCTTGACTTTTGGCGGTTACGCTCAAAATAGTTATCCGTTTTATTTATACCTCTTTTCATTTCTATCGTCTGTTACTTAGTTGAATATCAACATACATATTCCTATCCCCTGCCAAGATCCCCCATATCGGGAAAGTATATATTACCCAAGACGGGATAATCCTGTTCCATTTGTTGCCTTTGTATTTCAGCAGTATGGCGGCAGTCCGCTTCCGGGTGTACCGCAGGTAAAAGGGGATGATGCAAAACAATATTGCCACGCTGATAAAGATTAGTCCGCCTTGCAGTTCCGTGAAATTCTTCCGGGAAAAGAAGAAATCCGTAAAAATACAGTTTGCAGCTATGCTCAAAAAGAACAGGGCAATCATGAAAGTGGCGGCAAACACGCAGCAAGCACTAAAACGTGGCGGGTCGTTGTGCTTCTTGTAGGTGACATAAAGCCTGTAATACAGATAGTCGAAGAAACAATAGCTGTATTTCTTGCCGTTACTATTTGAGCGCATTTGTTCAAAACGGCTGCTGGTTTCGTTTATATTTTTCATCTTATTCTATTGTAGTTTCCTGAAAGTTATATCATCCGACACGCCGAGTTCTTTCCTTTTGGCTTCAAATTCCTTTTTCGTGGGCAGTATGAAGTAGTTTTCCGTCGCATTCCACTTCTGTGTATTGTCTATCGGGATGATGCAATATTCCGTTATGCTTTTATCGTAGGTAGTGAAAAGGCTGTCCCGTCCCGGTTTTGGCACTTCCTTGTATTTCTTCGTGAGGATGAAATGCTCATCGTTGCCCACTTCATACACACCGCTTCCCCCAATAGTCGCATAGGTATCGGGGCTATCACGGTAGCATACCGCCAAATCTTCCATCACGTCTGTGGCTATCAGGTAATAGTTACCTGTGATTTGACGCTCGTAAACAAATCCGCAACCGTAAAGGCTTAGCAATACAATAAGTAATATAACTTTCTTCATACGCACATTTATATCAATACACCATAATCACAAGGTCTTTTTGCGCTTCAATGGCTTCATCGAAAATGAAATTCAAGTCGTCCATTTCTTGCTCGTAGTCATAATCCCCGATACCGTCACCCTCTTGCAACGAAGTATATTCCGTCCGTTTGCTTTCCAGTTCGGAAACGGGTATGCTGATAATGTAGGGAAAATCATCGCTAAGCGGAATTGGGATAAATGTGCTTTGACTATCCAACTGCCATAGGTTTTCCGCATCATAGATTTGCTTCCCGTAATGGCTGCAAATCTTTTCATATACATACCCGTACATGAAAGCGATTTCTGGATAACGGATTTCTCCGTTCACTATGTCAGCTAATGCCGCATAAGCATCTTTATCCGTATTCAGGCTGTCGCTGAAATATTCGTTCAGCCTGTCAAGTTCTTGCTTTAATGAAGCCTTTAGTTGGTTCATCAGCAAATCGTCGCAAGCCCCATAAATGGACTTGACCTTATCGGCTTCCGTCAAATAAGCATAAACAAAGTAACTCATACCTTCGCTTTATTTAGTGTCGTTCCAGTGTACCATATCGTAAGGATAGTAGGGCAAGCCTTTCAGACTACTGTCGTCCAATCCTAAGACCTTGACTAATGCTCCGCTTTCAAAACTCCAATAGCCGGAATGTGAGCCTGAATTGATTACATGGATATTATACCAGCCTGTATCCGAATGACCTCTGTACCATTTCTTTGTCAAATACAGTTTCAATTGTTTCACAGCCTCTTCCTTATTGGTTTGGGCAACAGAAATAATAGTATCCAGAAATGGATAAGGTCGTTTCCATTTAAACTGATGCTCACTCATCGGTAAATAATCAGTGAGTTTATAGCCTATCAGATAATCTATCAGAAAATCGTTCAGTTTACTTTCTGTCACAACATTTGCCAAATTCCGGAAAATGTTGGTATCTGCTTGAAGCAGGATGCCCATAGAAAGAATATGCAATAACATAACGTAGTCTTGTCTTAACTTCCAAGACCTTTTTACCAATGGTACGATGTCCTTATATTGCTTTTCTATTTCCCGAATGTCTTTACCAACGGAATAAGAAGCGAGCAGTATGTCATATTTGTAATACAGTTTTTCTGCCTTATAATCTTCTAATACATCCAAATTCGGACGGGGATACAGTTGAATACCTTTGATCTCACTGTCTTTGAGCCTCTCGATTGTTTTTTCAACTTCTACGATAAAACCGCTTTCTTCTTCAATCAAATTTGAGAAACTTTCTATTGTTCCGTATTTATCTCGTACTTCCATATATGGTGCATTGTTTTGATGTTAATGTATAGCAGGGAACGGTTTGCCGTTATCCTGCGCTGTTAGAAACTAAATTCTTTTTTTCCTTTTAAGTATATCCGATAACCATTCAGGAATGAATTTCTTAGCTCGTGGATATTTCTCAAAATCCTCACTGAAATCACTATCGAAGAAGGACTTTTGCAGAACTTTATCCCTCGTGTTATAAGCAAACTTTATATCCATTGTAATTTCTCTACCTATCGTTATTTTACATAGATAAAAAGCTCCCTCTTGCGAACATAAGGAATACATCAAATCTTTCAATTCTCCCACTTTTCGGGAAAGATACATTGAAATATTTATGTCAAGGTTAAATTTGACAAGTTCATTTCCTTTATAATAGAAAACTTGGGTATAAGAAGCAGTTCCAACATGATAAAAATAGAAATCACTTTTAGTCCAATGGGTAATATCCATTATTTTGACTAAAATTCCTTTGATGTCATTCATGCGGGAACGACATTCTGCATTTTCTTTCCAAATATTTGGTTGAGTACGATACTCCTTAATATTATTCCCCGAAAAGTATTTGGCAGATACTATTGAAGTGGTGGGAGGATATGGCAATTTATCGTTGAAAAAAGCTATTCTGATACAATCAGTCAGATACCAATTCCAAAATTCTTTATTACGGTCGTGATTGATTGCGTCTAAAGCGACAGCCCCACCGTTATAGGCTAAACTTGCAATAAAAGCAGTGTCCCATGTGTCAGGGTTCTGTAACGCTTCTTCATCCGAAACACATTCTTCCATACCCCCACTTGTAAGAACATCGTATGCGGCATGAACGGCAGTCATACCCGCAAACATTGCCATAATATTGTCCTCTTTGTTATAATCTTGAACGAACACTTCTAAATGTTCGGCATTACCTAACAACTCTTTTTCATTTATCTGCCCTAATAGAAATTTCTCCGACTGTTTTATCAATCCGATTATTTCAGTATCATTCTTGAAAAAATCATTCCATATCGGATATACTTTCAATGCGCATGAAATGCTTATTTTCCCAATGACGCATGGCTCATTGATTGTTTGCAGTATCTCACGTCTTATAGATAAAGGCAAATGTCCATTGATTGAATGATTTACTTCATTCAACCCCTTTCTTATCAATGAATTTATGGTTTCACTATATTTCATGCGCACTAATTGTTTCTAATGTTTGGTGAATAGCCTGACCGTTAGGGCAGTTCATTCGCTTGTTATCAATATTTTAATTTGTTCTAATGTATGCGAATAATGTTTTTTGTTTGGTGTGAAATATACTTCTTTCAATATAGGGTTTGCCAGTAAGGGAGATAAATCTCCGTTTTTGCAATTCCAAAAACTGAATGATGACAAGGATTTCATGCTTTTGATAAATTCCAAACCGTCCAAATCCGAAATGAAAAGATTATGAATATTTCGATTGTTCGCCAGTACAGAATAATCACGCAGCCTGCTATTTTTCTCGAATGAAACCTCTCCGACATAATCCAAAAGGTTGATGTTGCTAATATCGGTTAGCTTTCTGTTATGTGCAAAAAGCAGGGTATCAATCCGAATCAAATTTTCTATGCCTCGCAAACATTCTATTTGGGATTGATAGATATGCAATATTTTTATGGATTTCCAACCGGAAAATAATAACATATCTTTTCCCGCAAATTTACTAATAACTGCACTCTCCAATCGCTCCAGTTTATCCAAATTTAGAAAGCTCTTATTATAAAAAATACCAATATTCCGAAGTGATGAAAAACGAGCGAAATCTATATGCAAATCTACTTTCTGACAATAGAATGTTTCTAATCTTTCAAGAGAATATATATGTTCAAGATTGATTACATTCGTGGTACTAATATTCATAAAAGATAAGAATACGATTTGATTGGCGACTTTCTCAAAAAGCCTAAAATCCATTGTTGCGTCAGCAATATTCCACGTATCTATTTGTAAACCGTCACAACCATTCGCAAGGGCATATTCTATACCTTGTTCAAACTCTTTTGGTTCGAGCATTAATTTTTTCTTGCATTTATTTGTTTCAGAATCATGTATTCGCATACTCAACTTTTTTATTGATAATGGGTTGACAAGGAGCTGCGTTTAGCAGCTATCTTGGCTTGTTAATAGTATATTTCCAGTTCCTTAGCAAAAGACATACAATTAAATTTGTTAGCCTTAATCACTTTTCTGAATATTTCCGATACCACTATTTGATTATCAAACGAGCATCGGACTATATTATAATTAATGCCATATTCCTCTAATGGTGATGCTATTAATGTGCGTTTCTCAAATTCATAACTTTTATCCACAGGAGAAATAGAATAGATACTTTTCTCCATATTGTAACATTCTATATGGTTATGGATATTCATAGCGGAATAGCTATTACACATATTTCCTTTATAATAGAATATGGCATCAAAGAATTGTACCTCATTTGGGAAATGTTCCTCTATTACCCGCCTGATACGTTCTGATACGACTTGTCCCCCATAAACAGTATTGAGAACATCATAAGTGATTAAGCGGTCAAAAGAAACAGTACTATTTTCTGCATCCCGATAGACTAACGGAGAAGATATATATTCATGAATATAGTTACCCAAATTTAGGTCAGAACCTAATTTTGAGGAAATATGGGGATTTTGACTTTCATCCAATATTAATGGATAATTAGGTCGTGATGTAATTTGTAAAAAGTAATTCATATTGTATGTCTTTCTTATTACTATTAATGTGTTTCAGCTAACTGCGTTTAGCAGTTAAGGTGATTGTTACCGATATTGTTATCTTCTTCAATGAATTTTATATTGTTTAGGGGACTTGCTATAGATATAAGCAAACAGCCGTTATTATTATACGCATAAATAACCCCGTCTATAATTTTGATTTTTTCAATCGGATTTATGCAGTCTAAAAACAAGAACCATACAGGTGAATTTGTTTTCTTGTCAATTACATAGATTGTTCCATCGCTCCCAAAACTTCCATCTCCACCGCACACTTCATATAGATCCGTTTCACATGAACAGCATACATCAAAGTGACTTACGTCATCTATCGAATTAAAATCAAAATAACTGTCAATATAAGATTTGCATAATACACTTATATTCATGGCAAAAACATCCAATACATATAAATCTCCATTAGCGAAAATAATGGAATTTATTATCGGGCAGCTACCTTTATCTATTACATTCTTTAAGTCCATTCTTTATCTGTTTTATTAGTTTTCACTCGTATATCGGTAATGGGTTGCAGCTTGCTGCCGTTAGGCGGAACAGGTGCATGTTATCCGCTTAATTTATTTCCATAATCATAAATATGGAAGTTCATTATTTTTAATTTTATCCATTTGCATTTTGAACAATGGAATAAAAGCCATTGCATCAAAATCTTGAAAGCGGTCTTTGTATTTTTTCAACATTTCGCAAACGTAATTACAAATATCATTGCAGAGTTTTTGCCTAATTTCATCTTCTGTCAAATTCAAGTAATCATCCAAAGCAAACATTTGGTCAATAACAAGCCTTTCTTTAGCCTTTATATACCGACCATACGACTTTAGTTTGCCTTTCTCTATTTCGCTTTGATGAAATAACCTTAAAACAACTAATACCGCAGTGTTATGATTTTCGGCTTTACGCAGATTATCATATATTGAATTTTGCCAAGTCCAATCATTGAAATTATCAAGAATGTAGTTTGCGACTCTTTTTATTATTTGTCTTTGTAATTCTACAGCAACGAAATGTAATTCATACGTTGCACTTATAAATCTTACCATGATGTTATTTTTATTGCGGATAATGTCTGGTGGCTAATCGACCTTTAAGGGCAATTTAGCCGCTTGTTAGTGGCAGTATATCTTTATTGTATCTTTAATTTATTTTCTTTTAAATATCTATTTTGATTGATTGGCTGAATTGCGTTTGTACTTATCCAAAAATTTGGCTTATACAATTTTATTGGTGTTTCAACCTTTGCTTTTTTTGAAATTTCTTTTATTCTGCTTATTAATATGTCATATAATTCAGCGGTTTTATATACAGAAGTCTCAACATAATCACTATAATTAAATGACACATATTTCGGAAAAGATAATTGTAGTCCAATAACTCCTTTTGTGTCAAAATAGGCAACGCTCATTTTTTCTTGTTCAACTGACCAAGAAAGATAAAAGGGGGCTATGTTAATTACAGGTTCTGTTGGTTCAAGAACTTTAAACGGAAGAATTTCCTTCTTCTCATTTTCACATACTCTAAAGGAAACTTTGTCAATATTGTCTGTAACTGATACTCGAATTACTCGTTCAATACTCCAAGCCTTTTCTTTTGTTAATGCTGTTTGCCCGATAAGTATTTGGTTAAAGAAAATTTCATAGCCTTCAAATATATCTTTTTTATTGGATTCTATGTAATCATTTTCTACGCGAGTACCTGTTTTTATAAAAGCATATGTCAGTCCATCAAATATTTCTTGAAACTCTTTAGGTGTCAATATGAAATTAAATGTACTCCAACCTTTACCTGCTCCTAATCCTGCAAAATATCCCATAATTTTATTTCTTTTATTTTTAAATTTTACCGACTTTCGATTCATTCGCATATTGCCACTAATGGGTTAGCGGGGAACGCTGTTAAGCGTTATCACGCTTCGTTACCGATTATTTTTTTATTGAGATACTGCAAGAAATCATATTCAAAATAATTTCCCACAAAGAAATCTCTCTGAAAGTCTTGCAATTCCTTTTTACGTTTCGAAACGAGAAGTTTATACTCATCTTCTCTCGTTTTACCAAATAGCGGATGTGATATGATACTCAACATCGTATTAATTTCTTTTGTAAAAAAGAGAATTACGTCTAAAGGATAGAAATACTCATTTTTGTGTTCTTCTAAAACACGGTTGATAAGACCAATCATTTTTCGATAATTGGAATCATTCCATTCCATACGAACTCTCAGAACAAGCGGAAAGAAATCATCCGACATTTTATATTCCAAATAGTCTTTCAGAGTGGGGCTAATATCAGTTCTATTTTCTTGCATATCGTACTTTTATCGGTAATGGGATGTAGATAACTGACCGTTAGGGAAGTTTATCTACTTGTTACCAACTTAATTATTCACTTTCAGCAGCTTCTTGAAGGTAATCTTCAATATCTTCTGGGTTGTTTAACTCTAAAGCCCTTTGTGTATTCGAAGCATCAGGTGGCATCAATTCTACATTTATCAGAATATTCTTGCGTGATTGGTTTTGCGCAAACAATCCCTCGCTATCAAGAATTGACATTGTTTCTACCATTGCCATTATCCTGAAATCCAACTCTTTTTTCCATGCTTCATTGTTCAGATTATCAATAGTTACCCTATTTTCAAAAAGTTGTTTTACGTCACCAAAATATTCGTCATACCCAAAAGCATAATAGGGAGTGTCTGCATAAGACCACTTTATATCTTGTGCGTATGTTTTGGAATATTTTTGTGATACTCTGTTTAATGCTTCCCAAGACCATGCGGAAATAATGGGAGCAAGACCTTCTCCAGTTGTCAAAAGCACACAATAATAGAAATGTTCTTTATTGCTAAACAACTTTTGGAAAGCCATTCGTGTGGCTTTTGTTATTGCTGCTATAAGTTTTTCTGTTTCCTTATCCATAATGCTACTGTTGGTAATGTATTCAATAACCACACCTATGGTGTAGTTCCTATTTACTAATAAATTATACCTAATCATCATCTAAATAGTCCAGTGGATTAGGTATTTTGGCTTTGTGAGCATTTGATACGTGCAAATAAATAGCAGTCGTTTTTATATCATTATGCCCCATAAGTTCCTGAATAGTTCTAAGGTCAGTCCCTTGTTCCAGCAGGTGAGTAGCGAAAGTGTGACGGAGCATGTGCAGGTGTACCCGGTGCTTTATTCCGGCTTTTTGGGCTGCTTCTTTCAGTATTTTCACCAATGCACTGGGTGAATATTGTTCACCTGCCTGTTCTCCCTCAAAAAGCCACTTTTGCGTTCGGTATTCTTTGTAATAAACCCTTAGTTCGTTGAGTGCCTTTTCTGACAGCAGGGAATATCTGCATTTCTTTCCTTTGCCAGCTACCCTTATCAGCATCCGTTCACTGATAATGTCTTTAGGGGTCAGGTTCAGAAGTTCACTTCGCCGCAATCCGGCAGAATGTATCAATGAAATCATGCACCGATGGTTCCGGTTAGGTATCTGTGCAAAGATGTTCTTCATTTCTTCCCGGCTTAGCACTTCGGGCAAAGCCTTGTATTCTTTGGCACGGACTATCCCGCCATAGTATTGCCGTTTGCCTTTTCGGACTTTCTCATAGTAGAACTTGATTGCATTTATGTAGGCGTAGGGGGAATAGCGGTCATAAAACGCAGGAAGCCGGAAAGCGGATGCCTGTATATAGGCACTTCCGTTTCCGGCTATCTTAATTCCACTATCTCCGGAAAGCAGTAAGGCAATACCCTGATTATTTCCATAATCAATCCGTATATAGTCCTGACCGTCTATATTTTGCTTTGTCAGTACGATACTTCCCCGTTGTTTGTCTGCTTCCATATAGGACTGGTTTATAACGTTACAGCTATCACTAATTAAATGATATTGCCAAAGTTATAAAACTATCCCGAATAAAGTGAACGAGTGTTTTCTTTTTATCTTTTTTTTGCACTGAAAGGCAGATTTACAAGGAATATGTGCCGGGGGAGGCACTGCCTAACGTTTCAACAGAGAGTAAATGGCATACAGATGTCTGGCAAGTCGCGCGGTGTCCAATCCGCCGAGAAAAGACATTTCAAAGGACAGCCCCATGTAAACCTGCCGGAACATGACTACCGCATCCTCTACATCCACATCCTTTCTCAACTCTCCGCTATCTATCGCACGCTGTATGGCGGTACGCCAATAAGCGTAATCGTCATTTGCAAGATTACGGAGCTTCTCTTTTGCGTCAGGGTCGTATTGCAGCAATTGAAACAGAAAATGAAAATATTGGGCGTGGTATGTGAATTTTCCTTGCGCCAACTTGTCTTTATCCACACCTATCAGATTGCCCAGCATATCCATCGTCCGTTGTACGCCACGCACATATTCGTCTATAAATTCGGCAAACCTGCCGTTCGTTTCAGTGAATTTGTTTTGTGGGTTTTGCGTGCTGAACCAAAACCTATCCACTACGGCAATGAATAGTTCCTGTTTGTTCTTGTAGTATTTGAATATTCCGGCTTTCGACATTCCGAGCATCTTTCCAAGTTCCGCAAAACTGGCTTTCTCATAGTTCACGGACATAAACAGCTTGAACGCAGCTATCAGCAATTCATCACGGGTAATTTTCATTGTATGGTAGTCTTTTATATTTTCCAATCCCGAAAATAACATTTTATTCCCATACAAGACACATTACAGGTAATAGATTAACAAAAATAAATCAGCGGACGCCTAAGTAAATCGTAACGAAGTTGTTTTAGGACAAGTAAGTCGAAATATTAATAATCAAAGACTTGTATAATTCAAAAATAACCTGTACTTTTAAATCCAAGATTAATGCAGACAAGGAGCAGACAGATAAAGACAAATACAAGTCTTTTGAAATCGTAACCAAGTCGTAGCCTAAGATAGTTCATTGAAAATATAACGCTGATATTGAGTGGATTGCAAGGTAAGGTTCATTTACCTATCTCTCCGCAGAAACCCCGACGATTTACTATCGTCGGGATTTTTTTTATGGGATTAATCAGACTTACCCGATAATTGTTGGGGATAAACATAAGGTGGCTTATTGTTTCTTTCTTTTGCACACCCTTATTGTAAAAAACAGGTTATTTAACGATTGGCAGGCTTCATGATGAAAGAGTTCGGATTTCTCTTTTTGGGAGACAAAACGGAGCTTTTTTCATCTATTTGCCGGTTTTCTACGATGACGACCGTCTTCGCCGCCGTGAAGATTGACTTTATCGCCATGAAGACGGTCATCATTGCCTATGAAGTCAATGTTCATGGCAACGAAGACGGTCGTCATGGAAAAGTTCTGCGCAACTCACGGAGGAAATGCGGAAAAATGCTTTTGGCATAAACGGAATGCGACACGGTTTCGTCCGCAAATATTCAATTCTCCGGGAGTTGAGGATTATCACATTTTCCTATTTTTCCCGGTCAGGCTGACAAAACAGGGTCGATAACCGGACAAGTTGCCGACCCCATCTCTCCCCGTGTCAGATAAAAACGCCCTGCCGGACAAAGTGTAAGATCTGTATAAACCGGAATTTAAAGTGAAATAGAAAAAGGGCGAAAAAGGGGTTATTGTCAATTTCTTATATTATCAAAACCGATCGGACCGATTCATTTGTTGGCAAACGCTTTCCGGATGCGAGTAGCTTCTTCCCTGAAGAAGATTTCTTGGACTGCTTCTTTCGGAAGTGTCAAGGTGTTTGCTGCTTCCATAATAAATAAGGTATTAAAAGTGGGGCGAAAATAGAACGGTTCCGCCTTTCCCGTTACTCAACACATCCAAGATGCTGGAGGCACATTAATGCTCCCCACGGGGGTACGGAACCGCCTATGAGGAACGTTACGGACATAAAAATGCCCGCAACGAATCAGATGCAGGTTCACCGCATCTTGGATAACATGTTGAGTGTTGCAAATATAACTCTTTCTGCGGATAAACAAATAAAATAGTAAAATAAAATAGAGCAACCGCGCTAAATAATGAATTTATTTATCCCAAATGATTATCGGGTGAGCTATTGATTAACGGTATTTTGAAATAAGATATGGATTTTTTATCTTTGCAAAAAGTTTTTCAGGGAAGGATGTTAATAACTGTCGTAGATAAAAAGATAAAGTTTTACCAGCGTGTGATTTTGATGATCATGTTGGTCTTTATGCCGTTTTATTCAGTTGGCAGCGATTTCTTTCTGGAAGGTTTCCCAAGTTCTTCCATCGAGGTGGTAGAGAATGGAGTGCATGATGTACTTGATTTCGACGATAACGCCTCGTTGCGTACTGTCCGGCAGGAACAGATTCAAATCCAACAGTTTGTTGCAGACTTTATAGCCGACTGGCTGACTATAATAAATGTGCATGAGCTGATTCATTCTCTTGAATTGCAGCAATGTGCATTCTTGCCTATATTTTATCAACTTCATAAGACCCAGAGTTTCGTCTGGTTTTGTTCCTATCTGATTTAGGTCTTATCCGATTCTTTTGTTTTTCAGAGCGTGTATGGGTATGTTGTGCCGGTACGCGGAATGCTTTGTCGTGTTCCTGATATTGCACGCTTTATCATGTCTATAATTATAACCTAAAAATAAACTAATCAAAAACGATTTATGACGAGAAGATTGTTTTTTAACTATTTACCTTTTTTGTTTTTAATAGCCAGCTTTTTTACCTCTTGTAACCGGAGTCATGAAAAAAAATCCGGAAGTAAAAATAATACGCTGGTGGTGAAACTGGCGGCTACGAGTATTGAAGTGGCCCAGTCGTATGTAGCCGATGTGCAGGCTGTCCAGTTTGTGGAGATCAAACCGAAAGTGGAAGGATTCGTCGAAGATGTCCTGGTTGACGAAGGCGAGCACGTGAAGAAAGGACAGGTCTTGTTCAAGCTTTCCTCTGCCGAACTGTATGAAGAGGTCAAAGAGGCGCAGGCCAACTATAAGCAGGTGCAGGCCGAGTTGAAAATGGCGGAAGTCGAGGCGGATCGTGTAAAACGCCTGGTGGAAAAGGATATTATTTCGTCGATCCGCCTGGAACAGGCATTGGCGGAGGCCGATGTCGCCCGTTTGCGGGTACAGCAGGCTAAATCGCGTTTGCTTCGTGCGGAGACAAATTATTCCTATACGACCATCACATCTCCTTTCGAAGGATATGTGGACCGTATACCGTTTAAGGTCGGTAGCTTGGTCACGCCGTCCAGCTTGTTGACCTCCCTGACGGATGTCTCGGAAATGTTTGCCTATTTCAAGATCAACGAGAAAGAATATCTCGAATATAAACGTACGCAGTTGAGCGGAGTGGAACAGCCTGAATATAACAACCTGGAGCTGATTTTGTCGGATCAGACAACCTATCCGTACAAAGGAACGGTCGAAACCGTAGAAGGTGATTTTGAACGCGGTACGGGCTCCATTGCTTTCCGTGCGCGTTTTGCCAATCCGGACCGCCTGTTGCGTCATGGTGTTTCGGGTAAAATCCGTATGCTGACCGAAATGGAAGATGTGATACTGGTCCCGCAACGTTCGACCTTCGAGATTCAGGATTTTACCTATGTGTATACCGTTGATGAAGAGGGCAAAGTGAGTGTTCGCAGCTTCGAACCGCTCTCCCGTCACGGAGCCTATTATGTAACGAAAGACCTGCCTGACAACACGCTGATCGTTTATGAAGGAGTCCAGCAAGTGAGTGACGGAATGGTTATTACGCCTGAGATAGTGGATGCCGAAACGGTCCGTAAACAATTGGAGTTGTCTGATGAAATCGAAAATAATAAGTAAGCCGTATGTTTGAAATATTCATCAGACGCCCGATTCTGTCCGGTGTCATTTCCGTTGTGATTGTTTTTCTGGGCTTGTTGGCCATTACCTCTTTGCCGATTACCCAGTTTCCCGATATTGTCCCGCCTTCCGTTACGGTGACGGCCCGTTATACGGGAGCCAATGCCGATGTGATGGCTAAAACCGTGGCGACTCCCTTGGAGCGTGCTATCAACGGTGTGCCCGGAATGACCTATATGACTACAGTTTGTACGAACGACGGTATGTCGCTGACGACGATCTATTTCAAAGTAGGAACCGACCCGGATGTCGCTTCCGTGAATGTGCAGAACCGTGTGACGACAGTCCTCGACGAACTTCCCGAAGAAGTGATCCGTGCCGGTGTGATTACTGAGAAAGAGGTGAACAGTATGTTGATGTATCTGAACATCATGAGTACGGACAGTTCACATACCGAGAAATTTGTGTACAACTTTGCCGATATCAATATCCTGCGTGAACTGAAGCGAATCGACGGTGTCGGTTTTGTCGAGATCATGGGAAGCCGCGATTATGCGATGCGCGTGTGGTTGAACCCGAACCGGCTGGCAGCCTATAATATGTCACCGCAGGAGGTGACCGCCGCAATCCGTTCGCAAAACATCGAAGCGGCTCCGGGTAAGACCGGTATCAGTTCGGATAAGATTCCGCAGCAGTTGCAGTATGTATTGCAATATAGCGGGAAATTCAGCACTCCCGAAGAATATGGCGAGATCGTGTTGAAGGCGTTGCCGGACGGTTCGGTTCTCCGGTTGAAGGATGTGGCGACGATCGAGTTCGACTCGGAAGACTATAATATGATTTCCATGACCGACGGCAAGCCTTCCGCCTCCATCATGATCAAGCAGCGTCCGGGTTCGAATGCCCGTGAGGTGATTCAGAATATCAAAGCCAAGATGGAGGAAATCAAGGAAAGCAGTTTTGCCCCCGGAATGGATTATAATATATCGTACGATGTTTCGCGATTTCTGGATGCTTCGATTTCGGTTGTGCTCCGGACACTGTTGGAAGCCTTTTTGCTGGTGTTTATCGTGGTATATTTGTTCCTGCAGGATTTCCGTTCGACGTTGATTCCGGCGATAGCCGTTCCTGTTTCGCTTGTCGGGACTTTCTTCTTTATGCAGATGTTGGGTTTCTCCATCAATATGCTGACGCTGTTCGCGCTGGTGCTGGCAATCGGTATCGTGGTCGATAATGCCATTGTCGTGGTGGAGGCGGTGCATGTGAAGATGCACAACGAGAAACTTCCACCGGCAAAAGCCACCGAAGCCGCCATCCGTGAGATCGGCGGGGCGATTATTGCTATTACCCTGGTGATGTCTGCCGTGTTTGTACCGGTAGGCTTTATGTCTGGTACGGTCGGTATTTTCTACCGGCAGTTCTCGTTGACGCTGGCGGTGGCGATTGTTATTTCGGGTGTGAATGCCTTGACGCTGTCTCCTGCGCTCTGTGCCTTGATGCTGAAGCCTGTCTCGCATAACAGGAAGGTGAAGAAAAGTTTGCTGGCGCGTTTCTTCGACGGGTTCAACAGGCGTTACGATTATCTGGAACGCCGTTATAAGATCAATCTGCGTTTGTTCCTGAACAGGCGTTTCCTGACCTATGTGACGCTGATAATTTTCTGTCTGGCAACATGGGGCATGACGTTTGTGCTGCCTTCGGGCTTTATCCCCAATGAGGACCAGGGAATGATCTACGTGAACGTCGATGCGCCTCCCGGAGCGACCCTCGAACGTTCGGAGGCTGCTTTGAGCAAAGTGCAGGCCGCCCTGTTGCCGTTGGAAGAAGTGGAAACGGTCTCCACATTGGCAGGCTACAGCTTGATGACGGAGACGGAAGGAGCCAGCTTCGGCATGGGAATGGTCAACCTGAAGCCCTGGAACGAACGTGAACAGACAGCCGAGGAACTGATGCGCGTCTATGCCGACCGCGTGTCGCATATCAAGGATGCGGATATCCAGTTCTTCCTCCCGCCGACAGTTCCCGGTTTCGGTAATGCCAGCGGTTTCGAACTCCGTTTGCAGGATAAGACTGCCGGGACATTTGCCGAGTTGGACGAGGTGGCCAAATCGTTTGTGGCCAAACTGAATGCCGATCCTCGTCTGTCGGGTGTCACATCCGGTTTCAACCCGAACTTCCCGCAATATCTGCTGCGGGTCGATCTGGCTAAAGCGGCAAAATTGGGTATCGATGTGAACGAGTCGATGGAAACCCTGCAATCCTATGTCGGAAGTTTCTATTCTTCCAATTTCGTCCGTTTCGGACAAATGTACAAGGTGATGTTGCAGGCAGCTCCCGAATATCGTATGAATCCGGAGGATCTGTTCGGCTTGTATGCTAAAAATAAAGAGGGGAATATGGTTCCGTATTCCAACTTCATGACAATGGAGCG
Organism: Parabacteroides hominis; assembly: GCF_014287585.1. GTDB lineage: Bacteria > Bacteroidota > Bacteroidia > Bacteroidales > Tannerellaceae > Parabacteroides > Parabacteroides hominis. The sequence continues at coordinate 50,638 of NZ_JACOOJ010000015.1, read as the reverse complement.
TGTGTATGGTCCGAGCCAGATCACCCGTTACAACCTGTTTACTTCGGCCATGATTACCGGTGAACAAGCACCGGGAGTCAGTTCGGGTGAGGCTTTGGAAGCCGTAGAGGAGATTGCCGCCGAAGTGTTGCCGCGAGGCTACGACATAGAATGGTCCGGCGTTGCCCGTGAGGAGAAAGAATCCGGCGGACAATCCCTGGTTATTTTCGCCATTTGTCTGGTCTTCGTCTATCTTCTGCTGGCGGCCCAGTATGAAAGCCTTTTGCTGCCGCTTCCGGTTATCCTCTCGCTTCCGGCGGGTGTGTTCGGATCGTTCCTTTTACTGTATGCGGTGGGACTGGAGAACAACATTTATGCCCAGGTGGCGCTCGTGATGCTGATCGGCCTCTTGGGCAAGAATGCGATCCTGATTATCGAGGTGGCGAACCAGTGCCGCAAGGAAGGTGTCAGCATTATGGGAGCGGCCATCCAGGGGGCGACCAGCCGCTTGCGTCCGATCCTGATGACTTCCTTTGCCTTTATCAGCGGCTTGATCCCGTTGGCGATGGCCAGTGGCGCGGGTGCTTTGGGCAATCGCTCCATCGGAACGGCGGCGGCCGGAGGTATGCTGATCGGTACTTTCGTGGGGATCTTCCTGATACCGGGGCTTTATGTGATATTTGAATCGTTAGCAACTTACTTAAAGGAAAAGAAACAAAAAGCAAATGAAGAAGAATATGAGTATTAAGATAATCGGTGCGGTTTGCCTGTGGGCTGCGATCGGCCTTACCGCTTGCAAGGCGCCGCAGCTCTCTCCGGACGGGGAACGTGCCGCATTGCCGGAGGGAGACGGGCATACCTATGACACTGCATTTGTAAAGCCGTTGGAATGGAATGTGTTTTTACAGGATTCCATCTTGCAGGGATATGTGGAGGTCGCTTTGCGGAATAACCATTCGTTCAAGCAAAGCATGGAACGGGTGACGATGAGCCGGGCTAACCTGCAACGGGCAAAAGGCTTGCTGTTGCCGGAGGTCGGCCTCGATATCGGGGCTTCGGTCAACCGCTTCGGCGAATATACGATGGACGGCGTGGGGAACAGCGAGACCAATGTCCCTTCCCTGCCGAAAGACAAACATATCCCGGACCCTTACCGCGATTTCGGACTTTCCCTGAATTTCCAGTGGGAAGCGGATATATGGGGGAAGCTGACTCGGAAGAAGCAAGCGGCTGCAGCCCGCTGGATGGCTTCGGTCGAGGCGACCCGCTTAGCGCAATCCGTCCTGATCTCCGAACTGGCCGTCCACTATTATGAACTGATCGGGTTGGATAAGCGCCGGGAGGTATTGGAAGAGGCCCATATCAGTTCCAAACGTTCGTACGAACTGACCCGTCAGTTGAAGAAGGAGGGGGCCGAGACGCAGTTGGCTGTCGACCAGTTCCATGCCCGCATGCTACTGATAGAAAGCAAGCTGTTGAAAAATGACCAGCTGATCGGGGAGAAAGAGCGTGCGATAGCCTGCCTGTTAGGTGTTTTCCCGTTTGAAATCAGGCGTATGAGTTTTGAAGAATTAAGACGGATCCCTTTTCCGCTTTCAGATGGCGTTCCGGCAAATATGCTGACCTTGCGTCCCGACGTGCGGGCTGCCGAAATGGAATTGCTGGCCTCAAAGGCGGATGTAATGGCGGCCAAGGCAGCTTTCTACCCTTCGTTGGTGCTGGGTGCGGGAGGCGGCTTCAACAGCTTTGATGTCGGTAAATGGTTCAGTGCGCCTGCTTCGCTGGTCTACGACCTGGCAGCGGGGATTACTGCGCCTGTCTTCCAGCGAAACCAGATCCGTTCGATATGGAACGAGGCGCGTGCTTCGCAACGGATCGCCTTGTCGCAATATCACGAAACAGCCTTGAAAGCCTATACGGAAGTATTGGATTTGTATTGTGCAGGTCTGAATCAGGTGGAGCGTGTCCGTTTGAAAGAGGTGGAAACCGTAGCCCACCGACGTTCGGTCACCAATGCCAATGAACTTTTTAAGTTGAACTACGTCGGGTTCCTCGAAGTGCTCTCCGCCAACGAACGTTATCTGGACAGCGAGCTTGAACGTATCGACATCATCACCGACCTTTGCCGGAAGAAGATCCTTCTCTACCGGGCGTTGGGCGGCGGTTGTTAAGATACTTGAACGAAAGGACGGATGTAACAGATTTGCATCCGTCTTTTTTTAGTGCTAAATAAAAGTAATAGATTATTAAAAAATATTACCCTTGCTACTAATTTGCGCTACATGGGGTAGAAAATCGAATTAGATGCAGAAGTAGTTTCGATTTGGACCAATGTTTTTTTTGCTATCGTGAAGAGGAAGCGGAAGTAACAGAAAAGTGACAAATATGTATTGCTTTTGTCATTTTGTTGTGATTTGCGAAGCATTTAAGATGTTTTATAAGTAGCATACTTTTGACGGCAGGAGAAAAATGTTATATTTGTAGATAAATGATTTCAAAATAACATTCTATAAATCCCTCCTAAAAAGTATTTGCTTATGATTAAAAGAAGATTACTATCGTACGACATTCCGCAATTGGCAAAAGTATTTAAAAAAGATTTTCCCCAACTGGTAACGATGGCGGAAGAGAGTGAGAGCTCGGTGCTTTTTAAAGAAGCCCTGCGTTCTTTCGTTTCTTCCCGCATCGACAGGACGGTTGGCGGGAGCAATATGGGAAATGCCGTGGCGAAGCGTATTCTTCTCTTGATCGAACATGACGATACGACAGTCTCCGAACTTTCGACAGGTGGGGAGATACCGGTACGGACGATTACCTGGCTGTGGCAATTCCTGGCCGGAAAGCTGAAGGAGGATGTTTCGCCGGACTTCTTTATCGACCTGTTCCGGCAGTTCGAATTGTTGGAGCATCCGGAGGAGATCGTACCGGACCGCTCGCTCGTCAAACGGCAGATGAACCGCTGGCCGACCGGATTGGACGAAGAGGTGATGGCGATCCGCCGCTCCAACAAGGAGCGGATCATTGCCGGGCTGATACGCAAGATCGAACGGCGCCATGCCCCGACCTCCCGGTTCCAGTTTACGGAGGGGATGAGCTATGCGGAGAAATACATCAAGGTGCAGGAATGGTGGAATACCGGCCGTTTCCATCTCGCGATGGCTTTCAAAAGCCCGACGGAACTGAACTATTTCCTCGGCGGTTCCCTTTCGGCCGAGACTTTGCAATTGCTGGCCAAAGCCCGTAAGAAGGGCATGCCGTTCTTTGTCACCCCTTATTATCTTTCCCTGCTGAACACGAATACAAGCGGGTATGACGATGCTGCCATCCGTTCGTATATCCTCTATTCGGAGGAACTGGTCGAGACGTACGGACAGATCAAGGCGTGGGAAAAGGAAGACATCGTCGTGGCCGGGCAGCCGAATGCCGCCGGATGGTTGCTGCCGGAAGGGCACAACATACACCGCCGTTATCCGGAGGTGGCGATCCTGATTCCCGATTCGATGGGGCGTGCCTGTGGCGGGCTGTGCGCTTCGTGCCAGCGGATGTACGATTTCCAGAGCGAACGCCTGAATTTTGATTTCGAGTCCTTGAAACCGAAGGAGACATGGGATAAGAAACTGCGCCGGTTGATGCGCTATTTCGAAGAAGACGCACAGCTCAGGGATATCCTGATCACCGGAGGCGACGCGTTGATGAGCCAGAACGCGACGCTCCGCAACATACTCGATGCCGTCTACAAGATGGCGGTACGGAAGCGGAAAGCCAACGAGGGCCGGCCCGAAGGGGAGAAGTACGCCGAACTGCAACGGGTCCGCCTGGGTTCGCGCCTGCTTGCCTACCTGCCTCTGAGGATCACGGACGAACTGGTCGGCATCTTGAGGGATTTCAAAGACAAAGCCTCGCGTATCGGTGTCACGCAGTTTATCATCCAGACGCATTTCCAGTCCCCGCTGGAGGTCACGCCGGAAGCCAAAAAGGCGATCGAGGCGATCCTCTCCGCCGGTTGGATTATCACCAACCAGTTGGTCTACACCGTTGCCGCTTCCCGGCGCGGGCATACGGCAAAGCTTCGCCAGACGTTGAATGCGATGGGGGTGGTGTGCTATTATACTTTCTCGGTCAAGGGGTTCCACGAGAACTATGCCGTGTTCACCCCCAACAGCCGTTCCTTGCAGGAACAGCAGGAGGAGAAAGTCTTCGGCCTTATCCCCAAAGAGAAGCAGAAGGAACTGTACCGGCTGATCCGCTATGAACGTCCTTTAGGAAAGAAATTGTCCGGGTTCCTGAAAGAGAACCGTCTCCTTTTTGCCGCCACCGACCGCAGCGTGTTGAACCTTCCGGCCATCGGCAAAAGCATGACGTTCCGGACAATCGGCTTGACAGCTGAGGGAAAGCGCATCCTGAAATTCGACCACGACACCGGACGCCGCCACAGCCCGATTATTGATCGGATGGGAGAAGTCTACATCGTCGAAAACAAATCCGTCGCCGCCTACCTGCGCCAGTTGCAGGATATGGGCGAGGATGTGCGGGAGTATATCAGCATCTGGAACTATTCCGAAGGTGTGACCGAACCCCGTTTCAGTATTTACGAATACCCCGGTTATCCTTTTGATGTTACAGAAAAGATGACAAATCTTGAGTTATAAAACGAGTAATTATTATCTTTGTTCGTGCTAAACCAATATTAAAATGATACAGAACGAAAGAGAAATACGACACGAGCATGTGTTACAGGCTGTTCGTCAGATGATGACAGCCGCCCGGACAGCGCCGAAAGGGAAAGGTATCGATATTATCGAAGTGGCGATGGTGACGGACGAAGATATCAAACGCCTTTCCGAAGAGCTTGTCATCATGTCCGGCGAAACCGGTTTGAAATTCTTTCTGCGCGATGCCGACAATATCCTTCAGGCCGAAGCCATCATGATTGCCGGTACACGGCAGCAGGTGCAGGGTTTGAATTGTGCGCACTGCGGATTCCCGACCTGTGTGGAGAAGCCGGAAGCCGTTCCCTGTGCGATCAATTCGGTGGACTTGGGTATTGCGATCGGTTCGGCTTGTGCCACGGCATCGGATTGGCGCCTGGACACGCGTGTGATGTTCAGCGCCGGTCTGGCTGCTCAGCGTTTGGGGATGCTGGGCGACTGCAAATGCGTGATGGCGATCCCGGTGAGCGCGTCCTCGAAAAACCCGTTCTTCGATCGAAAACCCAAAACAGAGTAAGTCATGATAAAGTTTGATAACAAACTCGAACTGCGATACTACTTCAATGATAAGTCCAACTACATGGATGCCATGATCAAACACCGTTCGGAAAAGGAGGTGCTCTCGCTTATCCGGACGCTGGCAGACATGCTGGATATCAAAATGACTGTTTATTGCGAGTCTTTTGCCCAGCAGGAGGGGTTCCGCGAAATCTGGTCGGTGGCAGGTGAGAACAGCCGCCTGATCTCCGTCCTTCTCAACTTGTTTATGCAAGTGTGGACACGTCCGACCCTTTTGGTCGGCGGGCAGCCGGTCGTGGACCGCTCGGTGGCCGACGAGGAAAAGATGCAGCGTGAAATAGCCTTGTTGCGTACGAATCTCAGGAAGAAATCGCCCGGCATAACGGTCACGCGCGAATTGGTGGAATTGCTAAGCGCATCGCCCCGCGTCTGCAAGTGTAAATCGAACTTTTACGAAGCTGTGCGCGGCTATCCGAAGGTGACGAAGTTCACCTTGCGCGAACTGAACGAAAACAACCGCAGCCGTTCAGGATCGTTGGAGGTCAAACGTGAACAGTTTGACTATTACATCCTCCGTTCCGACGAGTTGCCCCCGGTCAAGGACAACAAAGCGACGATAGAAATCATCTCGCCTGTACTGAAAGACGCCCGTTACCGTTGGAAAGGCATCTACAACAAAGGGGGCGAGACGATCGATTTCTATATGTGCGACGAAGACTTCAAGAAAGATATGTTCGATGAAAAGATCGTCTTCAAGAGCGGCATGTGTATCGATTGCGTGCTGGAGATACAGCGGAAGATGAGCGAACTGGGCGAAGTGGTCAACATCAGCTATACGGTCGAAACGGTGATCCGTACCCGTTTCGACAAGATGGAAATCATCACGCCGCAAGGGAAACGCCATCTGCGTAAGTTAGAAGCAGAGAAAAAGCAATTGACGCTCGACCTTTTCGGGTGATAAAACGTCGTTGTCAACGCACAACGAGTCGGAAAAGGCTCTTTGAGGATCGTTGTCAACGCACAACAGGGCTATTTCGCCCTGTTGAGTCCGTCGTTTTTTTACAATTTGGTATTAAGGCATATAAAAGAGGAATTGTGTTAACACAATGTAACAGTCATGGCATTGAATCTTGTATTGTGTTTTCTCAAATTAACAAATGGGTGCTTTCTTGCTTTGTTGTGTTAAGATAATTAAATAAATAGGCTATGGCAAAAGCAAAAACCGTATATGTTTGCTCCAACTGTGGGGCTGATTCTCCGAAATGGATCGGAAAATGCCCTTCCTGCGGGGAGTGGAACACGTATGTCGAGGAGGTCGTGGCAAAGGAACCGACCGGAAAGCGGGCGCTTTATGGCGTTTCGGATGGCGGCAAAGTGCGTCCCGTCCTGCTTCGCGATATTACTTCCGAAGAGGAGACGCGCATCGACCTCGGCGATCAGGAGTTGAACCGTGTCCTCGGTGGCGGCCTGGTGAAAGGATCGCTGGTCCTGATCGGCGGCGAACCGGGAATCGGGAAGTCTACCCTTGTCCTGCAAACCGTCTTGGGGTTGAACGGACTCCGGACACTCTACGTTTCCGGCGAAGAGAGCAGCCGCCAGTTGAAACTCCGTGCCGACCGCATCGCGCATGAGAACCCGGATTGCTTCATCCTCTGCGAAACCAATCTCGAACAGATATTTGTCCAGGCCAAGAACGTACAGCCCGATCTACTGATTGTCGACTCGATACAAACCATTTATACGGAGGTGGTCGAATCCTCTCCCGGAAGCGTTTCGCAGGTGCGCGAGTGCAGTGCGGCTATCCTGAAATATGCGAAGGAGAGCGGTACGCCCGTCCTCCTGATCGGCCATATCAATAAGGAAGGAAGCATTGCCGGGCCGAAGGTGCTCGAACATATTGTCGACACCGTCCTTCAGTTCGAGGGCGACCAACATTATATGTACCGCATCCTCAGGAGCATCAAGAACCGTTTCGGAAGTACGGCAGAATTAGGTATCTACGAGATGCGCCAAGACGGCCTCCGCGAAGTCAGCAACCCTTCCGAACTGCTGTTGACGCAGAACCATGAGGGGCTGAGCGGAGTGGCCATTGCGGCGGCGATCGAAGGCATCCGCCCTTTCCTGATCGAGACGCAGGCATTGGTAAGCTCAGCCGTTTACGGGACGCCCCAGCGCAGCGCGACGGGGTTCGATCTCAGGCGTATGAACATGCTGCTCGCGGTGCTCGAAAAGCGTGCCGGGTTCAAGCTGGTCCAGAAAGACGTCTTTTTGAATATTGCCGGCGGACTGAAGGTGAACGATCCGGCGATCGACCTGGCGGTGATCAGTGCGGTTCTTTCTTCCAGCCTCGACATTTCGATCGAGCCGGGTATCTGCATGTGCGGCGAGGTGGGGCTTTCGGGCGAGATCCGTCCGGTGAACCGCATCGAGCAGCGCATCCTGGAAGCGGAAAAATTAGGTTTCTCGCGCATTATCATCCCGCACAATAACCTGAAAGGCTTCGACACATCCAAGTGCAAGATGCAAATCGTGCAAGTGCGCAAGGTGGAAGAGGCTTTCCGGCAATTGTTCGGATAAGTTTATATGTATATGAATAAAAGTGTTGTTTATCTATTTGTAAGTGTTTTCTTCCTGTTTACAAGCTGCGAGTACCAGTTAGGGGAGAATTTTGTGGAGATGGAAAAGCTCCCGTCCGATTCGGTTACGCTGAGTGTGGATTTTTATGGGCTTGCCTACTATCAGGCGGAAAATGCCTATGTTATTGAACATAGCGGGAGTGCTGCATGCGAAGTCTATCCGTTGCCCGGATTTAAGGTGGAGAAGCTGGTCGTCCGTTTAGGTGAGATGGAATGGGAAAGCGATGAAGCCCGGTGTGATTTTATGCTCGACGTGGATCGGATTCCGAATGGTTCATACGAACTGTCGTGCGAGATTTTCTCCCGGACGAACAGTGGGACGGTTGCCGGGCAGGTCGGGATCGAGCAATATGCGGAAAAGCGAAGTTGGCCCCTTAAGGTCTGTGCGCGTACCGGGAGCGACAAGATCCTCCGCTATCAGATGGACGAAAGCGGACATCCCGAAATCTTCTGGGATGTGGATGAATCTCTTCGTGACGGATTTGATCATTTTACGATTGAATATAGTTATGATAATATGACTTATATTCGAAGAAGCACTCGTTTCGACCAGCGTTCTTTTGTCGACGAAAGGTATGACGGAGCCGGTGGAACATACGAGGTCTATATCTATTTCAAAGATGAAACCATCCGCCCTTACTCTCTCGGTAAGGCTGTCTTGGAAGCATCCGATACGTTTAACCCGGAAAACAACCTGAAGAAATGAAACGAACCATCTTATTGATATGCCTTCTGCTTGCATTCGTCCGGACTGGGCAGGCCCAGTCGTTGACAGTCGAATATAATATCGGTCACGGCTCGTATCAGATGTCCGATATGGAAGATCTTTTGAAAGGGATGATACTTCCCGTGACCAATGCGCAGGTTACGGATAATTTTCCCGGTTATGTGACACAGGACACCCGTATCGGCATCGAATGGAGGCGACATCACGTGGGAGCTCTTTTCAACTATATGAATACGGCGGGCAAGAAGGGGGTAACGGATTATTCCGGCTCTTGCAACTACGAGCTGCGTAACAAAGGATATAAGCTCGGAGCTTTTTACCGTTTCCGTTTGGTTAAGGAAGAAATCAGTATCTTTACGTTCGAACCGTATGTGCAGTTTTCGACGGGCGTCGTGCTGAACAAGGTGGACGAGGCGAGCCGCCTGTTTGTCGAGTCCGACCCCGCAGTTGGATATCAGCAGGAAGACCGTTTTTCCGGTAAGAATTTCTTTGTGGAGCCTGCTTTCGGCATCAAGTTCGGCCTGTGCCGCCATTTCGCCCTGAACGTGAGCGTCGCCTATGAATGGGATGCCGTGAAGCAGAAGCATCAGAGCCGGAATTCGGATTTTAAAGTGGATTGGAGCGGGTACAGGGCGCAAGCCGGTTTGGTTTTTTATTTGAATTTAAAGAAATAACGATGATACAAGAATTACAACTCCGTATATTGCCCGAAGAGGCAGCCAGCGAACAGTCGTTGAAGCAGGTGGTAGCCCGCGAGACGGGAACATCTGTTCCGCATATTCACACCGTCCGGGTGTTGAAACGTTCCATTGATGCGCGTCAGCGGACTATCTATGTGAATGTCAAGTTGCGTGCTTTTATCGATGAGGAACCGGACAAACCGGAATTCCAGTCGGTGGAATATAAAGACGTGTCGGCAGGGAAGCCTGTCGTGGTGGTAGGAGCGGGGCCGGGTGGTTTGTTTGCCGCCCTCCGCCTGATAGAGCTCGGCCTGCGTCCGATCGTGATCGAACGCGGAAAGAACGTGCGCGAACGTAAAAAGGATATCGCCCTGATCAGCCGCGAGCATAAGGTGGACGAAGAGTCCAACTACAGCTTCGGCGAAGGGGGAGCCGGCGCCTATTCCGACGGCAAACTTTACACCCGCAGCAAGAAACGGGGGTCGGTCGATAAGATTCTGAATGTCTTTTGCCAGTTCGGGGCGAGCACCTCGATCTTGGCTGACGCCCATCCGCATATCGGTACGGACAAACTGCCGCGCGTGATCGAGAATATCCGCGAACAGATTATCCGCTGTGGCGGGGAAGTCCGTTTCGAGACGCGTATGGATGCCCTGCTCATCCGGAGTGGGGAAGTCGTAGGTGTCGAAACGAATACAGGCGAAAGTTTTCTGGGGCCGGTCATCTTGGCAACGGGCCATTCCGCCCGCGACGTGTATCGCTACCTCCACGACCGGCAAATCCCGATCGAAGCCAAAGGCATTGCTGTCGGTGTCCGCCTGGAACATCCGCAGATGCTGATCGACCAGATACAATATCATCGCAAGGAGGGCAGGGGCAAATATCTGCCGGCAGCCGAATATAGCTTTGTGACGCAGGCCGGCGGACGGGGAGTCTATTCTTTCTGCATGTGCCCCGGTGGATTTGTCGTCCCGGCGGCAAGCGGTCCCCGTCAGGTGGTGGTCAACGGAATGTCTCCTTCCAACCGTGGTTCCCGCTGGTCGAACTCCGGCATGGTGGTGGAGGTACGCCCGGAAGACTATCCCGAATTGATGAAACACGAAGAGATGACGGTCAGCAAGGATTCGCCACTCGCATTGATGGCTTTCCAGGAACGGCTGGAAGAACTCTGCTGGCTGAACGGCGGGATGAAGCAAACCGCCCCTGCACAGCGGATGGTTGATTTCGTGAATAAGAAAAACTCTTTCGATCTCCCCGAATCCTCTTATACGCCCGGCTTGCTGGCTTCCCCGCTGCATTTCTGGATGCCGGAGTTCGTCACCGGTCGCCTTCGTGAAGGATTCCGCTATTTCGGTAAAGTCTCCAGAGGCTTCCTGACCAACGATGCGGTAATGATCGGAGTGGAAACCCGAACCTCTTCGCCCGTCCGTATCCTGCGCGACAAGGAAAGCTACCAGCATATAACCCTGAAAGGCCTTTTCCCTTGCGGCGAAGGAGCCGGCTATGCAGGCGGAATCGTCTCCGCCGCTATCGACGGCGAGCGGTGTGCGGAAGGGGTGGCCGGATATTATGATTCATGATTTATGTGTCACGGATAAGTCATAATGGATGCCTGCCGCTTCTTTTTGCAAGGGCAGGCATTTGTTTTTGGAACAGTTTCCGACTTGTTTGCCGTTATTCAAATTTACCTTTTGTCAGTTCTTCTTCTAAAAAAGCAAAAACATATTTCGGGCTTTGGTAATAGAAATGTGTCTGCTCATTCATAATATTCTCTTTCAGCCGGAAATCCCCACCTTTCCCTCCTTCAAATAAAACCGCCTGTCATGTTCGACCAAGAAGCGGATGGTGGTGACGATTTTTTCTTCGGGGAAAGGCAAAGAAGGGATCAAGGTGGTGACAGGAAGCGGTTGCCGGTCTGAAAGCAGTCCGAGCAATTGGCCGCGTATGGCATTGAAATCCCGGTTGTTCAGGCCGGAATCATTCTTGGAGAGGCAGATGTCGCAACACCCGCAATCTTCTGCATCCTTTTCTCCGAAATAGGAGAGTAGCAGGCGGCTCCGGCAGATATGTTCCCCGTCCATATATTCCACCACTTTTGAGATGCGCTTTTTCATCCTTTCGCGACGTTCCTCATAAGCGGAGGGAGGGAGAATAAGAGTCTCCTTTTCCATCCGTGGATGCGTATAGGTAATTCGGGAGGCTGTTGGAGAAGATGATTCATCCACCGCTTCGGAATATTCGATGTAACCGGACAGTTCCAGCAGTTTCAGCGCATGATGCACCTGTAACGGGGGAAGCTGGCAGGCGGAACAGAAATCAGCCAATGCAAATCCGTGTATGATGTCCTTCCCGTGCCCTTCCTGTATTTGGTAGTAATCTCCCAATGCCTCGTACACTTGCCCGATCAGTCTTTTTTCCGGAAACTCGTCATCTATCCGTTTTTTTAGCTGGAAGCTGTCCATATCCGTGCAGAGAGACACCGCAAAGGCTTTCCGGCTGTCCCGTCCGGCACGGCCTGCCTCCTGGAAATATTCTTCCAATGATCCCGGCATATCCAGATGGACAACCAACCGCACGTCCGGCTTGTCGATCCCCATCCCGAAAGCGTTTGTCGCAACTATAACCCGGCATTCGTTATTTTTCCAGCGGTGCTGCCGGATCGCCTTTTCTTCCCGGTTCAGCCCGGCATGAAAGAAATCGGCAGATATTCCGGCTTGTTGCAGGAAGAGAGCCGCCTCTTTTGTCTGTTTCCGGCTCCGGGTATAGACGATAGCCGTCCCCGGAACTTTTCCGAGTATGTAAAGCAATGTATTCAGCTTATCTTCCGTCCGGCGTACGATGTAGGCGAGATTCGGGCGGGTGAAACTTTTCAGGAAAACATTTTTCTCTTTGAAAAGCAGTCGTTCCTGTATGTCGTCCACGACTTCGGGCGTGGCCGTCGCCGTCAGCGCCAGTACCGGCACGCCGGGCAGTTGTTCCCGTATATCGGCGATATGGAGATAGGAAGGACGGAAGTCATAGCCCCATTGCGAGATGCAATGACTTTCGTCAACCACTAACAGGCAGACGTTCATGGCTTGCAACTTTTCCCTGAATAATCCGGAGGCAAGCCGTTCGGGTGAAACATACAGGAACTTGTATTGCCCGGAAATGCAAGCGTCCAATTCCGCAGCGATCTCCTGGCGGCCCATGCCCGAATATACAGCCGTAGCTTTAATCCCGGCCCGGCGCAGATTGTCGACCTGGTCGCGCATCAAAGCGATAAGCGGGGTAATGACAAGGCAAATCCCTTCCATTGCCAATGCCGGAACCTGGAAGGTGATCGATTTGCCACCTCCCGTCGGCATGAGTCCGAGCGTGTCTTTCCCGCTACAGACGGAATGGATAATATCCTCCTGTAAAGGGCGGAAAGCAGGGTATCCCCAATACTTCCCTAAAATCTTATGGTAGACATCCACCGCATCCCTTCATATATCGTTCTCCTTGATGTCCTTCACCATCAGTTGCAACGACGTGTTGCCGTTGTAGGTGTTCTCCTCGATGGTGTAGCAGATATTGAAAGGTTTCATGTTCTTGATATGCGTGTTGTGCTGGCGCATACCGAAAGCAATGCCATGTATCGGTGTGTTCGACTTGTCGTCGATCAGTTCCAGTTTGATATGTTCCAGGTCTTTCCCTACCAACTTGCTGGTTCCGTAATCTTTGACTCCGAGCGAGCAGAATACGGGCTTCTGGTTGTCCGGGCCGAACGGATTCATTTTTTTCAGTTCGCTCATGAACTTGGAATTGATATCTTGCAGGTCCAGTACGGCATCTATGTCGATCTGCGGCGTCATTTGTTCTGGAATGATCTCGTCGGCAGCCAGTTTGAGGAACCGCTGGGTGAAAGCCTCCAGGTTCTCCTCTTTCAGGGAGAGGCCGGCGGCATACGTGTGGCCACCGAAGTTCTCCAACAGGTCGCGGCAGCTTTCGATCGCTTTGTATATGTCGAATCCCGTGACCGAACGGGCGGAACCCGTTATCAGTTCGGACGATTTCGTCAGCACGACTGCCGGGCGGTAGTATTTCTCCGTCAGGCGGGAAGCGACGATGCCGATAACCCCTTTATGCCATCCCGGATTGTAGACGATGATCGCCTTACGGTCTTCCATATTCTGAAATTCGTCGATGATGGCGTTCGCCTCGTCCGTGATCTTCTTGTCCAGTTCGCGGCGTTCTTCGTTATATTGGTTGATGCTTTCGCTCTTTTCGCGGGCCACGTCCACATCCTTCGCCAGGAGCAGTTCGACCGCTTCCTTTCCGTTCATCATGCGGCCGGAAGCGTTGATGCGCGGTCCGATCTTGAAGACGATGTCGCTGATCGTGATCTCTTTGCCCGACAGCCCGCAGATATCGATAATCCCTTTCAGGCCGAGGCTCGGATTGCTGTTAAGCTGCTTTAAACCGTAATAGGCCAGTATGCGGTTTTCGCCGGTAATGGGGACGATGTCCGAAGCGATGCTGACCGCCGTCAGTTCCAGCAGCTTCTCCAGGTCGGCAAACGGGAAGTTGTTGCTTTTGGCGAATGCCTGCATGAACTTGAAGCCGACACCGCACCCCGACAGATGTTCGTACGGATAGACCGAATCCACCCGCTTGGCATCTAAGACGGCGACTGCATCCGGCAATGTGTCGTCCGGCATATGATGGTCGCAGATAATAAAATCGATCCCCAATTGCTTGGCGTATTCGATCTTTTCGATGGCCTTGATGCCGCAGTCGAGCGAGATCACCAGCGTGATCCCGTTTTCCTGGGCGTAATTGATTCCTTTATACGAAATCCCGTACCCCTCGTCATACCGGTCCGGAATATAAAAATCCAGCGTCGATGAATAAGGGCGCAAATACTTGTAGACCAATGAAACGGCAGTCGTACCGTCTACATCGTAGTCTCCGTAAATCAAAATCTTTTCTTTGTTTCCCAATGCTTTATTCAAGCGCTTGACCGCCTTTTCCATATCCGGCATAAGGAATGGATCATGCAAATCGTTCAAGCTGGGTTTAAAGAATTTCTTCACCTCTTCAACAGTGGTAAGTCCTCGCTGAACGAGCAAAAGACACACGACCGGGCTAAGTCCCAGTTCGCTCGCCAGCTTGTCTCTCTTATGTAACTCTTCTTCTGTTGGGGTTTGAAAGTTCCATTTTGTAATCATTATATATTGTTTTTTTCTTTTTTTTCGTCTCTGATATATCGGATATGCGTGTTTATAGTGATAAAACCTCCAATATATTTGAATCCGTAAAGTTAGATAATATAAATGGATATTTCTGTTCGGCGGCTTGCTTTTTTATTAATTAGAAGCTGTTTTAATTTTTTCAAACCGCTCTCCGGCTGTTTTCCGGATATATCAAAATGTCACTACCCCCCCGTGTAAATCGGATTAGTACCCCATGTTCTATGAATTAATATAGCGGGTAATATTTTTTAACATAATAAAAAGAAGCGTTTTGCCTGTTTGGAGGAAGCAAAATGGCAGATTCCGGGAGTGGCGATTCTTGGAAACTGTTTGAAAAAAGTCCAAACCGCTTTCCAAGTCCGCGAATGATTTGTACATTTGTGACATTATTTAAAAAACAATGACGGAAGATATTCAAAAAGCCTGCGAAATTATGCAGGCGGGAGGCATAATACTCTATCCTACAGATACGATCTGGGGAATTGGTTGCGATGCAACCAACGAGAAAGCCGTACAAAAAGTGTACGAGTTGAAGAAGAGAACGGACAATAAGGCTATGCTGGTATTGACCGACAGTTCGGCAAAACTGAGCATGTACGTGTCGGATATGCCCGATATAGCCTGGGACCTGATCGAAGTGGCCGATAAACCGCTTACGATTATCTATCCTCATGCAAAGAATCTGGCGAGCAATCTCTTAGGTGAAGACGGAAGTGTCGGCATCCGGGTGACGAACGAAGAGTTTTCCCGTAAACTGTGCGAACGTTTCCGCAGGCCGTTGGTTTCCACCTCTGCGAACGTGAGCGGCGAGCCTTCTCCGGGTAATTTCAGCGAGGTGTCGGACAGTATTAAGAACGGGGTCGATTATATTGTGAAATATCGCCAGGATGATATGAGCAAGGCCAAGCCTTCCAATATCATCAAATTAGGAGACGGTGGCGTTATCCAGGTAATCAGATAAAAATGAAGAAGAGCAAGCAGGCTGGAAAATACATATTATCGGATTTTATATCGGCTTCGGTAGCGTGGTTGCTATTCAATATCCTTCGCTATGAGGTGTTCGCCATCGATGAGGGGGCAGATAGTCTGCTTGATTATTTGCAATATCCGGGTGTGCTTGGCGGCCAGGTAGTCATTCCTCTTTTCTGGCTGGTGCTTTATTATTTTTCGGGATATTATAACAAGCCGTTCGGGAAGTCCCGCCTCACCGAACTTTTCTCGACATTCATTACCGTGCTGATCGGGACGGTTTTCGTCTTTTTTGCATTGCTGCTCGACGATATTCCCCGTTCGATCGATATCTATTATAAACTGTTCTTCGGAATGTTCGGATTGCAGTTTTTCATAACCTATATCCCGCGTCTGCTGATTACGCAAAGCGGGATGAGGAAGATAAAGAACCGGGAGTGGGCGATGAAGGTGCTGATTATCGGTGCGGGAGGGAAGGCTGTCCGCATCGCCCACGATTTGTATCGCCTGGGCTATGATATTTGCGGCTTTGTCTCGGAAGACGAGAGGACGCCGGTCAAGGCCGACCGGAATCAGGTGCTGGGGACGGTGGAAGATATTCCGGTCTTGATGGAAAAAGAGAATGTGGATGAAATCGTTTTAGCTGTCGAGTCGAAGAATAATAAGGCGCTTTTAGGAATCCTCTATTCGCTCTACCGGTATAAACGTCCGATAAAGGTGTTGGCGGACCGGTTCAATATGCTTTCGAAAATACAGCTTCGGACGATACGGGGAATCCCGTTGGTCGATGTGACGGATAACAACTTTTCACCGGCCGAACAGAACATAAAGCTTTTTCTGGACAAGGTCTGTTCTGTCGTTGCACTGCTGTTGCTCTCTCCCTTATTCGCCTATATCGCATGGCGGGTGAAGAAGGATTCTCCGGGACCCGTGTTTTTCCGCCAGGAGCGGATCGGTTATCTCGGACAGCCGTTTTGGATGTACAAGTTCCGCACCATGTATGTCAATGCCGAAGAGAACGGCCCGTCGCTTTCGTCGGAAGACGACCTGCGTGTAACGCCGTTCGGACGTATCATGCGGAAATACCGGTTGGACGAATTGCCGCAGTTCTGGAACGTGCTGAAAGGGGATATGTCGCTGGTCGGACCGCGCCCCGAACGGAAATATTTTATCGACGAGATCGTGAAAACGGCTCCCTACTACTATCTGTTGCACAATGTCCGTCCGGGCATTACCTCGTTGGGGATGGTGAAGTACGGCTATGCGGCAAGTGTGGACAAAATGGTGGAGCGTATGGAATATGATATATTATATTACGAAAATATGTCGCTGACACTGGATCTGACAATTCTGATCTATACAGTTAAAACAGTAATTACTGGTAAAGGCATTTGAGGAATTAAAAATTAAGAATTAAGAATTAAAAAATAGGGGTTGTTGATTATGAAGGATAATTTTCAATTTTTCTATCGGCTCCTGCTATGGCGGGACAGGCATATAAAAGAGAAGCATTTCATATTGATCGTTAGCTTTCTGGTGGGTATCTGTACGGCAGCGGCAGCTATTATCCTGAAGTCGATCATCCACTTTATACAACATCTTCTGACAGGCAATTTCAATCAGGATGGGGCGAATTACCTGTATCTGCTCTATCCGGTGATCGGTATTTTGCTTGCCGGTTTGTTTGTAAAATATATCGTACGGGATGATATCAGCCACGGGGTAACGAAGATACTCTATGCCATTTCCCAACGGAAGAGCCGTATCAAGCCTCATAATACCTGGACTTCCATTGTAGCCAGTTCCGTCACCATCGGCTTCGGCGGATCGGTCGGGGCGGAGGCTCCTATCGTGTTGACGGGGGCGGCGATCGGTTCCAACTTAGGCCGCCTGTTCCGCATGGAGCAAAAGACCCTGATGCTGTTGGTCGGCTGTGGGGCGGCCGGCGCGATTTCCGGTATTTTCAAAGCTCCGATTGCCGGGGTGGTGTTTGTGGTGGAAGTCTTGTTGCTGGACTTGACAATGACATCGGTTTTGCCTTTGCTTATCACTTCGGTGACGGCGGCTACTGTTTCCTATATCTTTACAGGTACGGAAGCGATGTTCCCCTTTTCTCAGACCGAAGTGTTTGTGATCGAGCGTATTCCCTATGTGCTGCTGTTAGGTGTCTTTTGCGGCTTGGTGTCTCTTTACTTTACTAAGGTTATGAACCGGATCGAAGGGATGTACCGGAATTTGAATAATTACTGGAAGAAATTCGTGGTCGGGGGGATCATGTTGAGTGTGCTGATCTTCATATTCCCGCCGCTCTACGGTGAAGGTTACGACACGATTTCGTCTTTGTTGAACGGGCAGTTCTCCCATATAATGGATAAGAGCATGTTCTACGGCCTGAACGAAACCTATTGGGGATTGCAGATATTCCTTACGCTGATCCTCCTGTTTAAGGTCTTTGCTTCGAGCGCGACGAATGCAGGCGGCGGTTGCGGCGGTATATTTGCTCCCAGTTTGTATTTAGGATGTATCGCCGGGTTCGTGTTTGCTCATGCGTCCAACTATTTCCCCTTTACGATGTATCTGTCGGAGAAGAACTTCGCCTTATTAGGAATGGCGGGAATCATGTCCGGCGTCATGCATGCGCCGCTGACGGGTGTCTTCCTGATTGCCGAGCTGACCGGCGGATACGCCCTTTTCCTTCCGCTGATGATCGTATCTGTGAGCTCCTATATCACGATCAAGATGTTTCTTCCGCACAGCATCTATTCGATGCGCCTGGCCCAGAAAGGCGAGTTGCTCACCCATCATAAGGACCGTGCCGTGCTGACGTTGCTGAATACCGACAGTGTGATCGAGCGTGATTTCCTGACCGTCTCTCCCGAAATGTCCTTGGGAGATATGGTGAAGGTGATTGCCAAGAGCGGACGGAACACGTTCCCGGTTATCGACGAACGGGGAATCCTGTTAGGGCTTGTTCAGTTGGACAATATCCGGAACATCATGTTCCGCCCAGAGTTATACAACCGGTTCCATGTATCCAAGTTTATGGTCTCGGCGCCTGCCAAGATTCAGGTAGGGACGCCGATGGAGCAGATCATGCGTATCTTTGACGATACGAAAGCCTGGAACCTGCCGGTCGTAGACGAGGAAGGACGATATATCGGCTTTATGTCCAAATCGAAGATATTTAATTCATACCGCGAAGTGCTGGTTGAAAACTTTTCAGGAGATTAAAAAATGAAGAAAGAAGATTTACGAATCGTTTATATGGGTACTCCCGATTTTGCAGTGGAGAGCCTGCGCGCCCTGGTTGAGGGCGGATATAATATAGTAGGGGTGATAACGATGCCGGACAAGCCGGTCGGTCGTCATGGCAGTGTCTTGCAGGCAAGCCCCGTCAAGCAATATGCCCTGTCGAAAGGATTGCCGGTGCTCCAGCCCGAAAAATTGAAAGATGAGGCTTTTCTTTCCGATCTGCGTGCTTTGAAGGCGGATTTGCAGATCGTCGTCGCTTTCCGCATGCTGCCGGAGATTGTCTGGAATATGCCTCGCTTAGGAACGTTTAACCTCCATGCCTCTTTGCTTCCCCAATACAGGGGAGCTGCGCCTATCAACTGGGCGGTGATCAACGGAGATACGGAAACCGGTGCGACTACCTTCTTCCTGGCCCACGAGATCGACACAGGCAAGATCATCCGCCAGAAGCATCTGCCTATTGCCGATACGGATGATGTGGGCGTTGTCCATGACTCCCTGATGACAATGGGAGCCGGGTTGGTGTTGGAAACCGTCGATTTGCTGTTGGAAGGAAAAACAGATGCCGTCCCTCAGGAAGAATTCTATAAAGATCCTTCCGAACTCCGTCCCGCCCCGAAGATTTTCAAAGAAACTTGCCGTATCGACTGGCATCAGCCGGTGAAAAAGATTTATGACTTCATCCGCGGCCTGTCTCCCTATCCGGCAGCCTGGACCGAAATCGTTTCTCCGGAGGGCGTGCGCACCGTATTGAAGGTCTACCAGGCAGAAAAACATCCTGCCGCACATAATCACCCTGTCGGAACGATTATGACAGACACGAAGAACTATATGGATGTAGCGGTAGAAGACGGCTATCTGCGCCTGCTGTCGGTTCAGTTGGCAGGTAAGAAACGTTTACCGGTTACGGACTTCCTGAACGGTTTCAAGCAGATAGGAGAATATAAAGTAGATTAATAAAAAAAGGATTGTCCCCGATGAGGCAATCCTTTTTACTTGGTAGATATTTTTATTTATCTGGTTTCCTTCAACGCATCTTCGAGGCTGATTCCCAATGCATCGGCGATACCTTTGCCATAAGCCGGATCTGCCTTATAGCAATTGCGTACGTGACGTTGCTGGATGAACAACTCGGCTCCTCCGATCTGGCGGGCGGTGTTTTCGAACAGCAATTGTTGTTCGTCGGCAGGCATCAGGCGGAACAGGGCACCGGGCTGGCTGTAGTAATCATCGTCATATTCGCGCTCGTTATAGTTGTAGATAGGACCGTTGGCGGGATAGGGCGGCTCCTTGTTTTCGGGCGTGTCTTTCCATTCGCCGTAACTGTTAGGTTCGTATCCTTTGGTTGCACCGTAGTTTCCGTCTACACGCATGGCTCCGTCGCGATGATAAGCATGGAACGGGCAACGCGGTTTGTTTACCGGGATCTGCTCCAGGTTGACTCCCAAGCGGTAACGTTGTGCATCTCCGTATGAGAAGAGTCGGCCTTGCAGCATCTTGTCAGGAGAGAACCCTATGCCGTCTACGATATTCATCGGGTTGAAGGCGGCTTGTTCGACTTCGGCAAAATAGTTTTCCGGATTGCGGTTCAGCTCCAGAACCCCCACGTCCATCAACGGGAAATCGCCGTGCGGCCATACCTTTGTCAAATCGAATGGATTGATGCGATAGCTGTTTGCCTCTTCGACTGTCATCAATTGGATTTGGAACTTCCATTTCGGGAAGTCGCCTTTTTCGATGCTTTCGAAAAGGTCGCGCTGGTGCGATTCGCGGTCTTTGGCAATGATCGCTTCGGCTTCCTGGTCGGTCAGGTTTTTGATTCCCTGCATCGTTCTCAGATGGAATTTCACCCAGATACGCTCGTTATCGGCATTGATGAAGCTGTAGGTATGGCTCCCGAATCCGTGCATGTGACGATAGGAATAGGGAATACCGCGCGGGCTCATGGTGATGGTGATCTGGTGCAAGGCTTCGGGAAGAAGTGTCCAGAAATCCCAGTTGTTGTTGGCGCTGCGCATGTTTGTCTTCGGATCGCGTTTGATGGCGTGATTAAGGTCGGGGAACTTTAACGGATCGCGGAGGAAGAATACAGGGGTATTGTTTCCTACTAAATCCCAGTTGCCTTCTTCTGTATAAAATTTCATGGCAAAGCCACGAATATCGCGTTCGGCATCGGCAGCCCCCCGTTCGCCGGCTACGGTGGAGAAGCGGACAAAACAGTCTGTCTTTTTGCCTACTTCGCTGAATATAGCGGCTTTTGTGTACCGGGAGATGTCGTGCGTAACGGTAAATGTGCCGTAAGCACCGGAACCTTTAGCGTGCATTCGTCTTTCAGGGATAACCTCCCTGTCGAAGTGGGCAAGCTTTTCAATTAACCACGGGTCTTGCAATAAGACCTGTCCACGCGGACCTACTGTCTGTGTGTTCTGATTGTCTGCAACGGGGCGGCCGTTGGCAGCCGTTAGTTTTTTGTCATTCATACGGATGTTTTTTTAGCCTGTAATTCGGTCAGATTATATCTTGTCTTTTTATATAAAACTACTTTCATACAGATATTGTTTTTGACTATGCCGTAAAAGTAAGATGTTCTTAAACACTTGTCAAATAGGTAATTTCAATGCCTGTATAAACTTGTTCTATATTGGCCGGGTGCGGCTATATAAACGAATACGGGGGGGAGGTAAAGTCAATATGGAGTTTTGACATACCTCCCCGTGTATTTGGTCTTGTCGGTGTCCGGTTTATTTCTGTTTCCGGCTGAATTTGTCCAATACCTTTTCCTGGAATAATTGCATCAACTCGTAGAAGCTGGGGATAAACATCGTTGCAAAAATGGTGTTTACCGCCATACCGAAAACGACTGCCGCTCCTAAGGATAGACGGCTGCCGGCTCCGGCTCCTGTTGCAAACAGCAGAGGCATGACCCCTAAGACGAATGCGAATGAAGTCATCAGGATCGGGCGCAGACGGACATGGCCGGCTTCGAGCGCGGATTCGCGTATCGGATTGCCGGCTTTATGGTAGTCACGGGCAAATTCGACAATCAGGATGCCGTTCTTCGCAGAGAGGGCGATCAGCAGGATGATACCGATTTGCGTATAAATGCTGACCGGGACACCCATGACGAAACATCCCAAAATGGCTCCTAACAAGGCGATCGGAAGTCCCATGATGGCGGCGATCGGGCTTGTCCAGCTTTCATACTGGGCGGAGAGAACCAGGAAGGCAACCAAAAGGGCCATTGCAAAGACGAGCATGGTGGTCGAGCCGGCTTTCGTTTCCTGGTAAGCGACGGATGTCCATTCATATCCGAAATTATTGCCTAACTGCTCCTGGACGAGCTCTTCCATAGCCTGGATCGCTTCACCGGAACTATATTTCGGATTGGTTATGCAGGTAATGGATGCCGACTTATACATATTATACAGGTTGATCTGATCCAGTCCCAACTGCTCCTTCACCTCCGTAAAGGCGGAGAAAGGAACCATTTTGCCGGAATTGTTTTCGAGGCTCAGGTGCAACACGTCGTCTATAACCTTTTGAGCCTGGTCGTTGGCTTCGATCTTGACCTGGTAGATACGCCCGAATTCGACGAAGTCGTTTACATAGGCGGCTCCCATATAGTAGCTTAGAGTCGCGAAAACCTGGTTGAGCTGCAGGCCGAGCAATTGCACCTTGTCGCGGTCGATAGCCAGGTTATACTGGGGGACGTTGGCTTGGTACATGCTCGAAAGGCTGAGCAATTGCGGCTTGCTCCGGTACGTGGCTTGCAGTGTTTCGATAGCATGCTGCATCTCCGTCGGACCCAGATTATTACGGTCTTCCAATTGGAGTTGCAGGCCTCCCGAAGCTCCCAATCCGGGGATTGCAGGGGGGACCATTGCGAATATCTGTGCTTCCTGGATGCCGTAGGCTTCGCGGTTGAAACGGTTTACGACAGCCGAGGCGGTATGTTCTTTGCCTTTTCGTTCGTTCCAGTTTTTCAGGATCACGAAATAGGTCCCTGCGTTCGAGAGTTCGCCGCCACCCATGATAGAGAAACCGTTTACTCCGATATAGGTCTTGATTTCAGGATAGCTGTCGAGGATCTTGTCGATCTGCTTTCCGACTGCTTCCGTACGGTTCAGGCTGGCTGCCGGCGGGAGCTGGGTGGATATCAGGAAATAACCGTCATCCTCTTCCGGGATGAAAGTGGTCGGCCAGCGCATAAACATGACGATGGCAATGGCCGTTATGATCCCGAATATCACCATCGTGACAAACGGGTTCTTCAGCATGCGGCCGACGATGTCGTCATATATTTTCTGGGTTTTGCCGAACACCTTGTTGAAGGCTTTGAATACAAAGAATTTCGGTTCTTTGTTCGCTTGCAGGAACAGGGCGCACAGGGCCGGCGTAAGCGTCAGCGAGTTGAACCCGCTTAAGACGGTGGCGGCAGCGATTGTCAGGGCAAATTGTTTGTATAATTGGCCGGAGATACCGCTGATGAAGGTCGTCGGGATAAAGACCGCCAGCAATACCAGCACGACGCCTACGATCGGGCCGACAATTTCACCCATAGCTTCGGTCACGGCTTCACGGGCGGTATATTTCCCCGTATCCATCAGCCGCGACGAGTTTTCCACCACCACGATCGCATCATCCACCACGATCGCGATGGCCAGGATCAACCCGAACAAGGTCAACGTATTGATCGAGAATCCTAAGGCCGACATGACCGCCAGTGTTCCGATCAGGGAGACGGGGATGGTGATGCAGGGGATGATAACGGCACGGAAATTCTGGAGGAACAGGAAGATAACCAGTATGACGAGGGCTGTCGTCTCCAGGAAAGTGACGAGCACTTCGTCGATGGAGGCATTGATTACCTGTGTCGTGTCCAGTGTCACATCATAGACGACGCCTTCCGGGAGGTTGTCTGCCAACTGTTCCATTTTGGCCCGTACCCCTTTGGCCACTTCCAGCGAATTGGAACCGGGGAGTTGGTAAATGGCTATGGCGGCACTCGGCTGTCCTTTCAGTTTGGAGGTGACATTGTAGGAAGAACTGCCTAATTCGATACGGGCGACATCTTTCAAGCGGAGTATCTTGCCGCCCTCTTCCGTACGGAGGATGATGTTCCCGAATTCTTCCGGAGTCGTCAAACGGCCTTTTACCGTCAGTGTGTATTGGAACGGATTGTCGGCTTTGGCTATCGGTTGCCCGACGTAACCGGCCGAAACCTGTGTGTTCTGTGTCGAGATCGCCTGGAAGATCATATCCGGCGTGAGGTTGCGGATGCGCATGGCGTTCGGATCGAGCCATATACGCATGCTGTAGCTTCCGGCTCCCATGACACTGACGGAGCCGACACCCGGCAGACGCGTCAGTTCGTCCGTCATGTTGAGGCTGGCGTAGTTGCTCAGGTACAGCCCGCTGTAAGTGGAGTCACGGGAGCTTAGCGTCAGCATCATAACGATGTTGGACGATTGCTTCTTGGTGGTGATGCCTTGTACGATCACGGCTTCCGGCAGACTGCTTTGTGCAATGCTGACACGGTTCTGCACCATGACGGTCGCCATGTCGATATCCGTACCGACAGCGAACGTGATGGTTAGTGAATAGGCTCCGGAACTGGATGAATTGGAACTCATATAAAGCATTCCATCTACACCGTTTACCTGTTGTTCGATGGGCAATCCTACGGTCTGCGCTACTGTTTCCGCATCCGCACCTGGGTAGAAAGCCGATACCTGTACGGTCGGCGGCGTGATTTCCGGATATTGCGCGATGGGAAGTATGTGTAGCGTGACCAATCCGGCTACCACCAGGATCAGGGCGAGGACGGTAGCGAATATCGGTCTGTTTATGAAGAATTTTACCATAGCTTTTTATTTTATAGGCTTAATACTCATACCGTCTCTGACTTTCAGCAGGGCGGTTGTCACATACCGTTCGTCGGGGCGGATACCGCTGATGACCTGCCGGAGCGTATCGTCCACCAACTGTCCGGGTTCGATATGGCGGTATCGTACGATATTCGAGTCGTTCACTATATACAGGAATTTTCCCAACTGGTCGGTCCCGATAGAGGCGTCGCGCACGAGGACAGCGTCTTTCTGTTCGCTGTAGGGCAAGGTGATTGTAACATACAGCCCGCTTTTCAATTCGCCGTCTTTATTTTCGAGATTGGCGCGGACGTTCAGCGTACCGGTCGACAGGTCGACGTTGGGAGAGAGGTAGTCGAGTGTCCCGGTATAACTTTGCCGTCCGTCCTGTCCGAGGCGTATGGAAACATGGGTAGGCATCTTGACGTTCGGATCGTTCTGGGCGGCAATCATTTTCATCCGCATGAACTGGTTGTCTTCGATATTGAAGTTGGCGTACATGATGTCGTCTTTGTATAATGTAGCCAATGTGACGGGTTGGACAGCGCCGTTGATATAGTTGCCCACATCATAGCTTGCACGGGTGACACGCCCGTCGTAGGGAGCCCGGATGTAGCAATAGCCCAGGTTGGTCCGGGCTGTTTTCAAAGCAGCTTCGGCATTATGCACGGATGCCTCCATTTCCGCTGCGGTCGATTCGGCCTGCAAGACCTGTATTTGGCTGACAGCCCCGCTTTTGGCTGCTTCTTTCATGCGTTCGTAGTTGCTGCGGGCATATTCGACCTGGGCCTTTGCCGTGTTTAGCGCGGCTTCCGCCTGGGTGACATTATTTTGGTACACTTCCGGTTCGATCACGAATATCAGGTCGCCTTTCTTTACTTTTGCGCCCGGCACGAGTTGCGAGGATTGCAGATATCCGTTCACGCGCGCTACCAGGTTGACCATGCGGTCGGAACTCAAATAGCCCGGATAGTCTTTTGTGAGCGTGATGTCTCGCACGACCGGCGTCGCTACACTGATGGAAGGGGCCGGCATCTCCGTCTGGTGACTTTTCTCTTTACACCCGGCAAGCAGGACGATGGACAATCCCATAATCCCTATTTTAATAGCAGTCTTCATCTCTCTTATTTTTTAATTCTTAATTCTTGATTTTTAATTTTCAATCTCCCAACCGCCGCCTAACGCCTGATAAAGCTGGATCAGGCTCAAGAGGGACGATCCTCTGGCTTGTGTCAGTTCGTTTTCGTAGGAGAGGAGGGAGCGTTGTGCGTCCAGTACATTCTGGAAAGGAGTAAGCCCCTGTTTATAGAGGTCGAGTGAAAGTTCCAACGTTTGTTTCCCCTGATTGACGACTTCCCGGAGCGCGACGATCTGCTTGATCGAGTTCTTATAGGAATTCATGGCATTGTTCACTTCCTGGACAGCTGTCAGTACATCCTGGTTGAATTGCCGGATCGACTCGTCGAGCTGGGCTTTTGCCAGCCGTGTCGCCTGTGCCAACTTCGTCCCCTGGAAGAAATTCCAGGAGATAGCCGGGGCGATCTCGTAGGTGAAACTGTTATGGTTTACCAGTTTGTCCAAATCATGGGAAGCGAAGCCCACCGATCCTTTGACGAAAACCTTCGGCCACCAGTCTGATTTGGAGGCTCCGAGCGATGCGGCCTGTGCATTCACCAGGCGTTCGGCAGCCCGGATATCCGGCCGGCGTAACAGCAGGTTGGCGGGAATGCCGATACCGACCGTCTCGATATATTCCGGTAGCGGTTTCCGCGTTTCCATAATTTTCCGGACGTCCCAGGGATAGAGTCCCATCAGTACGCCCAAAGCGTTTGTGTACTGGATAATTCCGGCTTCCAGCATGGGGAGGGAGGCTTTTGTGTCGTAGTAAACGGATAAGGCCTGTGCGACATCCAATTTCGAGACAAGCCCTGTCTCGTATCTTTTTTCTGTGATCTTGACGACTGCCAGTTGCGATTGACAGTTCTTTTTGACAACTTCCATTTCCTGTTGCAGCTCCCGTAGATTGATGTAGGCGGATGCCACTTGTGCGCAGAGGGAAACCATCACGGCGTTATAGTCCTCTTTGGAGGCTGCAAAGTTCTCCTTTTGGGCCTTTACGCGGTTGCGGATGCTTCCGAATACATCGATCTCCCAGTTCATGGAGAGGGCGGCATCGCTGTATTGGGTTGTTGTCTGCGGCAGGCTGCTTGTATGGCCGCTGCTTTGTTGCCGGGTCCAGCCGGCAGCGAGTCCCAGGGTTGGCGAGTAACTGCCCTGTTGTATGCGCAGATTGGCTTTTGCCATAGCAATACGGTCTGCCGCCATCAGTACGGAGTAGTTTTGCTTCACGGCTACTTCAATCAGCGAGTCCAGTGTGGGATCGTTGAAATTTTTCCACCACTGGTCGTCTACCGGTAATGTCTGTTGAAAATCACTGTCGTTTTCCTGCCACGCATCCGGTAATGCGTGATCCAGGTATTTGTGCTCTTTCTGTGCCGGCAGCGTTATCGGCAGGAACAGGCAGAGCACAGCATAACACCATGTACGTATGTGCATAACTTTTTTGTTTAGATTTAGCCATTAAAGAACAGACTTGCCGTATAATTGTTTGCCTCTTTTTATTTCTTTCTGTTTATTTTATAAAGAGAATGCCCCTATCTTTGTACCGGAATCAATTAAAAATAGCGATGGCAAAGAAAGAAGAATATAAGGAGAAAAATCTACAATTCATGAGCGAAATGGCCGGACAAGACGGTGTGTCAGAACTTCCTTGTGGCGTATTGTATAAGGAGATAGAAAAGGGTACAGGTACAGTTTCGCCGGAATTGAACAGTGTAGTTTCCGTCCATTACCGGGGGATGCTGATTAACGGACGCGAATTCGATAGCTCCTGGAAGCGCGGCTGCCCGGAGGCTTTCCGCCTGAACCAGGTGATCGAGGGATGGCAGGAAGCGCTTCGACGGATGCATGTCGGCGATCGTTGGATGATTTATATCCCTTATATGTTGGGATATGGTACACGTACATCGGGCCCGATTCCCGGTTTTTCCACCTTAATATTTGAGGTGGAATTGTTGGGTATAGCCTAAGCGGAGAGTAAGGAGGATGCTCCTTTTCTCCTTTTCAATCTGCGATAGACATAGATAAATGCCGGAACGAGGAATAAGTCTGCTGCTACCCAGGCTACCGGATCACCATAACATACGGCGAGGAATCCGAATACCGGTACGGCATAGATGCTGACCAACGTACGGGCAATCATCTCGGACACGCCGGAAAGCATGGCCAGATTGGTATATCCCGCTCCCTGTATGGTGTAGCGCAAGATGCAGAGCAGCCCCAGAATCGGGAAGAAGTAGCAGGATACGTGCAGGAATAATACGGTGTCTCTTAGTATTTCCGTTTCGGAAGCGTCAACGAATAACAGGGAGATCTTGTCTGATGTAAACATCAATATCGTGAAAGTACAGACGGCATACACCATCATCATCAGAGTGCTGGCTTTGATACCTTGCCAGATACGTTCGGGTTTGCCGGCTCCGTAATTCTGTCCCGTATAAGTAGCCATCGCGATACCCAGGCTTTCGAAGGCACAAATAAAGAACATTTTGATTCGCATAGCAGCAGTAAAGGCCGCAACGCAGGCGGTTCCCAACGCATTATTGGCACTTTGCAGCATGATACTGCCGATTGCAGTAATGGAGAATTGAAGCCCCATCGGTACTCCGATATATAGCAGGTTCTTAGCCAATGGCATACGGAATTTCCGGTCGTCGGCAGTGCCTTTCAGAATCGGGAAATGCCGGTACATATAGAAATAGCATAACAACGCCGATATGCCTTGCGAAACAACGGTAGCAATACCGGCTCCCAAGACGCCCCAGCCTAATACGAGGATGCAGAAAAGATCGAGCACGATATTCAGTATTGTCGAGAAAAGCAGGAACCAGAACGGTGTCTTACTATCTCCAAGTGCACGTATGATGCTGGATAGCAGGTTGTAGAAGAATGTGCAAGGTACTCCGATAAACGTAACCAACAGATAATAATAAGCTCCCTGAAAGATGGTATCCGGTGTCCGCATACTTCGCAGGATATCTGCACAATAGATACAGGTCAGGATTGCAATAACCACCGACATCAGGGTTGCCAGCTGCAGACTGACGCTCACATACCGGCGCATTGTCTCATATTCTCTCGCCCCGAATTTTTGTGCGACCGGAATCCCGAACCCGCAACAACATCCGTTGCAGAATCCCAGAATCAGGAATACGACCGATGTACTTGCCCCAATTGCGGCCAAATCGTTAATTCCCAAAAACTTTCCGACAATAGCCGCATCTATAAGCGAGTAGGTTTGCTGCAATATATTCCCAAGCAACAGCGGGATCGTAAAATTGAAGATAAGCGGTAGGGGAGCCCCTGTCGTCATCTCTTTAGTAGTAGTTGCCATACGTGATACCTAAACAATTTGGGCGTAAAGATAGATAAAAGGTGTAATAGTTGTTCGGCTAACGCTTAAAATTTACTTATCACCGTTCGAATACTTTAGCATAAAAGTAGGCAATAGCGATCATACGCGCCACCATGAGTATGCCGGGCAAAAGGTGATTTATCTTTTTGTGGACTGTTGCATGTTATTTATTTCCGGATGAAGCCGGCATGGTTTAATTTATTCATCGTAACTTTGTACTTTAAAAATAAACATGTATTGATTTCAATATGAATATACTAATTATCAACGCCAGTCCCCGCCGTCGCGGATTGATATCCGGAATGATGGATATAATGGGAGAAGAGGCCGTAGCTTGTGGACATCATGTGGAGCAGATACGGGTGAGCGATCTGGCGTTTCGCCCTTGCATTGGATGTATGCATTGCCGTACCCATGAGAAATGTTGTTTGCCGGAGGATGATGCGGTGCGGACACTCGATCAGATAAAGGCCGCCGATGCCATCGTCATTGGTTCGCCCTGCTATTGGGGAAACCTGAACGGACATTTGAAGATGTTGTTTGACCGGATGGTGTACGGAATGATGGGAGAAACGGAATACGGTATTCCGATCGGGTTGCATAAAGGGAAAAAAGCGGTGATTGTGAGTACCTGTACGACTCCTTATCCTTGGAATATCTTCTTTAATCAGACCCGCGGTGTTGTCAGAGCCTTAAAAGAAATCCTTAAATGGAGCGGTTTTAAAGTGAAAGGCGTAATTCAAAAGGGAGGCACAAAAAAGAACCCAACCCTTTCCGCAAGAGAAGAAGCACGATGCCGGAGTCTGATCCGGAAGTTATAAAAGAAAAAGGCGATGGAACCTAAATCCCATCGCCTTTTTTATGTAGTTACTTATTCCCCTTTATCAATCTGCTCCTGCACAATTGCGTCGACAACAGCAACGGTGGTCAGGTTCAGGATGTCGCGTGTAGAGCTTTCTACGTCGGTGAAGTGGATCGGCTTGTTCAAACCCATCTGGATCGGGCCGATCGTTTCGCTGATGCCGAGAGTGTCGAGCAACTTGTAGGCACTGTTGGCGGAACTCAGGTTCGGGAAGATCAGCGTGTTGACATCTTTGCCTTTGAGCTTGTTGAACGGATACATTTCGTCGCGCAGTTTCTTGTCCAGAGCGAAGTTGACCTGCATTTCGCCGTCTACCATCATATCCGGATAGTTCTTGTGCAAGTAGTCGATCGCATCGTGGACTTTCAGCGGGCTGCCCTGCTTGTCGGAACCGAAGTTGGAGTATGACAACATCGCCATAACCGGTTCATGCGCGAAGAACTTCACGGCATCCTGGGTCAGGCGGGCGATATCGATCAATACTTCTGTCGACGGATGGCGGTTGATCAGCGTGTCGGCGATAAAGAACGTACCTTTCTTGCAAGTCAGGATATTCAGGGCGCCGAAATGCGTATAAGACGGACGGATACCGATGATCTGTTCTGCCATCTTGGTCACTTCGGAGTAGCGGCTGTAAACGCCCGTCACGAAAGCGTCGGCATCGCCTGTCGCAACCATCATCATACCGAATGCGTTACGGTCTACCATCTTTTCGCAAGCCTCTGCATACGTTACGCCTTCGCGGGCTTTCTTGTCAGACAGGATCTTGGCATACCGATGGCGGCGTTCCGTTTCGCGGTCGTGGCGGAGGTTGACGATTTCGATACCTTCGAGGCTGATGTTTTCTTCTGCTGCGATCTTTTCCAGACGTTCTTCGTTGCCTAAGAGGATAGGGATGCAGATACCTTCGGCTTTCGCTTCGGCAGCGGCTTTCAGCATATTGACATGGTTGGCTTCAGCAAATACCACCCGTTTCGGATTGGCTTTAGCCATATCGGTGAACGAGCGGAGCAGCTTGTTGTCATATCCCATCATCTCGCGCAAGTGGTTTGCATATCCTTCCCAGTCGGTGATCGTCCGGCGGGATACGCCCGATTCGATCGCTGCTTTGGCAACGGCACAGGAAACACGGGTCAGGAGTCGCGGGTCGAGCGCTTTCGGCAGGATATAATCACGTCCGAAAGTCGTCCGTTTCAGTTTGTAGGCAGCGTTCACCACATCGGGAACCGGCTCTTTGGCCAATTCGGCGATGGCGTAAACGGCGGCTAATTTCATCTCTTCGTTGATCGCTTTGGCATGCGTGTCCAGTGCGCCGCGGAAGATATAGGGGAATCCCAATACATTATTGATCTGGTTCGGATAGTCGGAGCGGCCTGTTGCGAAAATGATATCGTCGCGTGAAGCCATTGCGTCGGCATACGAGATTTCCGGATTCGGGTTAGCCAAAGCGAACACGATCGGGTTCGTGTTCATGGAACGAACCATCTCTTTTGTCAGCACATTGGCAACCGATAATCCTAAGAACACGTCGGCTCCGACGACGGCTTCCGCCAATGTCTTGATGTCGCGGTCGGTAGCGAAGAATTTCTTGGATTCGTTCAAATCCGTACGATGTGTGGAGATAACGCCCTTGCTGTCGCACATGATGATGTTTTCCTTCTTTGCCCCCAACATTATGTATAGTTTCGTGCAAGAGATGGAAGCGGCTCCGGCGCCGTTTACCACGATCTTCACATCCTCGATCTTCTTCCCGGCTATTTCCAGCGCATTGATCAAGCCTGCACCGGAGATAATGGCTGTCCCGTGCTGGTCGTCATGCATGACCGGAATATCCAGCTCTTCTTTCAGGCGTGTTTCGATCTTGAAACATTCGGGAGCTTTGATATCTTCGAGGTTGATGCCGCCGAAAGTAGGGGCGATGGCCTTTACCGTTTCGATAAACTTGTCAGGGTCTTTCTCATTCACTTCGATGTCGAACACGTCGATACCGGCAAATATCTTGAACAACAATCCTTTTCCTTCCATCACCGGCTTGCCGGCCAACGGGCCGATATCTCCTAATCCCAATACGGCTGTACCGTTTGAAATGACAGCTACCAGGTTTCCTTTAGAAGTATATTTGTAAGCGTCCAACGGATTCTTTTCGATTTCCAGGCAGGGTTCGGCAACGCCGGGCGAATAAGCCAGCGACAAATCCATCTGGGTACTATAGGGCTTGGTGGGAACGACTTCTATCTTTCCCGGCTTGCCTTCCGCATGATAGCGGAGTGCTTCTTCTTTCGTGATCTTAGCCATAGACTTTATAGTTTTTAATTTATTGTTTGTCTTTCGAAAA
Organism: Parabacteroides hominis; assembly: GCF_014287585.1. GTDB lineage: Bacteria > Bacteroidota > Bacteroidia > Bacteroidales > Tannerellaceae > Parabacteroides > Parabacteroides hominis. Next base: position 18,413 of record NZ_JACOOJ010000015.1, on the reverse strand, counting down.
TTGCGCACAAAAGTAACAAATTATTATGAATATGGTGTCAAACGCTTACATTTAGTTGCTCGAATTTTGTGTATTTGCAGGTTTCGGCTATTTGTTTTACCTTTGCGCTCTTAATTTAACAGGGCGTAATGTGAAACAGACAATGGCAAAATATATGAAATGGCTACTGCCTGCACTTTTTATAGTGTACTACAGCAGCATTTCCTTGTTTATGCACGTCCATGTCGAGTATGGCACGACGATTGTCCATTCGCACCCGTTCAAGAAGACGGCAGACGGCACTTGCCATCATCACTCGTCTCTTTCGGAAATCCAGTTGTTCCATTTGCTGACGACCGTGCATGTGGAGGACGGGGCTGTCCATCCGCTGCTTCTGCAATTCTATGCTACACCTAATTATAAAATAATCGAGAATCCGGTCTATCCGGATCACCTGATCCCTGTCTTAGGGAAACTATCTCTTCGCGCTCCTCCCTTTGTTTGATAAAATAGCATCTGTCTGTTGGTAGAGTACGGAAATTTTCACCTTCTAAAGAATGGTGAAAATAAAGTTTCAGCCTGTTTCGTGTAGATGAAACTTTGTTTTCACTTGCGGGAAAATAAAGTTTCTCCCGTGTGAAACAAAATTTTCATGCAAGGGAAACTGTTATTGCGTGCAAGTCTTTCTTGCGGCGGATGCATAGCTGTATGATTTTTTTACAAGTCTTTATTTTATCAGAACAAACGAAATGAATAAGATTATTACACTTATACTATGCCTGTGCTGCGCCTTTACGGTTGCGCGGGCGGAGGACGATCCTGCCTTGAATCCATCGGACGCGAATATTGTCGGTCATGTGGTGGACCGGAAAACCGGCGAACACTTGTCTTTTATTACGATCTTTTTGAAAGGGACGACTATCGGGACTTCGACCGACGCAACGGGGCATTATTATCTGAAGAACCTGCCGGAAGGAGAGTTCACGGTCGTTATGAAGACGATGGGATATAAAACCATCGAGAAACCGGTTGCGCTGAAAAAGGGAAAGACATTAGAAATCAACTTTGAGGCGGAAGAAGAAGCCTTGTCTTTGGATGGAGTCGTGGTTTCGGCGAACCGGAACGAGACGACCCGGCGTATGGCTCCGTCGCTTGTAAACGTGTTAGATTCGAAAATGTTCGAGACGACGCATGCCACTTCGCTTGCCGACGGGCTGAACTTCCAGCCGGGCGTGCGGGTGGAAAACAATTGCCAGAACTGCGGTTTCCAGCAGGTGCGTATCAATGGGCTGGAAGGTCCGTACACGCAGATACTGGTGGATAGCCGTCCGATATTCAGTGCGCTGACGGGTGTGTACGGCCTTGAACAGATTCCGGCCAATATGATCGAGCGTGTCGAGATCATGCGCGGCGGCGGTTCCGCTCTTTTCGGCTCTTCGGCAATTGCGGGCACGATCAATATCATTACGAAAGAGCCTTTGCGCAACTCGGCCCAGATCGCTCATTCGCTGACGATGATCGGAGGAAGCCGCCCGGACAATAATACGACCTTGAACGCTTCTTTGGTGACGGACGACCACAAGGCCGGCATCTACATTTTCGGGCAGAGCCGCCATCGTTCGGCTTACGATCATGACGGGGACGGCTTTTCCGAACTTGGACAGTTGGAAGCCCGGACGGTCGGTTTCCGTTCCTATCTGAAGACGAGTACCTATTCCAAATTAGGTTTCGAATACCATAATATAAGCGAGTACCGTCGTGGTGGCGACCAGATCAACCGGCCTCCCCATGAAGCATGGGTGGCCGAACAGACGGATCACAGTATCAATGGCGGCGGCCTGAAATTCGACCTGTTCTCCAAAGATTATAAACATCGCCTGAACGTATATACTTCCGCGCAGCATACGAACCGGAAGAGTTATTACGGGACGAACCGGAATCCGGATGCGTACGGGCATACCACGGATATGACGGTTGTCGCCGGTTCGCAGTATTCTTATTCGGCTGATAAATGCTTGTTCATGCCGGCGGAGTTTACCGGCGGCCTGGAATATAACTTCGACGAGTTGAAGGACGAGATGTTGGGGTATAACCGTATCGTGGACCAGACGGTCCATATCGGTAGTTTGTTCCTGCAGAACGAGTGGAAGAATGAGAAATGGAGTTTCCTGGTCGGCGGTCGTTTCGACAAGCATAATCTGATCGATCATCTGATCTTCAGCCCGCGTGCGAATGTCCGTTTCAATCCGACGCAGGATATCAATCTGCGTTTGTCTTATTCGAGCGGTTTCCGTGCTCCGCAGGCATTTGACGAGGACCTGCATGTGGCTGCCGTTGGTGGCGAGGTGGCGATCATCCAGCTTGCCGATGATCTGGAGGAGGAAAAATCGAAAAGTATCAGCGCTTCGGCGGATTTCTATCATCGTTTCGGTCCGGTCCAGGTGAACCTTTTGGTGGAAGGTTTTTATACGGATCTGAGCAATGTGTTCTTCCTGCAAGAGAAAGGGCACGACGATCAGGGCAACCTGATTATGGAACGCCGCAATAAGGACGGAGCCCGCGTGATGGGGCTCAATTTGGAAGGAAAGATGGCGTATGCCTGGCTTCAACTTCAGGCGGGTGCGACCATCCAGCGCAGCCGTTACAAGGAGGCTGTGACCTGGAGCGAAACGAACCCGGATCTGCCGGCACAGAAAAAGATGTTCCGTACGCCGGATGTTTATGGTTATTTTACTTCTACTTTCACACCGGTCAAACGTCTGTCGCTTTCGTTGACCGGAACCTATACGGGAACTATGCTGGTACAACATCTTGCCGGTTATATTCCGGAGGACCGGGAAGAGAAAACTCCTGATTTCTTTGATCTGAATATGAAGGTCGCTTACGACTTCCCTTTGTATAAATCGGTGACTTTGCAGTTGAATGCCGGCGTGCAAAACATATTCGAGGCTTATCAGAGCGATTTCGATCAAGGCAAAGACCGCGACTCCAAATATATCTACGGTCCCGGAACTCCGCGCAGTTATTTTGTGGGGTGTAAAATCAGTTATTAAACCGTGGAAAAGGAAAAGTCCGGTAAAGGTTTGGAGTCTTTACCGGGCTTTTTTATTTCAATCGTTTGTCGATGTCTTCCGGGTTTTGGCTGTTTGGCCAGATATCGGCAATGTAGATTGTGTCTTTCTCTACATAATAGATAATCTTATGATTGCGGTGTTCAACGAAGGAACGATAGTTTTTCTTGTTTGCCTTAAGTTCTGGTTCCTCTTTTCCCATATAAGGATTCTGTTCCAATAAAGCAACTACATCATTAATGCCTTGCACAAATTTACTTGCGGCAGAAAATCCCATTTTCTTTTTGTACCAGAGTGTAATGCTTTTATATTTTGCTAAGGCTTTGCGTTTCCAGTGTGTTTTCATTTGAGCCATTCTAATGACATTTTTTTTACATCTTCATGCTTATAATAAACTGGATCAGCTTCGGAAACTTTTAATCTTTCCACTTTCTCTTCATGCGTATAAGGGCGCATTGCATCCTCAATTTCTTCATCACTGATGAGATCGACATCTTTAAGATTCTTTTTCTCGATTTTAACTTGATGATGATCGTGGATAACCCTTTTGACATACTTCTTTACCTTGGCAAAGCTTTCATTGTCAAGGCTGGCAATCTGGTTGAACAGTTCGAGCCGTTCTCCTTGCAAATTCAATGTATTCATACTTTTACTTATTTTGGTTTTGTAATATTCGCAAATGTAGTTCTTTTCCGGCAGGAAAGAAATTATTTCATGGCAAATTAGCCGGTGGGATCGTTAAAGCGTGAAGATAGCAGTACGGTGGCTGGTCAACTGTACTCGGCGGAGTGTAGCCCCCTCGAAGCCGGTGCAGTTATACCGGCTTCGGTAAAGTTGTTGGCGATTCCCATACCACCCGTACCTCTTATCACCCCAAGTTGCGATCGAGCGTTCTAACTTTTATAAACTTTTATTGATCTCGTCAATGTAATTAAGAATTTCATCTCTTCCTTCTTTTTTCTCGGAAGAGGAGAGGAGGATGGGAGGAAGTTCTTCCCATGATTCCAATAACTTCGTCTGGTAGGCTTTCAGGTTCTCCTGCAAGCGGCTTTTGCTGATTTTATCAGTCTTTGTGAAGATGAGGGAAAAGGGAATACCGTTTTCTCCAAGCCATTCCATAAATTCCAAGTCGATCTTTTGCGGCTCGTGGCGGCAGTCGATCAGGACAAACAGATTCGTGAGTTGTTCACGTTCCAAGATATAATCTTCGATGATCCGCTGGATATTTTCGCGTCCCTCTTTTCCTCGCTGGGCGAAACCATAGCCGGGGAGATCGACCAGATACCATTGCCCGTTGATAAGGAAATGATTGATAAGCATTGTCTTTCCCGGTTTCTGGGAGGTCATGGCAAGTCCCTTTTTCCCGGTCAGCATATTGATAAGAGAGGATTTGCCAACATTGCTTCGCCCGATAAAAGCGTATTCCGGCAGATCACCTGCGGGACATTTCTTTACGTTTGTGTTACTGATAACAAATTCTGCGCTTTTGATTTCCATTCTATCTGTTGTTTATTGATTTATACTATTCAAACTGAATCCGGGCCTAAAGATAATTGAAATTTCCCATTTTTAATCGAACAAAGCCATAATCCCCAGAAAGTGATAGCCCCGTTCAGCATCAACATCTCGTAGCCGAAAACATATCCCGTATGCCGTTTCACTAAATAATCGGTCAGGAAACAGATCAAGGGAGACAGGATACATATGTAAGGAACAAATCTGTCACGTGGATGTTTTTTCGTAAATAACCCGAACATAAAGAGGCCGAGCAGCGGTCCGTATGTATAGGATGCAATCATATAAATGGCATCGATCACACTCCGGCTATTGATCGCCTTGAACGCGAGTATGATAATGGCAAACAGGACGGAGATCATTAAATGGACCGCCAGGCGGGTGCGTTTGGCGGTTTGTGCCTTTTCCTTTTCGACGCCTAAAATGTCGATGCAGAAAGAGGTCGTAAGGGCTGTCAAGGCGGAATCGGCACTGCTGAATGCCGCCGCGATGATACCGATCGTGAAAAAGATCAGGATCGAATGCCCCAAGATGCCGGAGGTACAGAACATCGGGAGAATATCGTCGCTCAATGCGGGCAATTCGATATGTTGCTGCGATGCGAGCGTCAGCAGCAGGACACCAAGCGAAAGGAACAGGAAATTGACCGGTGTGAAGGCAAAACCATAGGTGTACATATTCTTTTGGGCGTCTTTCAAACTCTTGCAGGAAAGGTTTTTCTGCATCATGTCCTGATCGAGGCCGGTCATTACGATGGTGATAAAGATTCCGCTAAAAAACTGTTTCGCGAAATGTTGTGTGCTGTGCCAGTCGCCGAACTCGAAGATGCGGAAATGCGGGCTGGCTTGCAAGGTCTGCACCATGCCAGCGAAATCCAGTTGCATCTTGTCTTTCACCTGCCAGATGATCACGATCAGCATGGCGACCAGGCATAATGCTTGCAACGTGTCTGTCCAGATGATCGTTTTGATGCCGCTCCGATAGGTGTAGAGCCAGACCAGGAAAATACTGATAACGACCGTTACGGCGAACGGTATGTCCCAGGTGCTGAATACATAATGTTGCAGGATCAGCACGACCAAATAGAGCCGCGCCGCCGCCCCTACGATCTTGGACAGAAGGAAAAAGGAGGCCCCTGTTTTATAACTATGCCGCCCGATCCGGTCGTCTAAGTACGAATAGATGGTGGTTAGCTGTAGTTTATAATAAAGCGGCAACAACACTTTGGCGATCAGGATATATCCGAAAAAGAACCCTAAGACCGTCTGCATATAGGTCATGTCTATACTGCGTACCATCCCCGGAACAGAAACGAATGTGACACCTGAAAGCGATGTCCCGACCATTCCGATCGATACGATATACCAGGGAGATTTACGGTTACCGAGGAAAAACGCTTCATTGCTCGAACTTTTCCGCCCCGTAATCCAGGCGATCAACAGAAGGATTCCGAAATAGGCGGCTATGATAAAGAGGATGATATAGCTATTCATGACTTGTCGTTAATTTGCCGTAAAGATAAGGGTGATTTATGATTTGGACAAACGATCGCAATATTCGGAGGGAGTAAGCCCTTCCAGTTTCTTGAACATACGGCTGAGGTGTTGGGGATATTCGAATCCGAGTTCGTCGGCAACCTGCGTGATACTGGCCCCGGATGCGAGTTCGTTTTTCACCCGTTGGATGACATATTGGCGGATATAATTGCTTGCGGTATCACCTGTCGCCTTTTTGATCATATCTCCGAAATAGTTGGACGACATGCATAATTTGTCGGCACAGTATTGTACAGTCGGTATGCCAAGTGACAACTGCTTCTTTTCTTCGAAATAATTTCGCAGCAAGGAGTCGAACTTCATGAGTATATCCGAGTTTTCCAGCTTTCGGGTAATGAATTGCCGGTTATAGAAGCGTTGGCAGAAGTTCAGAACCAATTCGATATATCCTACTATGATAGTGTCTTGTAGTTCATCGTGCCTTTTCTGAAGTTCATCCCTTATCTGTTGCATCAACGAAACGAATATGTCGTGTTCTTCGTCGGTCATGTGTAGGGCTTCATTGACGCGATAATCGAAAAAGGAATAGTTCTTTATGGTCTTTTCCAAAGGGGCGCCGTGCAGTATATCAGGATGGAAAAGCAATGCCCATCCCGTCAGCATTACCTGTTCGCCGTTATCTTCCTTTCCTCCAATCTGACCGGGAGCCACGCAGATGACGGTTCCTTTCTTGTAATCGTATTTGCCGCACCCGTATGCCAGATCTATATCCGCTTCATCATGGAAGAAAATGCCATAGACACCATAATTGTTCAGGCTATGGCGGATGGGTGACACCTTTGCATAGTCGATGACACTGACCAGCGGATGCCGGTCTGCGTGTCCGAGATAGTGGCTGTAATCGCTCACGTTTCTTATTTTCAAAATCTTGCTCATAGCATCATGCGGGATTCGATAGATATGTACAAATATATATTATATCAAATGAATAAAATAATATTGATCCATTAAAATCAGTAAAAACGGTACAAACTCCCCACTTATCGTTACATCCGTTTTTTGCGTGGCATGGTAACTTTGCAATACTGAAAAAATAGAAAAAGATGAACGAACTAATAGACATTCCTACAGCATTGTATAACGATGAAGCCGTATGCTTCATTGCAGACCGCTATCATACCACCCCTCAGAAAGTAATGCGATGTTTTCTTGTGCAAGCCGGCTTGGTTCCCGATACGGAAGAGGAAGCCATTGCCTTTCATTTGGAAAACAACGAGATAGAAATATTGCGGGGATTGACTTATTGCAGTCATACATGAAATCAAAAATCGACCTGGTGGGCCATCGGGCCGACCCGTTCACCGAAAGTCAAATAGATAAATAAGCTGATTTATGAAAATGTTATCATTGATTCCCTTGATGTTGCTGGCTGTATTGTCAATGTCAGCTTGCCTGAATCTGGATAAGCAACCCGGTATGTGTGCCAAACTGCCTATGGCAGCCGACGGCATTGTGCGGCTATCGAAAATAGAGGTTTATCCGGAGTATCTTGAAGAATATATAAACTATGCGACCGAAGTTGGCGAGGTCTCCCTGCGTACCGAGCCAGGAGTGCTGACCATGTATGCCGTCAGTGAAAAGGAGAATCCCTGCATGGTTACCATCCTCGAAACGTATGCAAACCAGGAGGCTTATAAATCTCATATCGCATCGGAACATTTTCAAAAGTACAAACAGGGGACGCTGCATATGGTCAAGACGCTTGTCTTATCCGACCAGGTTCCACTCAACCCTGCAAGCCGAATCAATAATTTTATTCAATAAACGCAACGATTATGAATAGATTCTTTTTATTATTAATGTTCAGTATTTTAACATTCAACGTTATGGCACAGGAAAAAATAGTACAGACGGCAGGACGCGACCAGTTGGGAGCGTTCGCCCCTAAATTTGCGGAACTCAACGACGACGTCCTCTTCGGCGAGGTATGGAGCCGCACCGACAAGCTCGGTCTGCGTGACCGCAGTTTAGTGACGATCACCTCTCTTATCAGTCAAGGTATAACGGACAATTCGCTCGTTTACCATCTTCAGTCTGCCAAGAAGAACGGCATCACCCGTACGGAGATTGCCGAGATCATTACCCATATCGCTTTCTATGCCGGTTGGCCTAAGGCGTGGGCTGCATTCAACCTCGCAAAAGGCGTGTGGGCCGAAGATACGGCCGGAGAAGATGCTAAAGCCGCTTTCCAGCGCGAGATGATCTTCTCCATTGGCGAGCCTAATACGGCCTATGCGCAGTATTTCACCGGTAACAGTTACCTCGCGCCGGTTTCGCGCGAGCAGGTAAATATCTCCAATGTCACTTTCGAGCCGCGTTGCCGCAACAACTGGCATATCCATCGTGCAACGAGTGGCGGCGGACAAATGCTCATCGGCGTAGCCGGTCGCGGCTGGTATCAGGAAGAGGGCAAGCCGGCGGTAGCGATTCTGCCTGGAACAGTCATCCATATCCCGGCAAATGTCAAGCATTGGCATGGTGCTGCCGCCGACAGTTGGTTCGCACATCTTGCGTTCGAGATTTCCGGCGAGAACACCTCCAACGAGTGGCTTGAACCGGTTACGGATGAAGAGTATGGCCTGATTCATCGGTAAAATATTTGTTTTCGCAGGGAAATTTTGGCTTTTTGTCTATTTTGTTTTGCTTATGTTATTAATTTCTTGTTCCTTTGTATCAGCTGGAGCTCGGGAGAGTCAAGGCAACCGGTTTTACAAGACCGGAGACAAATAGGTAAACACAATAAAGAAAAGGCTGCGATCTTCGGATACGCAGCCTTTTTGATTTCAGCCTTATGATTTATTGTCGACGCATAAATCATAAATCCCTCAATACCTTTTTTCAATAGAAGCTCCGGGGAAGTAGTGGGAGAGAATCTGCCGGTAATCAAATCCCTCGCCCGCCATCATGGCGGCTCCGATCTGGCACAACCCTACGCCATGTCCCCAACCGGCGCCGGTCAGGACGAACCGTCCGGGGATGTCGAATCGCATATCTTCTTTGTCCACGACAAAAGCCGAACTGTACAGATGTGTTTCGGACAAGGTCCGGCGTATCTCCAGCTCCTTGCCGATGGTAAAGGTCCGGTGCGTCCCGACAATCTTCAGCATTTCGATGCGGCCGGAAGTGCCGCGGCTAACCGGAACCAGGTCCAGTATCTGGCCGAAATCGATGCCGCTTTTGCGATGGATCAATTCGGCTAATTCTTCCTGCTTGTAGGATACTTTCCAGCGGTAAAAGTCTGTTGTCTCCTGGTCGTAGTTGTTTAGAACCTGGCTGAGGACCTCTTTGTCGGATGTATTGCAAAAAGCGTCGGGAGCGGAGCGAATCCATTTCCGAGCCTCTTCTTCCTGAGTAAGGTCCGGAAAAGTTGCCTCCCGGCTGTCCCTCAATGCTGTCAGGTAGGAGTGGGGGACCGGTTCCCAGCAATGTTCGAACTGTTCCGTTACGCCTCCGCAGCATTTGGAAAAGCGGGCATCGCAGATCGTTTCGCCATCCGTCAGTATCTCGCCTCTTGTCTCGTGGATCACCTTTTGGACGACCGGGTTGGAGGCGCGGGTGATTCCCTGGTAACGCTGGCAATGGTCGTCGGCACAGACATCGAAGATATCATGGTCTTCGCGGTCATACCAGCGGACCAGTTGCTCATTATCCCGGTAAATGCTTTGTTGTTTGTCCTCTTTTCCCGCCAGGCGGAAGTCCTTTTCGATCTGTGCGAGCAGCCAGCTGCGGGAGATGACGGCATGTGCCTTCAGCAGCTCCATCGAAGCCTGTGCGCTCATTTCCGAAGAGATGACGCTGGTCAGGTATTCTTCGACGTCCACCTGGTTGATGACGACAATGCCGTCCTTGCCCGTCACCAGGTTGAAAGCCCCTTTGAAGCATTGGTCTTCCTGCCGTTGCCAGTGGAAGTTACGGCCTATGGTGACTGCCTTCAATTCGAAAGATGAGGAAGGGGAGGCCGGTTCAAAGAATATCTCTTTATACAACTTCCCGTTGAAAACGATATTGCTGTTTACAAATAACGCGCGCTGTTCTCCCGTCAGGAACTGTCCGGTTTCCGTATGTACATACTCTCCATGAAATACAAACGAAACGGCCTTTTCCGTCATAATGCCGACATTCACTACAGGTGCTTCCATGTTTTTAAATTAAAAATTAAAAATTAAAAAATAAGGAGTGATGATCCTTTTCACTCTTTCTTGGCTTTCAATGAACTTATCGCCAAGTATGTGATCAGGATTGCATACATCACAATAGCCAGTGCTCCGGCTAAGTTGCTTTCCATCCATTCGGTATCGACCAGGTTGATACCGGCGAAACGCATGGCTGCGCTGACGACTCCCATCAAGGCTCCGCCTGCGATGAAACCGGATGCTAACAAAGTCCCTTTTTCCAGACGTGCACTGTTCAGGGCCTGGTCTTTGCTGCGGCTGCCTACATACCAGCTGATGGCGCCTCCGATCAGCAACGGCGTGTTCAGCTCCAGCGGAATGAACATGCCCAATGCAAATGCCAGCGCCGGAATCTTACAGAAGTTCAGGATGATGGCCAGTAAGGCTCCGATGGCATACAGCGCCCAGGGAGCACCCGAACCGCTCATCAACGGCTCGATGACCGCAGCCATCGCATTGGCTTGCGGAGCGGCCAGTTGTCCGCTCGTGAAACCGTATGTCTGGTTCAGGATCAGGATTACACCGCCTACGGTTGCTGCCGATACTAAGGTTCCGAGGAACTTCCAGCTTTCTTGCTTGGCAGGTGTGCTGCCGATCCAATATCCGATCTTCAAGTCTGTGATAAAACCGCCTGCCATAGAAAGCGCCGTGCAGACCACGCCGCCGATAATCAGCGCCGATACCATGCCGGCTGTCCCTTTCAACCCGGCGGCAACCAAAATGATGGAAGCCAGGATCAAGGTCATCAACGTCATGCCGGACACGGGGTTGGTCCCGACGATGGCAATCGCATTGGCGGCAACGGTTGTGAAGAGGAAAGCGATTATCCCGACGATCAACAATCCGATTAACGCGTAATACCAGTTATCCAGCACGCCGAAATGGAAGAACAGGTACGTCACGATCAGCGTTGCAAAGATGCCGATGGCGATCACTTTCATCGAAAGGTCTTTCTGCGTACGGATCTCTTCCGTTTGCACGGCTCCCGTTTTTCCTTTCAGCTCTTTGGCGGCCAACCCTACGGCTCCTTTGATGATTCCCCACGACTTGATGATACCGATCACGCCGGCAGTCGCAATGCCTCCGATACCGATGTGGCGGGCGTAGGTGGTGAAGATCTGTTCCGCACTCATGCTTCCTACCGTCTGCGTAATGGCATCGTTGCCGAATGTCAGGACATCGGCGCCGAAAACGACAGACATCAATGGTATGATTACCAACCATACTAAGAATGACCCGGCACAGATGATGGCCGAATATTTCAATCCGATGATATATCCCAAACCTAACACGGCGGCGCCGGTATTCACTTTGAATACGACTTTCGCCTTGTCGGCCAGCATCTCGCCGACACCGACGATGCGCGTGCTGACTGTCTCGCTCCACCAGCCGAAGGTCGCGATGATGAAGTCGTACAGACCTCCGATCAGCCCCGCATAGATAAGCGGCTTCGCCTGGTTGCCTCCCTTTTCGCCGGACACCAATACCTGCGTGGTGGCAGTCGCTTCCGGGAACGGATATTTACCATGCATGGTCGATACGAAATACTTCCGGAACGGGATCAGGAGCAGGATGCCGAGGATACCGCCCAAAAGCGAACTCATGAATACTTCGAAGAAGTTGATCGTGATCTCCGGATACTTATCCTGCAAGATGTAAAGGGCGGGTAGCGTAAATATGGCGCCTGCCACGATAACGCCGCTGTTCGCCCCGATAGACTGGATAATGACGTTTTCGCCTAACGCGTTTTTACGTTTGAACCCGCTGGACAATCCTACAGCTATGATCGCAATCGGGATGGCGGCCTCGAATACCTGTCCGACTTTCAGTCCGAGGAAAGCAGCCGCCGCACTGAACAGGACGGCCATGACAAGTCCCCAGAATACAGACCAGGGAGTTACTTCCCGATACTGTTTGCCGGGCGACAGGATGGGTTTATATACCTCACCTTCTTTCAGTTCTCTGTAGGCGTTTTCCGGTAGCCCGCTCACCTTTTCTTCATCTTCTTTCTTCACGGTGTTTATTTATTTAGTTAGATTTAATTAGAATCTGCTTATCGTATGTTGGCTAAGCATCGCAAAGCTACATTATTTCTCTTTAAGAAACAAATGAACCTGATCGTAGCATCTATTCTTGGCTGTATGCCTTATTATTTTGTAATCGGCGGCGCTGATTATAAAATCGGCGGCGGTGATTATATAATTGCTGCCGCTGATTACATAATCGCCGGTTGCGATTACAATATATATCGGCAATTAGCAAACTTTGTCTGCCTAAGGACAGGAGAATTCTTCGCCCCTTTCCGGCTTTTATGATTTAGTTGTCCCTGATCGCTCCTGAATTTCATTTTTATATTACCTTTGTACTTAAAGAAGATCAGATTGCGAATGAATCAAAAATATCCATCAGTCTTATTGGAAAATGCGGTGAACGAATTGTCGTCATTGCCGGGAGTGGGGCGTAAGACGGCGCTCAGGCTGGCGCTCTATATGCTTCGCCGGGATGCCGGCTACACGGAAGGGTTTGCGTCCGCGCTGTTGGCGCTTCGCCGGGATGTCAAATATTGTAAGGTCTGCCATAATATATGCGACGATGACGTGTGCTCTATTTGCGCCGACCGGCAGCGTGACCATTCGACGGTCTGCGTGGTCGAGAATATCAAGGAAGTAATGGCGATCGAAAACACGGGGCAGTTCCGCGGCGTTTATCATGTCTTGGGCGGCATTATTTCGCCGATGGACGGGATCGGTCCGGGCGACTTGCAGATCGACAGCCTGGTACAACGGATTGCCGAAGGGGAAGTGAAGGAAGTGGTCTTAGCGCTCAGTACGACGATGGAGGGCGACACGACAAACTTTTTCATCTACCGCAAGCTCTCCTCATACGATGTGAAAATATCGGTCATCGCCCGTGGTGTCTCCATTGGCGACGAAATCGAATATGCCGATGAAATAACGTTGGGACGTTCCATCGTGAACCGCACCAGCTTCAACGACTCTATTAAGATCTGATTTAACTTTCAATTCCCATGAAGCTCTCTATTATCATAGTTAATTATAATGTAAAGTATTTTCTCGAACAATGCCTCTGTTCCGTCCGTGCTGCCATTGCGGGGATGGAGGCGGAAGTGCTGGTTGTCGATAATCATTCGGCCGACGGTTCGGTCGAATATCTCCGCCCGCGTTTCCCGGAAGTCACTTTTATCGAGAATAAAGATAATCCGGGATTTGCAAAAGCGAATAATCAGGCGATCCGGATCAGTAGCGGAGAATATGTCCTCCTGCTGAACCCCGACACCGTGATAGGCGAGGAAAGCATGCGCTCCCTTTGTTTCTTCATGGACGAACACCCGGAGGCGGGCGGAATCGGGGTGAAGATGCTGGACGGGCACGGCGCTTTCCTGGCGGAGAGCAAGCGGAGTTTCCCATCTCCCTGGGTGTCTTTCTGTAAGATATTCGGGCTGTCGAAGCTGTTCCCTTCTTCCCGCCTGTTTGCCCGTTACAGCCTGCCGTATTTGAATAAGGAGAAGCAGCATAAGGTCGAGGTGTTGGCTGGCGCTTTCATGTTTCTCCGCCGTGAAGCGCTGGATAAAGTGGGACTGTTGGACGAGTCTTTCTTTATGTATGGCGAAGACATCGATTTGTCCTACCGGATTGTGAAGGGAGGCTATGCGAATTATTATATCCCAGAACGTATCCTTCATTATAAAGGAGAAAGCACGAAGCATGGTGATATTAAATATGTAAAAGCCTTTTATGGAGCCATGCTGATATTCTACCGGAAATATTATCCGCATTCCGGTTGGCTGATGAGCATGCTGATCCGGTTGGCCGTTCTGCTGAAAGCGTCCCTTTCCGCTGTCGCCGGTATGTTGGGGCTGAAACGGAAACCCCGGACGAAACATCGCCGCCTGCTGGTGCTTTGCCGGGAAGAAGAGTTTGAGGAGGTGAAAGCAGCCTGTGTGAAACGGATGCCTGATCTGGAATATGTCAATCTTTGGAATCTGAGTGAAGAACGTGTGATGGATGCTATCTGCCGCCGTAACCAGATGAAACGCTTTACCGATTTGGCATTCTGCTACCCGGACGCCCGTTTCGAGCAGATGCTCCTATTGATGGACAAGATGGTCGATAAAAAGATCAGCTATCATATATATAATAAAGGAAGCAAACAACTGATCTGATGAAAATGGAATTACTTCAAAACGAAACCGTCCGCCTTCGCGCCCCTGAACCGGAAGATTTGGAACTGCTCTATGCCTGGGAAAATAATCCCGGATGGTGGGAGCTTGGGAATACGCTGGCGCCTTATTCCCGTTATCTGTTGAAAGAATATATTGCAGAATCCCACCGGGATATATTCGATTTGAAGCAATTGCGCCTGATGATCGACCTTTGCTCCACGGGCGCAACGGTCGGCATGCTGGATTTGTACGATTTCGACCCGCATCATCGCAGGGCAGGAGTCGGCATACTGGTCGATCCGCTTTACCAGAAGAACGGACTGGCGACAGAAGCGTTGACTCTATTGGTCGGATATGCTTTTTCTTTCTTGAAGTTGCATCAACTCTTCGTGCATATCCCGATAGGGAACGAACCCAGTAAAGCCCTCTTTACCCGTTGCGGTTTTACCGTGACAGGCATACTGACAGACTGGATAACGACTAAAGACGGTTATTCGGATGTCTTGACGATGCAGAGAATTAATGGTTAAATTAAGAATTAAGAATTAAAAAATAATACTCGACTCTCATTTTTTAATTTTTAATTATTAATTCTCAATTAAGCGATGGCTCTTTCGGATATTTAGTCCATGCCTCATATTGGCTGCCGAGCGATTCGAGCGATTTTTTCCAGAAGTCTTCACCTTCGGCAAGCAACACGTTCCGGTTGGAGGCATGGCTTACGACCCATGAGTTTTTGTCTATTTCATTGTGCAGTTGCCCTTTCTGCCACCCGGAGTAACCTAAGAAGAATTTTACTTTCCCGTCGATAGGATGCCCGTTTTGGATATAACGTATCAATGCGCTGAAATCACCGTCGAAATAAAGATGATCGTTTATCTTAAGGGAGTTCGGAATAATCAGGTCTCCCAAGGAATGGATAAAAAACAAACGGTTTGCACTGACCGGACCGCCTATGTAGATCGGCATTTTCGGAAATCCTTGCAAATCGGCAAAGAAAGTGTTGACCGATAGCTCTGTTTTCTTGTTTAATACAAAGCCCATCGAGCCTTCTTGCGTGTGTTCTACCAATAGTACGACGGAACGTTGGAAGTAGGCATCTTGTAAAAAAGGTTCTGATATCAGGATGCTTCCCTGAGCCGGAAGTACGTCATTATGAGTTATTTTGAATATATTGTTATACATTGCCATGACAGAGTAATACTTGCTGGTTAATAAAACTGCGACAATATATAGCTTTTGGTTTAAAGAAACAAACGAAAAGCCGGACTTTCATGTTAATGAACCATAAATAAAAGTCCGGCCTATGTTAATTATGCAGTGTGATTCTCTTTGAACAGCTTCAGGCGTTCTTCGAGAAGGGCATATTGATGCGGTTTGATAAAAGAAGTACAAGCGCGTAGGCCTTCCTGGTTGCTGCCTGTCGTACTCAATGAAATGGCGCTTACGCCGTAATAAATGAGTTCTTCCATCAGCTCTCCTCCTGTCATTCCCGGATAAGTGATCGTGAAATAAAATCCGTCCGCGATCGGTTCGTCCAGGTCATGGTCGTAGACGATCCGGAAGCCATAATCGGTAAAGATCTTTTTCAGTTTTTCCGCCCGGCGTCCGTACTCTTTTACTTCCGAAATAAAATCGAACGTCCCGTCTGCCGCAGCTTTGAACATGGCTGCCAATGCGAACTGTGCCGAATGGCTTGTGCCGGACGACAGGGCATACAGTACGCGGTGAATGTACACGGTTCCGAACGTTCCGCCTCCGTAACGTTGTGTCAGTCCGGGATAGGCCCGGTGATATAGTTTGTCGGAGATTGCCGTGACGCCGATGCGCTGTCCGGCATAGCTGAATGCTTTTGAACCTGAAATCTGTAAGATGTAATTATCCGTATAGCGGGCAACGGTTGCCTGGAAAGGCGCTTCAAACGGTTTTCCCAACGGTTTGCGGAAGTCCATAGCGAAATATGCCAGGTCTTCGATCACGATCGTATCGTATTTGTTTGCCGTCTCTCCAATGATTCTCAACTCTTCTTCCGTCAGGCAGAACCAGGCCGGATTGTTGGGGTTGGAGTAGATCATGGCGGCAATGTTGCCTTGGGAAAGATACTTTTCCAACACGTCCCGAAGCTTTTCACCCCGGTATTCGTACACGTCGAACGATTCGTATTTATAGCCCATGACCGTGATCTGCTGCTTCTGGACAGGGAAGCCCGGATCGATAAAGAGAATCGTGTCCTTTCCCGGCGTACATTGTCCGCAGACGAGGAATGAAGCGTATGTTCCCTGCATGGAGCCTGTTACGGGGACGCAGCCTTCCGGCGCTACATCGATATCGATAAATGCCTTGATGAAACGGGATGCTTCCGCTTTTACATCGGGTGTGCCATTGATATTCGGATAGATGGAAGCAACGCCATCCTGAAGGGCTTTGATTTCGGCATCGACACCGACTTGGGCCGCTTTCAGTCCGGGAACGCCCATTTCCATGTGGATAAATTCTGTTTTAGTCTCTTGTTCGAGTTGTGTGGATATGGCAACGACCTCGCGGATCGTCGCTTTCCCGAAATCGGGAAGTCCGTAGCCATCTATAATTTTTCTGGCTGTCTGATAATCTACCGGAGTATTCTTCATGATTGTTATTGTTTATATGAAGGGCAAAAGTAGAAAAATAATCCATCCGACGTAAATTTTTGCCACGAAACTATTGCAAGATTCAAAATAATATCTACCTTTGCACCGCAATCGAAAGAGATTGTAAGACAAAAGTTCTGGTTCGGTAGTTCAGTTGGTTAGAATACATGCCTGTCACGCATGGGGTCGCGGGTTCGAGTCCCGTCCGGACCGCCAGAAACAAAAAAGCCTTTGGTTCATTGCGAATCAAAGGCTTTTTTTGATTCTGGAACTGCCAGAATCAAGGCTCATCCTGCATTTATGGGGACAAATATGTTTCCTTTGCTTGCTCTTGGGGATGTCTGGATCTGTACCCTTCCGGCTTGCCGGCAATAAAAAGAAAATATTCCGGTGTTCCTGTAAACAAAAGGGCAATCATAAGCCCTGTAACAAGATTAAACACAAAGGAATTAAGCGACAGCTTTGCTGGCATACAGATATATGCTAAATTTGTCTCTTGTAAAACAGTACAATATGGAACACCTCATTGAAACCGAAAGGCTTGTCATACGCCTTGCTGAACCAAAAGATGCGGAAAGCATTTTCTCTTATCGTTCTGATTTTGTTGAAAATAAGTATCAAGGATGGTTCCCTGATTCTGTCGAAGAAGTTCGTGATTATATTACTAATATGCCAAAAGTATTGGATATTAACGATATATGTTTTCAGTTTGCTATTTTCCTTGTATGTGAGAAAAGGTTGATTGGCGATATGGGAATCATTTTTACTAATCATGACAATATGCAGGCTGAAATCGGATGTACACTAAACAAAGATTACCAAGGGCAAGGCTATGCTACAGAAGCATTGAAGGGAATGGTTCGCTTTCTGTTTGGAACGTTAAATAAACATCGGATTATAGCCTCGGTAGATCCGAGAAATACAGGTTCTATCCGATTAATAGAACGGTTGGGGTTTAGAAAGGAGGCTCATTTCAAAGAAAGTTATTATCTGCGCGGGGAATGGGTGGATGATGTAATTTATGCGAAGCTTAAAGCAGAGTGGGTTGATAATGAAAAATAGAAAAGAGTTTATCACTTAAAATGGATAATAAGTATAGGAAAGGGCGGGTATAAAACGCCAAAAGGGGCTGTCCAAAAAGTGTGACAGCCCCTTTTGCTATTGTTTATTTCGGTAAAAAGTAGTATCTTACCGTTGCAAAAAAACAAACATTATAGCAATGGCTAAGATAGTATTTAAAGAGTTAACATCCAACCAAAATGTACTTTTTCCGGTTAGTTTATCGGAAAAGATAGCTCCCAATCATCCCG
>NZ_JACOOJ010000014.1 GCF_014287585.1 Parabacteroides hominis | reverse complement strand
GTAAACGTTCTTGAAGTCTCTGCAGACGATGTAGTTGCTACTGACAACGAAACAATCGCAACAGCTGAAGTAGCCGTTATCGCAGGCGAAGGCCAGGTAACGATCGCTAACGCTGCCGGCAAGAAGGTTGTTATCAGCAACATCTTAGGCCAGGTAGTAGCCAACACGGTTCTTACTTCTGACAACGCTGTAATCGCTGCTCCCCAGGGTGTAGTCGTAGTAGCTGTCGAAGGCGAAGAAGCTGTCAAAGCAATTGTAAAATAAAAGAAACACACAAATTCCCCTTGCCGGGGGATTGATCCCCCGGCAAAAGGAAGATATTTTATAATCAAATAATTCTAAAGTGTTTGGCCGTGTGCCGCGAAAACGGCAATTACCCTGCGACAGGCGAACAAGCGGTCAGATTTAATATTAATAATACTAAAGTATATTGAAATTTAAAGTTCAATGTAGCCTGTAGCCCTGTGAAGGACGAAAGCATACAGAAAACAAGCCCCGGAGGTGATCGACATCTTCGGGGCTTCGTTGTTTTAAGGACTGAACCTCTCAAGCATGTTTTTCAGAAAAAGAATTTCCTTTAATTTGTTCGATAAACAATAAATATCTACTTTTGCACAATTCATCAGATGATATGACTAATATGAAGACAAATTCTATTATTCAAAAAAAGTCTTTAGCAGAAGAAGTGGCAGAACAACTTCAAAAGGAAATCACGGAAGGGAAACTGAAAGAAGGCGATAAACTTCCCATCGAACCCGAACTTATGAAAATTTTCGGTGTTGGCCGCTCTACCATTCGCGAAGCTATTAAGATGTTATTAAATAGAGGATATCTGAGTGTCCAACAAGGGCGAGGCACGTTTGTTGAAAGTCAGATGCCGACGAGTGAACCTTTTGAACAGCGTTTGAAACGGGCTGACATCCGGGACTTGTACGATGTGCGCAAGATTTTAGAAGCAGCTATCGCCGAAAGAGCTGCACTACGTCGTACTGAACAAGATTTAAAAGAGATACAGAGATATGCCATGGAACGAAAGACTTCCGCCAAAGACGGCCTGCTGAAAGAGTGCATTGAAGCGGACATTCATTTCCATGTAGCTGTTGCCAAAGCAACTCATAATGAAATCCTGTTTGAATTATACAGGTCAGCTTCCGTTCATCTGCAGAAAGGTTACAGCCACATTTATGATGACACCAAACATTTCTTGGATTCACAACCCCTGCATGAGAAATTAGTTAAACATATCACAGATAGAAATGCTTCAAAAGCATCGAGCATTGCCGCCCGGTTTTGGGAAGATGCTGATCATAACAAATAATAAAATGGAAAATATAATTGTTTTATTCGAGGTTACATTAAAAGCCGGAAAGATGGAAAATTACCTGAAAACGGCAGCCGCTCTAAAAGAAGAATTGTCAAAAGCAGAAGGCTTTATTTGTGCAGAGCGTTTTTCAAGTCTTGCAGTAGAAAACAAAATACTTAGCAAGTCCGAGTGGAAAGATGAAGAAAGTGTAACGAAATGGAGAAATCTTTTAGAACATCGTATAGCACAAAAACAGGGACGAATGAATGATTTTATAGATTATAAAATAACAGTTGTCAATCCCATAAGATGCTATACAATGTGCTCACGGAAAGAAGCCCCTCAAGATTCGAACCAGTATTTCAACTTATGAAATACACTATTATTACAAAATAAAAAACTCCAAATGGAAAAAGAAGAAAAGATTAAAGCAGTCATGAATCGTAGACCTTCAAACATTATTCAGATACAGCGTTATCATTCTCCATGCGGAGATTTGATGCTCGGTTCGTTTGAGGGCAAGCTCTGTCTGTGCGACTGGGCTGTTGAAAAACACAGGGATATAGTAGATATAAGGTTACGGAAAGTCTTACATGCCAATTACGAAGAAAAAACATCGGATATTATCGAGGAAACCAGTAAACAGTTAGACGAATATTTTGATGGTAAGCGCAAGGTGTTCGATATTCCTCTGCTTTTTGTGGGTACGGACTTTCAAAAAAAAGTTTGGCATAAACTATTGGAAATCCCGTATGGCACTACCATATCCTACGGAAAACTGGCGACCCTACTGGACATGCCTAAAGCCGTTCGTGCCGTAGCCAATGCTAACGGGGCAAATGCCATTTCTATAATTGCGCCTTGCCACCGTGTGATTGGCAGCGACCACTCACTTACAGGCTACGGGGGCGGACTTGTTGCGAAAAAGAAACTACTTGAATTAGAATCGGCTGAAGATACATTGTTTTGAACGAATAATAAGAACCCAATAAAAAAGGAATGCCAATATTGACATTCCTTACCAGACACACATTTACCTCTTATTATTTCACACCATATTTCTGCATTCCATATTCGCCTAATATTTCAAGGCATCTGAGGCATTTCCTAAAAACCTTCTTCATAGCTTCTCTCTTCTTGTTTAAAACGACTTATACTAAACAAATCTGCATCTTTACCGCAGAATTATGTTTTACAACACAAAAGTAGAGCTAAAATGAATACGTTATTCATTTTAGCGTGTCTATTTAACATCATTTGCATAAATGCCCGTTTCTTGCCAAGCAGCCTTACCCGATGATATACTTCGCATGCGGCAACTTGCTCACCAGATAAGTGAACGACCAGGCGCAGGTAAAAGTCAGAACGGTCGAGACAGGGACCAGTGCCGGGACGGGCGTCCCGATCCACTGCGCGAACATATAGGACGGGCCGACAAAGAAATAATGCACGCAATACAAGCCGAAACCGCATTTGGTCAGATTGGCAAGGGCACGGCAAATGGCAGGCGAGGTAATCCGCACCTTCTGCACCAACAGGAAAACGGCAGCCGTCATCAACAACGCGTTAGGCGAACAATAGGTAAAGAACAGCTCCATCCCCTCCTCGCTCACGTTCGGATCGGATGTCATATAGCGAAAACCGGCTAATGTAATAAAATAGCCTGCCAGGAACAGCGGAACCGTCACCGACAAGGTCTTGCCGAGCGACCAGCCTGTACCTTTCCCTAAATAATGCCCTAACAGCAAATATCCGTTGAAACCGGCAAAATAGTAAAACAACCCGAACGAATTCCAAGAGCAAGTTCCGAACTGGTAACGCGAAACAAACTCCGTCAGATAAGGGATAAACAGCGAAACGAACCAAAGGGTCAGAAACACGCGCTTCGCCTTGTCCGACGCCTTTTCCACCCAGGCGGAGAAGACCGGCATATACAGATAAAGCCCGATCAGCACATAGATATACCACATCGGTGTCGCATAGACCGTAAACGTGACAGGAATCAAAGCAATCGTCTTCAACGCCTCCACAAACGAGGCCGAAGGGTCCGGCTCCCAAGGGAAAAAGTCTGTCACCAGTTCCGGACTGCCTCCCACCCACTGGATAAACCAGGGCGCCAGATCGAACAAGACAGACCAGATCAGGAATGGAAATAACACACGCGGAATGCGTTTCTTATAAAAGGCGGAAGCCTCCTGCCTGACAGGCAACAAAAGGAATCCGGTCATCATCACAAAAAGCGGCACACTGGCACGCAGCATGGAGCCGTAAACAGAACCCCAGAAATTAAATTCAGGATCGGCACGCGACTCAGGCGAAGCGTTAAACGGGTCGGTGCAATGAATGGCAATCACCATCAGGATTGCGACAAGACGAAGAACATCCAGCCAGACAATATGCGATCTGGCAGTAGTAGTTTGAACAGTGCTCATGGCAGAATAAAGATCGTTATTTGTTTACTTGCTATTCTTATACTCCGACGGAATCGTACCCGTACACTTCTGGAAAGCCCGCCGGAACGTACTAATCGAATGGAATCCGGAACGTTCGGCAATCTCCTGTATACTGGCATTGGGCTCGGCCTCCATCAGACGTTTGCTCTCCTCGATCCGGAACTGGTTGACATAATCGGAAAACGATTGTCCCAGCTCCCGGTTAAACAGTTGGGAAAGATAAGAACGGCTGATAGGAAAGACCCGTTGCAAATCCGTCAGGCGTAAATCTTCGCGAAGATACGGTTTTTCTCTTTCAAACCATGCATTTACTTCCTCAGCATAGCGTTTACCGAGAATCTTGTGTTCATCGTCATCGTCACCCGCATCCTGCTCCTGATACGGCAAATCCCATCCGTCCTTAAAGGAATGTTCCAGGACAACGACCTTCAGGAATAGCGCCTTATAGAAGAAATAATACCAGGCAAACAGCAGTACCGTTTTGTCGATCACATACATTAAAGGCGTATCGGTTAGCAATAAAACAAGATAAAAGCCATACATGACAATTAGTATTATCATGGTTTTCTTTAACCATTCCAAATCATATTCTTCCGGATCGGAAACATTCTCTGCCAAGAAAACCTTGAAATCTTTACTGTACCGTGCTATCAGATAAACAGGCAAAACCATATAGAATAAGGTCAGCAAAAAGACCGTCATACGGAGCAAAACATCCATATTAAAAAATTCAAACACCTCACGTACCGAATAATAGGTATGAATTTCACCTCCGGACAAACGGTAGGTCAGATAAGCCAAGCCCCCGAAAATAACAGGACTGATAAATAGAAAAGATCGTTTGCAGGTAAGATAGCCAGGCCGTAAAACCTCGATCACATAACAGGCGAGCGTTGCCGTCACCAAAGCGCCCATGATCAGGATATCCGGATGGAAAGCCTCTTTGGGTTCATGCAGATAAAGGTTCACAGACAATCTGATGACTGCCAGGAAAGCCCACAAAAACATGCCCCATCCCAGAATCTTTTTCGCCCGGTTATCACCGGCCCGAAGCAACAGGGTGATTCCCCCGAAAATACAGAACCCTATGATTTGTAAGCTTAATAAAAACTGAATTTTGTCCAACATAATATATCCCTCGTATTAAGTAAACAAATTGAAGCATTAAATAGTTGATATGAAGCATTAGTAGACAATTTGACGCCTGTAGACAATTTGCACCCTGCGGTTTTATACGATTTCATCGTGGTTTTATACCGAATGCACTCTCTACCTCCCCAAACTGACTGATCTTTGCACCTGTAATCATTTCACAAAAATAACACAAAGAATGGATAAATTACTACTATTTATGATGATGACGGTTAGTATTTTTAGCTGTACAAACGACTACGATCCGGGACTTATTGAAAATTTAGGCATAAAAGAGCAACCTTTAAGAATAATAACAAAGGTGCTGACAACAAAGTCACCCAATTTTATGCAAGAATTTACAAAAGGGTCGGTTATCGGGTTGCATGTTGTCTCGGAAAACACCGGCAATATCTACGATAGCAATCCGGATTACAAAAACGTACGGGCTGAAGCCTATTTGGTTAACAACAAACTGAACTGGAGCCAGTCACCCACAGTCTATCTGCGTGAGGAACCGGTCAGCGTTTATGCCTATTATCCGTATCAATCGCAAGTAAACTTCGACCCGGAGAATATTCCGGTACGCATATCGCCGGATGCTTCCCTGACGAAAGATTACATGTACGGTATACAGGCCAGCGGACAACGGGCGGTCAACCGGATTTCCCCGGTCGCGCTGCTCAATATGAATCATACGCTTTCGCTCCTGAGCTTCCAGTTGCGCCTGACACCGGAAACGGAAGGCTGTTTCCTGCTCCACGCCATCCAGATCGGGAATAAAGCCGGCGGAACAGCCCTCTGCTTCAGAGGCAGGATGAATATTAAAACCGGAAACATCGGCGGATGTGCCGGGACGAATGCCTCCACCCGTCTGAAGCTGAACTCTCCGCGTATGCTGAAAAAGATACCGGACGAGCCGCAGCAACTGATGGTGATCCCGACATCGCATATCAGGACAGACGGAGATGTGGAAGTGCTCTTCACCATCAATGAAACGACATTCAAATATAAAGTTCCCGCCGATACGAAGTGGGAAAAAGGGAAAAGATATATATACGACCTCCTTTTCAACGGTAAAGACATCACTCTCGAAAATGTTAGTACCAGTGAATGGCTTCCCGTTGAAGGAAATATGGAAAATATGATTCTGTAGTGTAAGTTTTATTTTATGTTTTGGTTATGTTAGGTGTAACAGCCGTGGCAAGCTCTATCCCTCCGCTTGCCACCGGCTAATACGCCGAACTTTACTACTCAAAAGGCATATGAAAGCGCCCCCGCCCATCTTATCCCTTCTCAACTTATCGCCAACAACACACCTCTATTCAATTTTAACCAGAGCGGGGCCGCTTTTCATCTCACTTCTCGCGCCAATCTCATATTTTTATTTATATTTGCTACCAGAAGCGTATGGAATACAAATATAAATAAATGTCTCATAGGGAAATACATAGCTTTAATACTTTATACACACGGTACTACAGGAAAGCCTTCCTGTTTACGAAATCGTTTGTACATGATGAATCCGTAGCCGAAGACATTGTATCCGACGCGCTGATCAAGCTATGGGAAAGCCTGAAAGAAAAAGAAACGGACTATACCGATGCCTTGCTGCTTACAATCCTCAAAAACAAATCGCTCGACCATCTGAAACACGAGGCCATCAAGGCAGAAGCCATCCATTCGATGAGCAACATGAGCCAGCGCGAACTGGAAATCCGTATCTCCACCTTGCAGGCATGCGATCCTGAAGAAATATTCTCCGAGGAAGTGAAAAAGATTATCGCAGACACGCTGGCGACCCTGCCCGAACAGACACGCCATATATTCATCATGAGCCGTTTCCAGAACAGATCGAATAAAGAGATTGCAGCACAGTTAGGTATCTCGGTAAAAGGCGTGGAATATCATATCACAAAAGCGCTCAAGCCGTTACGCCTGAGGCTGAAAGATTATCTGCCCGTTTTATCTTTTTTACTTTTAATTGAATAATCTTCGTTTTCCGGTTAGGGATGTTCGTTTCCGAATCGTTTTATTAATAAGAGGGCGGAAAAATCTGCCTCCTGGAGAGAAAATTATGGATAAGGAGATATTACATAAATATATTATTGGCGACGCAAGCCCCGAAGAAAAGGAGGCCGTTACCCGATGGGTAGACGCCGATAAGGAGAATATGGAAGAATATCTCGCCTTACGCAAACTCTATAACATAACGATCTGGCAACAGGAGCCGGCTCCTGTTGCCTCAGAAATAATTTCTGAGGTACGGAAACGCCGGACATTATGGTCGATCGGGCGGGAACTACTGAAAATAGCCGCCATATTCGCCATTGCTTTTTCAGTTGTGTCCATATATAACAGACCGGAGCCGGAACCTGTCCGGCAGGAAGCTATCATGCAAACGATTTATGTTCCTGCCGGACAGCGTGCCGAACTGACACTGTCGGATAGCACGAAAGTCTGGCTGAATGCTAAAACGACCCTGACTTTCCCCAGCCATTTCGAGGGCGATAACCGCAGCGTCACGCTGGATGGCGAAGGCTATTTCAACGTGACCCACAACAAAAACAGACCGTTCATCGTCAAGACCGAGCAGTACGACATAAAGGTTTTAGGTACGGAGTTCAATGTCCATGCCTATAAAGGAAATCCCGTCTTCGAGACCGCGTTGCTGAAAGGTTCGGTACAGATCGAATCGGCCAACCACCGGGACAATCTCCTCCTGGAACCCAACAAAAAGGCCTACATGGAACACGGGCAGCTTAAAACCTCCCCGATCACCCAGTACAATTATTTCCTGTGGAAAGAAGGGCTGATTTGCTTTGACGACAACACGATCAGTGACCTGTTCAAGAAGCTGCAACTCTATTTCGATGTCAACATCATCATTGAAAACACCCGAATCCTCAACCAGCGCTACAGCGGCAAATTCCGAACCAGCGACGGGGTGGAACATGTCCTGAAGACCTTACAGCTCAGGACAAAATTCAAATACGAGAAAAAAGACGACAAGGAGAGTACAATCATAATAAAATAAACAAGAGTTATTAACATCTTAAATCTATGCTGCCTATGGAGAAAGGAAAGAATACATAAAAAAGCCGGAACGCGCTACCGACACACTCCGGCTAAGTCAATACCAGACAGGATTTTAATTATCTTAAGTATTAACTAATACAAGGCTATAAATGTATGAAAAATAATTTATACAGGGATTTCTATATCCCATTAAAAATGACTAACAAACATATATTGCGCATTATGAAAATAACCTTTGCATCTCTCTTCATTTTCATAACGGGGCTATTCGCTACGGAAGCCAGCTCGCAAGTTGCCAAAGTTTCCATCAACAGCGAAAACATAAATATCCAGGTGCTGATCAATCAAATCGAACAGCAAACGGATTACCTGTTTATATTTAATAAGAACGAAGTAGACCTTACCCGTAAGGTTTCCGTACATGCAACCAATCAATCCGTTGCAGACATCCTGCAAAACATATTCAAGAACACCGATATTGTCTATGCCATGCAGGGAAACAGCATCATGCTGATGAAAGGGGAGAAAACAGAAAGCCCCGTCGTCATGCAGTCGGTCAAGAGAATCACCGGGACGATCACCGACGAATACGGTGAACCGCTGATCGGCGTGAACGTATCCGTAGAAGGCACGAGCAACGGAACGATCACCGACGGATCCGGCCATTTCTCACTGTCTGCCTCTCCGGGCGAAACCATCCAGATCTCTTACATCGGATATGCTACCCGCCGTATCAAATTAGGCAACGAGTCGACTCTCAATGTCCAGTTGAAAGAAGATACCCAGGCTTTGGAAGAAGTGGTAGTGGTCGGTTTCGGGACACAGAAAAAGGTCAATCTGTCGGGTTCGGTGGCTTCGGTCGATATGAATGAACTGGCTGAAAGCCGCCCGATCACGAACGTGACAAACGCCTTGGCCGGTGTCGCAGCCGGTCTGCAAGTAACATCATCCAACAACCGTCCGGGCGATGACAATGCCAGCATCCTGATTCGCGGGCAGGGTACTCTCAATAATGCCGCCCCGCTGGTGATAATCGACGGTATGGAAGGCGAAATGAGCAGCCTGAACGTGCAGGATATCGAAAATATTTCGGTACTGAAAGATGCCTCTTCAGCCGCTATTTACGGTTCTCGTGCCGCCAATGGCGTAATCCTGATCACGACTAAATCCGGTAAATCGGGTAAACTGTCAGTTTCTTACAACGGATATGTATCTTTCCAGAGCATCCGTCCGGGAGTATTAGACCCTGTAAGCAACT
The DNA here is from genome assembly GCF_014287585.1 of Parabacteroides hominis. Lineage (GTDB taxonomy): Bacteria > Bacteroidota > Bacteroidia > Bacteroidales > Tannerellaceae > Parabacteroides > Parabacteroides hominis. The sequence goes on along the minus strand of NZ_JACOOJ010000014.1, from coordinate 99,565 downwards.
ATGCGGACTATATGGAATATATCAATAGTGGATATGTAAACAGCGACATGGCTACCCCGTACAGTTCCACGGCTATTTCCGAATGGAGAAGCGACAACGGGCAAAACCCGCTGAAATATCCGAACACGAACTGGATCGACGCGGCTTTCCAGAACGGCGTAGGAACCCAGCATAACCTGTCCATGAGCGGAGGTACGGACAAAATCCAGTTTTACGGCGCTTTCGGTTATTTCGATAATCCGGGAGTATTGGAAAATGCCGGTTACCGCAAATACAATGCCCGCACGAACATTACCGCCCAGCTGACCTCCTGGTTGAAGATGGGTATCAATGCCAGCGGTTTTGTTGGTAAAGCCGATCCGGGAAATGCCGGACAAACTGCTACCGAAGCAGGCGAACAAGCCTCTGTCGGAGCATTCACCTGGGGCTGGGCGACTTCTCCCGCCATGATCCTGAAGCATGACGGACGTTACGGAGGTATCCAGAACCCGGAAGACGACGTGTCCGAATCCGGAAACAATATCCGGTTGGCTCTGAACTCCACGACAGGAAGCAACATCACCCGCAATGTTAAATCCCGCTTTTTCATCACTTTGCAACCGATCAAGGATTTATCGGTTACAGGATCTTACTCGTATGAATATACCGGACAAAGCGTGAAGACAATGCCTGTTTTCAACGATATATGGAATTTCGGAACGAACCAGATCATGTTTTACGGCGAAGGACAAAGTTATATCACTCAAAAGCAATATGACCGCGAACGCAACTACATGGACGTCGTAGCCAACTACAACCATCGTTTTCTGGATGACCGCCTGGGATTACAAGTAATGGCGGGCGCAAGCCAGGAACAATACCAGTATGAATGGCACACCGTCAGCCGCAAGGACCTGACTGTTCCCAATGGAAGCGTATTAGATGCCGCAAACGGTGAAATCAGTGCAAACGGTAACCGTACCCAATGGGTGATGCGTTCCTACTTCGGACGTATCAACCTGGACTGGGAAAATAAATATCTGGCCGAGTTCAACCTTCGTTCCGACGGTTCCTCCCGTTTCCTGTCCGACCACCGCTGGGGTTACTTCCCTTCCGGATCACTGGCATGGCGTATCGACCAGGAAGCTTTCATGGAAGATGCCGAATGGCTCGACAATCTGAAGATTCGTGCTTCTTACGGTGCATTGGGTAATAACTCGGTTGGCAACTATTCTGCTATTTCCAGCTATGGAGCAGCTAATTACATCCTGAATAACGCGGTCAACACCGGTTGGTCCATTACCGCACTGGCAAATGCCAACCTGACTTGGGAAAAGACCAAAGTAACCGATATCGGTTTCGATTTCGGTGTTCTGAACAACCGTTTGTACGGAACATTCGACTGGTTCAACAAGCAGACAGAAGGAATCTTGATCCAACTGCCGTCTCCATTGGTGCACGGTGCAGCCTCGACTCCGACCTCCAATGCAGCACAGGTTACCAATAAGGGTATCGAACTGTCTTTAGGTTGGAGAGACCAGATCAACGATTTCAGCTACAGCATCAACGGAAACTATATGTATGTCACGAATAATGTGGACAAATTCAAGGGCAAAGATTATAGTTTGGACGGAATCTATATGACCAAAGAAGGCGAAGCCATCGGTTCGATGTACATGTACGAAGCAGACCGTATCATCCAGACAGACGAAGACTTGGCAATCGTCAACAACATGATCGCCAAGAATCCGGACGCATTCAGCAAACTGGGAGCGACTCCGGGCAAAGGGGATATCTTGTTCAAAGACCAGGATGGAGACGGTATCATCGACCCGAACAAAGACCGCAAAGTTGTAGGCAGCACGATCCCGAAACATACATTCGGCCTGACATTGTCTGCCGCTTACAAAGGAATCGACTTCTCGATCTTCATGCAGGGCGTAGCCGGTGCAAAAGGGTATCTGAATGAGAAATACTTCAGCACAAGCGTACAGAGAGGCTACCAGATCACGAAAGAGATCGCCGAAAATAGCTGGGCGGAAGGCATGACAAACGCCAAATATCCGCGTTTGACCTACCAGAACGCCATCAACAACCAGGCAAACACGCTGTGGATACAGAATAAAAATTATCTGAAGATACGGAACATCCAGTTAGGATACAGTATCCCGAAGCATTTGCTGAGCAAGATTCAATTACAGAAATTGCGTATCTACGGGAGCTTGGAAAACTTCTTTACGTTCACAAGCTACAAAGGCATCGATCCCGAACTGGATCAGTTGACCTACCCGACCATGAGACAGGCAGTTATTGGTGTTAATATAGAATTTTAAATATCAGGATCATGAAAAAATCAATTAAACATATAGGCTTAACAGCTCTATCGAGCCTCCTTCTATTAACAGGATGCTACGACATGGATCAATATCCTGCCGATAAAGTATCGAGCGGTTCTTTCTGGCAGGACGAAGCTGATGCGAAAGAGGGCATGATGGGGATCTACAGTTCCCTCAAAAAAGATGATGCTTTCGGCATATATTATACTCGCGATTGTTTGGCAGATATCGGTATCGGGTTGAACTGGGGCGTTTATGGCTTTATCGAAGTAGCCCAGGGACAAAGCAATTCGACTACCGGTTTGTTCAAAGACATCTGGAAACGCATGTACGACGGGATCGCACGTTCGAACACCCTGATCACAAATATAAAACGCGTAGATATGGACGAAAGCCTGATCAACCAGTATACCGCCGAAGCCCGTTTCATGCGTGCCTTTTTCTACAACGAATTGTTGAACCTCTACGGGGGCGTACCCATCTACGACGAAACAACCGAGGTAGATAAAGAATACGATAATATGTACAAAACCCGGAATACGGAAGAAGAAGTGCGCAACTTCATTCTGGCCGATCTGGAATATGCCTGCTCCACTCTTCCCAAGGCATGGGACGATGCCGATAAAGGACGTGTCACCAGGGGTACGGCATACGCCCTGAAAGGAAAAGTCCTGCTCTATAACAAACAATACCAGGATGCAGCAACGGCCTTTGAAGAAGTCTGCAACGGTGGTTACGGCTATGCCCTTTATCCGGACTATGCCGGACTGTTCAAACCGGGTGGAGACGAAAGCACGGAAATGATCTTTGCCGTCCAGAACCTGGGCGGGGCAAGTACTGCTTACGGCATGCCGGTCCATTATATTGCCAACCGGGCTTCTTATGGAGGTTGTATCAACTGCCTGGTTCCATCGGTCGAACTGGTGGATATGTATGAATACAAGGATGGACGGCCGTTCGACTGGGACGAGCTTTTCCCCGGCTTCTCGACAGACAACACGGTGAAGGAGAATGTATTCTACAGCACGTTTGATGCGGACGGCAAATACGTAGCCGAATATCCGGAAAGTGTCGCAACTTTGCAAAAGATGTATGCAGAACGCGATCCGCGCATGGAATCGACTATTATCCTGCCTTACACAGCCAACAAGTATAAAGGGTGGGTAAACAATGCCGCCAAAGATTGTGAAATGATTATCGCTCCATCGAACCCGTCAAACGAGACCAACGGATACGTACGTAATGCTTTCGGGCATAACACCTATCTGTATCGCAAATTTGTCCCCGAATATGACATGGACGGATTGATCACGGACCGTTTCCATTCGCCGACTAATTTCCCGCTGATCCGCTACGCAGACGTATTGCTGATGCTTGCCGAATGCTATAACGAAAACGGCAACCAGCCAAAGGCTGTCGAGTTGATCAACCAGGTACGCCAAAGAGCTGGCATCGCGCTCCTGAACTCCGGACCGTCATACTTGCAGGCAACGGGTAAAGAACAGGTATTCGAACGGATCAAACACGAAAGGGCTATCGAATTCGCAGCCGAAGGCATCCGTTACAATGACTTGAAACGTTGGGGCTTGCTGATCTCTATGACAGACAACCAGGCACAGGTAGACGTTGTGGGAAAAGTCCTTTCCACCAAAGCGACTGAAGAGAAATATAAGCTCTGGCCGATCCCGCAGGAAGAAATAGACATGAACGAGAATCTGGTACAGAACACAGGTTGGTAAAACCTCACGAAGTATTAGAAACTGTTTTGATTTTTTCGCCCCATGATTTGAGATGGCTTTTTGAGGCAGATCCGTCACTCTGATGAGGAAGATAGCGGGCTATCTGACGAAGAGGAGGGACGGATATGACTGAAAAGACGCTCAAAGCATAGGCGAAAACAACAATAAAATAATAAATAAGGCTGTTTGTAAAAAATCAAAACAGTTTCTTAGTCTTTAAATAACAAGAGGATGCATCCAAAGCCCCTTGTCCCCGTGCTTGGCGCGGGAACGGGGGAGTTTTGATACATCCTTTTGTTTCATTCTATTGCCAATAAAGCATATCACTTGCCAGAGGCAAACCCATCGCGCACGGATTTACGCCTTAGGGGACGTTCCGGAGGAGGATGCGCCTGCCGTATTGCTGCTGCCGGTTCCTTGTACCTGTTTGTCGACTTCCCAATGGAACGGTTCGAACTCTGTATTCGGATCCACCCAAGACGGTTTCTTGGCAGCATAGATGATGAACGGAGCGGCTACCACCACGATAGCGCCGATAATCAGCACGGCAAACCAAACGGTATTGTTACCTGTAGAAATCTGGCTCGGCGGGATAAAGCTCAGGATGAAAGCGAGCAATGAACCGCAGAAACCAAGACCGCCGATAAACCACATCAGCCCGTTGCCACTCTTACCGATACGGAACGGACGACCGGCTTTCTTCATCCGGTAACGCAATGCGATCGCACCGGAGAACATCAGCATGTACATAATCAGGTAAAGGATAACCGTCAACTGCGACAAAATCTGATAGAAACTCTGCACGGAAGGCATGACCACGAACAGCAAGCTCAGGAATGTAACAGCCAAGCCCTGGATCAGCAGGATATTTTTCTGTACGCCCAACTTGTTTGTTTTCTGGAAGAACGGAGGCAGATAACCGGCTTTACCAACGGCAAAGATACCTTTTGACGGACCGGCAACCCATGTCAATACACCAGCCAGCACACCGAAAGCCAACGCAACGGCGATAACGGGCGACAGCCAGGAAGCATGGATAAACTTGAAATAGTTGTCGAAACCGACCAGCAAACTCTGTGTCAGGTTAATATCCTTCTGCGGGATAATGATACCCAATGCGAATGTTCCCAACACGAAGATCAAAACGGTAATCAACGCACCGATAAACACTGCCTTCGGATAGTTGACGGAAGGGTTCTGCACATCTTTCACGTGAATACCGCCCATTTCCATACCGGCATAAAAGAGGAAGATACTGGATGCAAGCACCAGGTTGTCGAACTTCGTAAAGTCGGGGAAGAAATTTCCGTGGAAATCCATATTGGAATGACCGCCGGAAGCCAGATACACAACAGCCAAGATAATCAGCAAACCGGCAGGGATGATCGTCCCGACGATACCACCTACTTTAGCCACCTTACCGACCCAGCTCAAACCCTTCAAAGAGATAAACGTCGCAAGCCAGTAAATAATCAATACCACAACCAGCGTGTACATTTTGTTTGAAGCCAGCGTCATGTCGTGCGCATCGTTCATCCCGATAAACGCGATGGAAACGGCCCCGAAAGTCAAAACGGTCGGATACCAGATCGTACTTTCGATCCATTGCACCCAGATAGCTAAGAAGCCCCATTTCTTGCCATAGGCCTCTCCTACCCATCGGAACACCCCACCCTGTTTATCCTGGAACATGGCGGCCAACTCGGCTGCCACCAACGAGGTAGGAATTAAGAACACGATTGCTGCAAACAGATAATAAAAGGCTGAACTCAGTCCATACACAGCCTCGGCCGGCAGTCCGCGTAGTGACACGACTGCCGTAACATTCATAATCGCAAGAGTAAATACTCCAAGTTTTACTGCTTTTCCAATATTTGCCATGAATTTTACTATTAAAATGTGAATTTTGTTTTGTTTAGTTTCGCTCGTATTGACAGTATAACAACTCCTTTTTGTGTTAGTTTGTCAACTGTATGTAAAACTTGGTTAATTAACAGACAAGTGTTAAAAACAAAAGGTGTCATTTTGTTGTTTCATCGGATAAAATATAAATGATGATTTATCAGCGAGCTAACAAACGAAGTTTGTCTCGTGACTGAAGGCTCTCTTTTGCCGTCTGATTCAGCAGACGGTTTAAAAGATTTAGAGGCAAAGCCTCTTCCTCTGTGGACTTCAGTCCCTTTCATCTATTGTATTTAAAGGGGTTAAAACCCACAGAGGAACCGGCAAAGCCGGAACAATCATCTATCCGTCTGCTGAAGCAGACGGCAAAAGAGAACCTGCGGCACAAGACGCTGCCTTGTCTGTTTGCTCACCCATAAATCAACATTTACCAAATAAATACTAAATATTTAAAGATAATGAGAACTGCATTCAACGACTTTTTTTATGAAAAGCGGGGCATTTACGGAGTGCTTCATGTGATGATATTGCTACTCTCGCTTTTTCTTATTGTTGATATTTCGATCGACACGTTCAACAACATTCCGTTTATCACGCAAACGTCGTATCTGAAGACGCAGTTCTGGATCTGCATGTTCTTCATCGCCGATTTCGTGTTGGAGTTCTTCTTATCAAAACATAAATTACACTATTTGCAGACTCACTTTATCTTCCTGCTGGTTTCGATTCCTTATCTTAATATTATAGATTACTATGGTTTCACTTTCTCGGCCGAGGTGACCTATTTCCTGCGTTTCATCCCGCTTGTACGCAGCGGATGGGCACTGGCGATCGTCGTAGGCTGGTTGACCTCCAACCGGGCTTCCGGGCTCTTCGTCTCCTACCTGACGATGTTGTTGGCGATGGTCTATTTCTCCAGCCTGATATTTTTCGTGCTCGAACATAAAGTGAACCCCGAAGTCAGGGATTACAGCGACGCCCTCTGGTGGGCTTTCATGGACGTGACGACCGTCGGCTCGAACATCATCGCGGTCACGCCTACAGGCCGCATCTTGTCGGTCCTGTTAGCCGCTCTCGGCATGATGATGTTCCCGATCTTCACCGTCTACGTCACAAGCCTGGTGCAGGCAGCAAACAAGAAAAAAGAAGATTATTATAATAAAACGCATCCTGCCCCCGCCGGACAAGCAGTTGATGCCAAACCGGCCGACCCTACTCAAATAAACAAATAAATTCAAGATCACTTATTGTAAAAAACAAGTTATTTAACAATTGGTAGATTTGGCGATAAAAGAATTCAGATATTCTTCTTTTTGAAGGTAAAACGCACTTTTTCCATTTATTTGCAGGTTTATCGCCATGAGGACGGTCGTCATCACTATGGCAAGGGACTTCATCGCCGTGAAGACGGTCGTCATTACCCATGAACCCGGCAACCCACGGCAACGAAGACGGTCGTCATGGCAAAATTCTGCGCAGCTCACAGTGAGAGGCCAGAAAAAAAATTTCTCCATAAATGATAAGCGCCCCGACCTCGTCTGCAAATATTCGATTCTCCGGGAGTTGGACTTTATCACATTTCCCTGTTTTTCCTACTCAGACTGACAAAACAGAAGCGATAACCGGACAAGCTGCCTACCACATACTTTCTGTTGTCAAACAAAAACCGTCTGACCGGATAAAATGTAAGATCAAAATGAACCGGAATTTGAGATGAAATAGAAAAAGGGCAAAAAAGGGGTTATTGTCATTTTTTTGTTTTACGATAGTTTTATCTCTTAATACATGATTAGTGTCTGATTTTGGCAATCACCATGAATTACTCCATACAAATACCCCATCCCATTAAGATTTTAGTTTCATCAGTTCCACAAAGTCCAACTTTATTAATTCCCACTCTTTCTCTTTCAGACAGATAGGGTCAAGCTCCTTATCAGCAGAAGAAAAATCAGTAAGATTGGAAATTATTTCCTTTTTGTCATGCGTGTATTCATACCGCTGTTTATGAAAGGATATCATTTGAGAAATAGTATAAGTATTCAGCAGTTCGTGTAAATCCCAAAAATCCTTTTTACGACCAATTCGGGAAATAACATCTATTTTCATCGCTGTAACATCGGGAAGACTTGCCATTCGTATACCATCAACTATATCGCATGGGTCTATAATCTCATCGTGATAAAACAAATCTACTTTTATGCTATCGTCTTCCAAATTTCCAATATAATACGAACGCCCAAACCCGACAAGGTCTGTTTTATCTGCACAATAGTAGTATTGATAGTTATTCCGAAAAAAGTTTTCATATACAGTAAAATCCAAGCTTCCATAAGGGACATTGGTAAACAAATCAATATCTACCGACTTCCTATGTCCTAACCGCAAGCTCAAAGAAGTACCACCAACCAAATAGAACGGCTCAAAAATAGAATTCCCCATTATATCATTGAGAATCTTCCTCAATAGAGGACTAACCGTTTCATAATGCAGTTTATTAGCGTTTTTCTTAGTCATTCGTTTTTTGGTTTAATCTATATTGACGTATTTTCCTCGGCTTATATAGTTTTAGTTGACCTGTCGAAAGATTATAAAAATTTTGAATTTCATTGATTTCTTCTTCATTACCTCTCTCTAATACCCGCTTGATAACAGCATCTTTATACTTACCCCAGTTGATTTTGTCGAAATCCGTGTCCCAAAAAAGTATTCGACGAATACGTGGACTACCAGTATACAGATTAGCTAATTCTTTCTCTCTATACTGTTTTATGTCATAATAAACTTGAAGTATAGAGAAAAAACCCTCTTCCAAGTTCAATACAGAATCTATTTTTATGGCTTGCTCCGTTGTTAAGTTTCGTCTGCCTGCAATAATTGCATTAATAGTTTGATATGGAATACCTGTTGCCTCTGCCAGAGAACGCTGAGTCAAATTTCCTTTTTTCAATTCCCTTTCAATAAATTTTCCGGGATGAATACCTTTTATTATATCAATACGGCTATCCATAATTTTATCCTTTTCACAAAGGTAAACAAATTTGTTTACATAAGGTTCGCTTTATTAGAGAAATTACTCTTTTTACACCACGGCTCTTCCATTTTCCCCCTCTTGTTTTTCTGAAACACATCCGACATGATAAAGGAATACAAATTTAGGATTATCAAAAGGCAATAGCCATTGATTATTTTTTCTTGTTTCTCTTGTTTCTCTTGTTTTCATATTCTCTGATTTGTTTTAAAAGTTAACATCCTAAATTAATATATTCTTTTGGCAAGAAGACGAACATAAGTTAACACAAGGTTCGCATGTACGTGGCAAACATTTCCGGCAGGCAATCATTCCTTTCTGTAAACCTGTATTTTGATTAATTACTGATTGCAACAAATATACGGATAATGCAATTACAAAATGTAATAATTCACAAAACATCCTCTAAAAAATTGATGCACGATCTCTCCATTCCGTTGCATCGGATAGACACAAAAAACGAGCCTCCCGTCACCCTGTTTACACAGGGGCGTGGAGACTCGTCAACTAAAAGAATAAACCGTTTTAATCGGTGATTGTAAACCGGGTACTGCCAAAGATGGAGATGCCCAGTTTATTCATTATGTATTTTATTGCCAATTGAGCTTTTACGGAATTGCCGGAACTGTCCAAAGGAGGAGCGAAGGCCGAGATACCGAAATGTCCCGGCATGATCCCCATCACGCCGCCGCCTACACCCGTTTTGGCAGGAATACCGGAGGTGTACAACCAGTCTCCCGTACGTTCATAGAAACCGACTGTAGCCACTAAAGAGGTGATCTTAGGAGACAAGGAAGCGTCGAAGACAGGCTTCTTGGTAACCGGGTTCACGCCGTCGTTGGCAACAGTTGCTGCGGCGATGGAAAGCTGTTCGGCTGTGATACCCAGTGAGCACTGGCGGGTGTATAGGTCGAGCGACATATCCGGATCGTCGTAGATACGGTTGTAGTTCTTTAGCAACCAGGCGATGGAACGGTTGTTGAAATTGGTTGCTGTCTCGGACTTATACAGTTCGTCGATCAGCTGCGGGGCACTCCCGCAAAGGTCGGTGATGTTCGAAACGATCGCTTCCCACTTCTTGTCGGAATCGCCGACCGGTTGCACCATGCTGCAAGCTGTGATCGCCCCGGCGTTTACCAACGGAGTGGAAGGATGGTCGTTTTCCAGCAAGATCGCCATGATGGAGTTGAACGGAAGGCCGGTTGCATCGGCCCCGATCATCTTCAGTACTTTTTCGGCCCCGTATTGGCGCAATGCCAGGATAGCCGTGTGCACTTTCGAAACGGACTCGATCCCGAAACGGTAGGAAGAATCACCCAACGTAATGATTCTGCCGTCTAACAGGCAGATACTGATACCGAACAGGTTCTTGTCGATATTAGCCAGGTAAGGAATATAATCGGCATTCTTTCCACCCGTATTATCCTTGAATTGCGCGTAGGCTTCCTGAGCAGCATCCTTTATTTGTGAAACGGAAATTGTTTTATTCATAAACAACTGTAATTAAAGATTGATAGTGAAAGAGGAGGCAGTCGCAACAGGGCTGCAACTTCCTCGCTCTTGGATATATATAGTCAACAGGATTACTTCTTGTGAGGCACACCCGTATGAGTAAATACAGAACCTTTCACTTCCTGATTCTTATCCTGCGCGATACGGGTAGGAGTCGGATATTCGAGTTTTTCAAGTTCTGCAATAGCGGCAGTGATATCGTTCAGCAACATGTCTGCCATGTCGCGGCTGAATCCCTGGCGGGCTACGATACGCATCACCACATAGTTTTCAAGATTATTAGGCAATGTATAGGCCGGAACCATCCAACCGTTTTGTTTCAGTTTATCCTGCAGGTCGTACAGTGTCCATTTCGCCTTCTTTGCATAATCCGGTTTCAGATACCAGATGAACAACGGGTTCACGACTTCGTTACTGTAGTTTACGAACGGAGCCATCTTGCCGATCTGGTCATGCAAGTATTGGGTTACTGCCATGCTGTTTTCCTGGACAGCTTTATATCCTTCGAATCCGAGACGGATGAACTGGTAGTACTGTCCGAGGATCTGAGCGGCAGGACGGGAGAAGTTCAAACCGACCTGTGTAATATTGGCCCCTAAATAGTTTACACTGAACGACATCGAATCAGGCAGATACGATTTGTCTTTCCAGACAACCCAGCCCAAGCCCGGATAAACCAGACCGAACTTATGTCCGGATGTGCTGATGGAAAGAACCCATTTCAAACGGAAGTCCCATTTCAATTCCGGTTTCAGGAACGGAAGGATAAAGCCGCCGGAAGCAGCATCCACGTGAATAGGAATATCGTATCCGGTCTTCGCATTGTAGGCATCGAGAGCTTTATCCAAAGCCTCTACATCATCATTCAGACCTGTCCATGTAACCCCTTGGATCGGCACGATACAGATCGTATTTTCATCACACATCTTCAATGCTTCTTCGGGATCGAGCGTCGTCTTTTCAAGTGTCAGAGGAACCTGGCGCATTTCGATCTGCCAAAGTTGGGCGAATTTTTCCCATACGACCTGGAATCCGGTAGAGATAACGAAGTTCGGTTTGTCTACAGGCTTACCGGCGGCCAATCTTTTCTTACGCCAGCGCAGCCAGGCTGCAACACCACCTAACATACATGCTTCGGACGAACCGATAGCCAATGCTCCGGCTTTCCATTTTGCCTGTTCGGGGGTATTCCACAAATTGGCTACGATGTTGATACATTTGGCGTTCATAACGGCGATACGCGGATATTCCGTTTCATCGATGTAATTGATGTTGATCGCCTCGTTCATCAATTTGGTCGCATAGTCATCCATGTAGGTAGTTACGAATGTTGCCAGGTTCAGGCGCGGCTGTGTCTGTGCATACGTTTCGTCTTTAACCATTTGATACGCGATTTCCGGGGTGGTAGGACCATCAGGGATTTTGTCTACAGGAGAGGCTTGTAACATTTTTTCCGAGCCGAAGATTGCTGTCTTGGCATCACCTTTTCTGAAATTAGAATCTTCCATGTCTTTTTTGTTTTTAATTATTAATGGCGTTATCGGCTTCTTTCGGCCGAGTGTATGGCAAAAACAGCTACTATCCGCAATTGTTCTGCGTTTTTGGTTAAACATACGATATTTGGGGTTTATTAAAATAATGAACATTCGTTATCCGGGATTGTTTCAATACAATAAATAATGATTTAACGAAACGATTATGCGAATACAGACCGGACAGGGGACGATTCCCCTTATCACATTAATAGGTATATGGTCGATATCGGCACTGAATGCGTTGCCCGGCCTGGCTGTCTCCCCTATCTTAGGGAAACTTTCTGCGATCTTTCCGCATTCCACGGAACTGGACATACAGATGCTTTCGTCGCTACCGTCGTTGCTGATTATTCCTTTTATCATATTGTCGGGAAAGCTGACCGAGAAGATTAATAATATCCTTCTGCTGCAAGTGGGGCTGGTGATCTTCTCGTTGAGCGGCATCCTGTACCTGCTTTCCACAAAGATGTGGCAACTGATAGCAGTCAGCGCATTGTTGGGGATCGGTTCCGGATTGATCGTGCCGCTTTCCACCGGTTTGATTTCCCGCTTTTTTACGGGAGCATACCGTACGAAGCAGTTCGGGCTTAGTTCCGCCATTACGAATATAACGTTAGTGCTGGCAACCGTTCTGACGGGATATCTGGCAGAGGTGAACTGGCATTTGCCGTTTGTCGTTTACCTGTTTCCTCTGGTCTCGATCGTTCTCTCGTTCTATCTGAAAAAGAATATTTCGCCGTATCCCGGCACAGGCATAAACACAACTAACCGGAAAGCGGAAGGGCCTGCCGATAGCAGTTTCGGGAAGTTCGGCATACAGATCCCCCACCTGATGCAGATCATGTCGTTCTACGGGCTGGCTACTTACTTAGTGATCATCATCAGCTTCAATCTTCCTTTCCTGATGAAGGAATATCATTTTACCAGCGGTAATTCGGGTATTATGATCTCGCTGTTTTTCCTGGCTATCATGGCGCCGGGATTTATACTGAATCAAATCGTCTCCTTCTTCGGCAAAAAGACCAAGTTTGCCTGTATGGTCTCGATCGCTGCCGGAATGGCGCTTATACTCGTTTCCCGCACCGAATGGCTGATCGGGCTGGGTTGTATCTTTGCCGGGTTAGGCTACGGTGTCATACAACCGATAGCTTACGACAAAACAACCCGCACGGCTATTCCTGAAAAAGTGACGCTTGCACTGGCATTCGTTATGGCCATGAACTATCTGGCCATCCTTCTTTGCCCTTTCATTATAAACATATTCAAGGATATGCTCCATATCGAGACACAGCAGTTCGCTTTCATCTTCAATATGGCCATTGCCCTGATAGCTGCCGCATGGGCCTACCTGAAACAAGATTCGTTCCTGTTCGACGACCGTATCAAACAAGTATAACATAAAATCCCAAGCATCGTGAAAAATAAAGTAAGAGAAGCCAATATTTACATGATTATTTCCAAAACTTTCAGCGGGTTGAATATGAACGCGCTGAAATACCTCCTGCCGTTATGGATAAGTCCGCTGACGGGTGTAACTCTGCGCTGTACGTTTGCCGCTCTTGCGTTCTGGATTATCGGCATGTTCACCAAACCGGAGACTTCCACCCGCCGGGAAAAGATTCTCTTATTCCTGTTGGGGGCACTCGGCATTTATGGCTTTATGTTCTTTTACTTGCTGGGATTGAGCAAAACGACCCCTGTATCAAGCTCCATTTTCTCCAGTTTACAGCCTATCTGGGTATTCATTCTGTCTGTCATCTTCTTTAAAGAAACAATCACAAAGATGAAAATAACCGGTATCCTGATCGGATTAGGCGGCGCATTGCTCTGCATCCTGACTCAGAAAAGCGACGACCTGGCCTCCGATGCCTTCACCGGAAATCTGCTTTGCCTGCTAAGTTCCATAGCTTATGCAATCTATCTGATTGCAAGCAACCGGATATTGAAACATGTGGGAGTTATGACGATGCTGCGGTACACCTTTTCCGGTGCGGCCTTCTCTGCCATCATCGTTTCCGGATTTACAGGATTCGAAGCGACACTTTTCACGCTCCCGATCCATTGGAAACCGATGGCAGTCCTGGCATTCGTCCTGATCTTCCCGACCGTTATCAGTTACCTGTTAATACCGGTCGGACTAAAATACCTGAAGACCACACTGGTTGCCATCTATGGCTACCTGATCCTGATTGTGGCGACCATTACCTCGCTGATACTGGGACAAGACCGCTTCAGTTGGCCCCAATTAATAGCTGTCCTCCTGATCTGTTCGAGCGTTTATTTCGTTGAAATAGCAGAAAGCAAGGAAAAATCATAAATTTTTTCTCTTTCTTTGTAACAATGGCTTTTCCGTTCCCGTCTACTTGATGAACGCTCTTCAATAGCGCGCATTGAAGAGCCGGAACTAACGGAATAAGTAACGATTAATACATTAGAAAGATGAAAAAATACATCGCAATCCTGATCCTCATCCTATCCTGCCAGGCAGGATACGGCCAGAGCATGGACAAACTGTTCAACGACTTTGCCAAGCAAAAAAACGTAACCCGCGTAACGGTCGGCCCGTTCCTGATGAAAATAAGCAGCCTGTTCACCGAGACGATGGGCGTGAACAGCATCGAAGTCCTTTCTTTCGAGGAATGCGGCAGTACCGTCAAAGACGATCTCCGCACTGCCATCAAAAAACTGAAAGACCCGAATTACGAAACAATGGTCACGACCAGTGAAGGTGAGAACCGGACGAAAATAATGGTACGCATCGACAAAGATGTCATCCGCGAACTGGTAATCCTGACGACCGACGGTGGCGACGATGCCCTGATCCGCATCAAAGGAAAGATCAAGCCGTCTGACATCGAGAAAGTAATAAACGACCACAAAGATGGATGTTGAGAGCTTTAAAAGGCTGTTCCTTCCCCTCCATCCCAAGCTCTTCCGGATCGCTTACGCGCTGGTCGGAAACAAGGCCGATGCCGAAGATATCCTGCAAGATGCCTACTATAAGCTTTGGAGCCGGCGGGATGAACTGTCCGATATCCGGAAGCCGGAAGCCTTCTGCGTGAGGCTGCTCAAGAATCTTTGCCTCGATTATCTTCGTTCTGCCCGTGCGGGCAGGCATGAGGGAGATGTCACCGAAGCCGTCACCCTCTCGACAGATTCTTCTCCGGACGAAGAACTGGAAATGCAAGACAAAGTGCAGCAAGTCCGCCACCTGATCGACTGCCTGCCGGAAAACCAGCGGCAAGTCCTCCGGTTGAGAGGGATCGAAGACTGCTCGATGGACGAGATAGAACAGATCACCGGCCTGAGTGCCGTCAACATACGGGTGCTACTTTCCCGTGCACGAAAAATAATCCGGGGACAACTTGAAAAATATTATACATACGAATATGAACGATAAAAAGATAGACGAACTGATCAACAAAGCCCTCCAAGAGGAGCAGGCTTTACCCGAAGGACTTTCCCGCAGGCTGGAAGAGCAGATCGACGCCTGGGCTGCCACGGAAGAAAAGAAGACTCGTTCATTGACCCGTAGACAGACTTTGTACTGGCTAAGCGGGATCGCCGCCTCCATCCTGCTCTGCATCGGCCTTTTCCAGTACGAAGCATCGTATCAGGCCCACGACCGGCTCAGCGACACTTACACCAATCCGGAAGATGCCGCCGTCGCCGCCGAAAAGGCTTTGCTCCTGCTCTCGCAGAACCTCAACAAAGGCATCAGCCAGGTGGACAATGCCGGGCAGGAGATAGATAAAGTAAACAACATTTTAAACAAACATTTAAACGATTAATCTTATGAAATCCAAGAATATATTCCTGATCCTGTTTCTTTGCTGCACCAGCCTGTGCTTCGCCCAGGACAAACTGTTCGAAAAATATGCCGACATGGATAACGTGACATCCGTCTTCATCTCCAAGAAAATGTTCGACATGATCCCTAACGTAGAAAGCGGCGGCCTCAACCTGATGAACCTGAAAGGGAAAATAAACAGCCTCCAGATCGTCACTTCCGACAAGCGGGAGGTACGGGACCAGATGCGGAAAGAATTCAGCAGCCTCATCGGCCAATCGCACGAAGAACTGATGCGGGTCAAGGACAACGACACGCGCGCCTCTTTCTACATCGTCCAGAACGGCGACCTGATCAACGAAATGATCATGCTGGCCGACACGGATTCGGACTATGTGGTAATCCGGATAACAGGCAAGTTCACTTTGCAGGACATACAGGATGTGGCAACAAGTTTTTCCCAAAGCGATAAAAAAGAGGTAACGATCAGTTACAACTAAAACAAGAAAAGCATAGTTATTCCGAAACGATAATTATGCTTTTGGAATACCTTAGTTCTGGTAGAACTAAGGCTATTCTTGTCTATTGTTTGCTACCGTGACAAAATTAGATATATAAAACTACCGGATGTTTTCAAAAATGATATTAAAATTAGTCAAATTGATACTCTTTCAAAAAAGATATTCTCCTTTTTTCCTCCCAAAAGACTCTAATAACCTCTACAGATAGACCAAAACCGACGACCGAGCCTACTTTTTTATAATTATCCATACCATATAGTTCATAGTTCTACCAGAACAAATTCAATTGTAATTTTAAATCATTTGCCTATGGAGAGAAGTAAAGAACACACCTAAAAAGTTTTAGTAGAGAAAATTAGAGTATTTCAACTGTTAAATTAAATTTTAATATTATGATCAAATCGATATACAGCAATCTATTGTCTAAAGCTGTACTATTATCAGTATTTTTAAGCCCCGGATATGTGATTTCAACAGCTCATGCAAACACAGGTTCCATCAGTGGTATAGAACAAACGAACGGTAAACTGTCCGGACGGGTTATCGACGCAAAAGGAGAACCTATACCAGGTGCAAACATTTTCATCAAAGGTACTACCATCGGTACTATTACGGACATGGACGGTAATTTTTCCATAGATGTTAACCCCAATCAAATACTCACCATCAGTTTCATCGGATATGAAACAAAAACAATCCCTGTCTCCAACCAAAAAACATTAAATATCGTTCTGAAAGAGACTGTAAACCAGCTGGACGAACTTGTTGTCGTTAGCTACGGTACGCAGAAAAAAAGGGATTTGACCGGATCTGTTTCAAAGATAGATGCAGGAGAATTAGAAAGTTTTCCCGTAGGGCAATTTGCTCAAAAGCTCCAAGGACAGATAGCTGGTGTACAAATCAACCAGTCAACAGGACAACCGGGTAAGGGCATGGGATTCCGTATCCGTGGTGCAGCTTCTATCAATGGCGGCAGTTCACCTTTATTCGTGGTCGATGGGATCCCTGTCAATATGGACTTAAGCAGTATCAACCCGGATGAAATCGAAACCTTTTCCATCCTGAAAGATGCCGCTGCCACTTCTTTGTATGGATCACGCGCCGCCAATGGCGTCGTACTGATCACAACGAAGAGAGGGAAACAAGGCAAAACCCAGGTAGATGTGAACGCTTCATTCGGCATCCAGACTTTAAAGGGATTAAAGACTCCGGATGTTATGAATGGGGAAGAATTTGCTCAATACAAAAAAGAATACTACGAAGATGCAGCCAGATATGAAGGGTATACCGGAGGAGTTCCGGAACAATATCAAAACCCATCCCAATACGGTGCCGGAACCAACTGGTATGACTTGCTGACACGCAACGCCGCCACACAGAATTACAGTATCAGTGTGACAGCCAATAAAGATAAGTTCAACACGGCTATCGTATTAGGCTACTTCCGCCAGGATGGCGTCATGTACAATTCTAATTTCGAACGTTATTCTTTACGTGCAAACAACGATTATCAGGTAAACGACCGATTAAAATTGGGACTGAACATAGCTCCCACCTTGCAAATCAAAAACAACCAAAATACAGACGGAGGCTGGCAGATATTAAGCGCTGCGTTCTTGGCTGACCCGACTGTAAATCCCTACGATGAAAACGGAGAACCTATTCTTTCTTTAAACTCTCCGGGCATGTTCCCCCAGCCTAACTGGATACGCGTTTTACATGAAAAAACAAGTAAAACACAGGATTTGGCTTTATTAAGCAATGCTTTTGCAGAACTGGATATATGGAACGGCATCAAATATAAATTCCAGGCAGGTTTCGATTTAGGAGCCAAGAACTACAGGGATTTTACACCTTCGACATCCGGAGGAGCGATGTTCACTGCTCCCCCTCAGAAAGCAAGCGGACAATACAATACCAACTTCCATTATAGCTGGACTATCGAAAATATGTTGATGTATAACCATAAATTCGGAGACCACAACATCGATGCACTTGTCGGTTACAGCGCACAAAAATATTCCAACGAATATAACCAACTGACAGCAACCGACTTTCCAAGTGATGATATCGCCTGGATGGGTGCCGGTGCCACAAAAAACGGTGACAACAACATCGAACAATGGACGCTGGCCTCCGTCATTGCACGTGCAAACTACAGTTTCAAAGATCGTTACTTACTACAGGCAACTTTCCGCCGGGATGGGTGCTCACGTTTCGGAACAGGTAATAAATATGCAAACTTCCCTTCCATATCCGCCGGATGGATTGTATCTGACGAGGCTTTCATGGAACCGGTAACCGATGTTATGAATTATCTGAAAATAAGAGCCAGCTATGGATTAACCGGTAACTACAATATTGGTAATTACCGATATATTGCGGGAGTTAGCACTTACAACTATGTCCTGGGTGGTTCTTTAGCTCCGGGAAAAGGATTGGGTAACTTAGGGAACAATGACCTAACTTGGGAAGAAACAAAGCAACTGGACTTAGGTGTCGATATCGGTTTCCTAAACGATCGTATCTACTTGATGTATGACTATTATAATAAGAAAGTTGACGGACTTTTGTATCAGGTCGATATTCCGAGAGCTTCCGGCTTTTCCAACATTTATTCCAATATCGGTGATTACAAAGCATGGGGACATGAAATCACTTTGCAATCCCGCAATCTTGTCGGTGATTTCAAATGGACTACCAATTTGAATATTGCCTTCAACCGGAATGAGATAACCCAAATGGGAACCAACAACACCCCGAAAGGCGGATATTCCAACCAGGAAGATTTCAACCGCTTAGCAGTAGGAGAACCTATCGGTATATTCATGGGATATGTATTTGACGGCGTATATATGACCGAAGAAGAGTTTAACTCCCAGCCAAAGCATGCCTCATCCGAGATCGGAACGGTCCGCATGAAAGATGTCAGTGGTCCCAACGGTGTTCCTGACGGTATAATCGACAATAATGACCGCGTAAAAATCGGTGATCCGAATCCAGATTTCATTTATGGTATGACAAATGAATTTTCCTGGAAGAACTTCGACCTGAGTATCCTGATCAGCGGACAGGTAGGCGGCGACATCATAAATTCAAACTACGAGCACACTTTGAATATCGACGGTTGTTTCAATGTATTGAAACAAGTTGCCAACCGTTGGCGTTCTCCGGAAAATCCGGGTGACGGACAGGTTCCGAGAACAAAAGCCGGTACCACGGAATTATTCCGCTTTAATAATAGCAGTTGGGTATATGATGCTTCCTATTTGACCATAAAGAATATCACTCTGGGCTACACGATTCCGATCAAACCGAGCCAGTATCTCTCCAAACTCCGGGTATATGTAACAGCCCAGCAATTGGCTACATTCACCAAATACCCAGGTATGAACCCGGAAATAGCCATGAATGAAGATATGGGATGGAACGGTTTAGGGGTAGACCGTACGACTTACCCGGTTCCAAGAACATTCAGTATCGGATGCAACATCTCATTCTGACAGGAAAATAAATTATAAATTTAAAACGAAAGATCATGAAAAAGATATTTAGTTTAGTTGTTGCATTATTGACTTTGGCTTCTTGTTCGGAAGATTTCCTGAATCTGACGCCTCAATATTATCCGAATGATGCGACATTCTTTAAAACTCAGGAACAATTCACTCAAGCAGTGAACGGAGCCTATTCCGCTTTACGGGGAGTATCGGCAAGACAAGGATATCTGATGGGAGAAATGCGTTCCGACAACACGCATTACACCCGCTATAAAGCGGATCGCGGTCTACACATCCTGTATCGCGAAAACATTGCGGATTTTGTCGTAGACGACCAGAATCAGTGGACAAATGAAATGTATTATGCATGTTATACAGGCATTTCAAGAGCCAACACCATTCTGAACCGCATTGAAGGGACAAGTTTTCCCGATGATTTCAAAAATCAAACGATCGGAGAAGCTAAATTCATCCGTGCCTTCATGTATTTCCAATTGGTGCAATGCTACGGAGACATCCCTTTGCATCTGGAAGAAGTGACGGGAGCGGACAACGCATTCTTACCCCGTTCGTCCGTTAACGACGTATATACGGCCATCGTCGACGATGTGAAAGACGCCATAGAGAAACTTCCGACAGTCAAATTCCCGCAAAACGGTGCGGCAACCAAAGGAGCAGCCAAAATGCTTTACGCTTATGTATTAATGACAAAGCCAGACCGGGATTATGCGACAGCGGAAGCACAGTTGAAAGATGTCATGAATATGGGATATGAATTACTCCCCGATTACGCCGATATATACGACACATCCAAAAAGAACGGGAAAGAATCGATCTTCGAAATCCAATATCAAATGGGAGATCAAGGACAGCAAAGTGATTGGCTGTACTACTTTATTCCCAAAACAACGAATGCGGAAATTATTACAGGTGTTCCCGATTGCAGTACATTGCTGACAGGAGGCTGGAATGTCCCGACACCGGAAATGATTGCTTCTTACGAGCCGGGAGATCTCCGTGTCGATCCGTCTATCGCGGTTGCAGTCGGTACACTGGACGCGGCAAACGCATTAGTCGTGGCCGATGTACTAAAAGTCGGCGATCCCAAGATCAATGATTACCCTATAAACTATCCGTTTATCAATAAATACCGTCACGCACACTCCAAGATAGAAAATACAGACGATAATTGGCCTGTTTACCGTTATGCGGACTGTCTGTTATTGTTAGCCGAATGTCTGGTGGAACAAGGACGTGCAGGGGATGCAACACCCTACGTCAATCAGGTACGTGCACGTGCAGGTTTACCTGCTGTTACAACAATCAATGCCGAGGTGGTTGCCAATGAGCGACGTCATGAACTTGCATTTGAGAACCATCGCTGGTATGATTTGTTGAGAACAGGAAAAGCTATTGAAGTAATGACCGCCTACGGAAAATATATCAAAACGGTCGATACGGAACTGCCGGACCGTACCTATCAGATAAAACCGGAATACTTGCTTTATCCGATTCCTTACAACGAATTGCAATTAAATGATCAACTCAAGCAAAATCCCGGTTATTAATTATCATATTAACAAAAAGACCTTTACTTTTGTAGTAGAGGTCTTTTTACTATTAACACCATGAATACACGACACATTATCAGAAACTTTATATATGCCGTAGCGGGAGGTATCCTGTCTCTCGGAACGGTCGGTTGCAGTGGCAACAAAGCGGAAACGACAGACAGTTTTTCCACTCTGGAAACCCAGTTCTCCAATCCTTCATCCGAGTTCCGTACAGCTCCTTTTATGGTTTGGAACGGAAAAGTTACGGAGGCTGAAATAGACCGCATGCTGAAAGACTTTAAAGATGCGGGCTGCGGAGGAGCTTTTATCCATCCGCGTCCGGGCATGATCACGGAATATATGTCCGACGAATGGTATTCCCTATATCGCTATGCCGTCGATAAAGGAAAAGAAATGGGATTGGACATCTGGATCTACGATGAAAACTCCTATCCCAGCGGATTTGCCGGAGGACATGTTCCGGAAGAGATGCCCGAATCCTACAACCAGGGACAAGGACTTGCCCTGACGAAAGCAGAACTCTTGCCAGACGAGACAGACGCATATTCCATCATCCTGAAAAAGGAAGGTGACAAATGGGCTGACATTACGCAAAATACGAATACATATAAAAAAGCGAAAGGAGATTATTACCTCTACAAAAAGACCTACTTAGGCAAGTCGGACTGGTACGGTGGCTACTCATATGTCGATCTGCTTGTTCCCGGCGTAACAGAGAAGTTCATCGACATCACAATGAAAGGTTACGAGAAGAGCATACAAGACGAGTTCGGGAAGTCTGTTTTCGGTATCTTCACCGACGAACCGAACATCAGTAGTCCGGGTGGCCTGCGTTGGACTCCGGATCTGTTCGAAGTCTTTCAAAAGCAGTGGGGATATGACCTGAAACCACTCCTTCCCCTCCTGAACGAAGAGACTGGGAATTGGAAACAAGTCCGCCACAACTATATGGAAACCCTGTTGCAAATGTTCGTCGACCGCTGGTCCAAACCTTGGCATAACTATTGCGAGGCGAACAACCTGAAATGGACCGGGCACTATTGGGAACACGGTTGGCCGCAGATGAACGACGGACCGGACAATATGGCAATGTACGCCTGGCATCAGGTTCCGGCCATTGACATGCTCTTCAACCAGTTCGACGAAACGAATCCGCAGGCACAGTTCGGCAATATCCGTGCGGTAAAAGAATTGCGCAGTGCCGCCAACCAGACAGGCCGCAGCCGTACCCTCAGCGAAACTTATGGAGGCGGAGGCTGGGACGAAACTTTCAAGGATTTCAAACGGTTAGGTGACTGGGAATATGTACTCGGAGTCAACTTCATGAACCAACATTTAGCCCACATGACACTGACGGGAGCACGCAAATACGACTATCCGCCGGTATTCACCTATCATTCTCCCTGGTGGCCCGACTACCGCGAACTGAACGACTATTACGGACGCCTTTCATTTGTCATGAGTAAAGGAGTCCAAAAGAATGATATCCTGGTGTTGGAACCCACTTCTACCTTATGGAGTTATTACGTCCATGCAGGAAGTTCCCCGAAACTCATGGAGATAGGAACCGATTTCCAGGCTTTTGTGACAACTTTGGAAAAGAACCAGGTAGCATATGATCTCGGTTCCGAGAACATCATCAAAGACCTCGGAAAGGTAGAAAACGGGCGTTTCATCGTAGGCAATACCTCCTACTCGACTGTCGTTCTGCCTCCCATGATGGAGACCTTAAACAAGCCTACCTTCAACCTCTTGCGGCAATTTGTAGAACAGGGTGGACAGATCATAACCTTCTCCGCTCCCACCCGGATAGACGGAGCCGTCAATGACGAACTGGCCGGACTGTTGGCCAGTACAGCCGTCACATCGCTCCCGGAACTGTCCAAAGATGTAATTGCCCGGTATTTCTCTTCCGATAACTTCAGCATCACTTTCAACGGTGGCAACCTGTATCACCACCGTCGCCAGTTTGCTGACGGAGAATTGGTTTTCCTTGTCAACTCTTCAATGGATGAAGTTGTAGACGGCACCCTTTCTACGCAGGGAAAAGCCATGCTGGAAATGGATGCACTAAACGGAGAAATCTATACGTATCCGTCTTCAAAAGAAGGAGACAAACTAAGTACATCTTTCCGGATCGAACCGGCAGGAAGCCTCTTGCTTTACTGTTCTGCCAAAAAACCGAAAAGCTATCCGGAACGTCCTGGAAAAGTAGGAAGCAGCCCGGTTACGGCAACAAGCCGAACCACCGTCAGCCGCTTACGCGACAATGCTTTGACAATTGACTTTTGCGACGTTACGGTAAAAGGAAAAACACATAAGAAACAACATTTCTCCCGTGCCGCCGATATCGCTTTCAAAGCACACGGATTCACCAACGGCAATCCCTGGAACACCTCCGTACAATACAAACGGAATATCCTCGATCGCGACAACTTTAAGGATGGCGGCTTCACAGCCTCCTATCATTTTACGGTAAACGACGCTTTCGACTATTCCGGTATCAAACTGGTTTCCGAACGCCCCGAACTATTTACCGTCAAAATCAACGGGAATCTCGTGAATGCTCTTCCTGGTGAATGGTGGCTGGACCGTTCTTTTGGCGTTTATCCGATAGGCGGACAGGTGAAAAAAGGTAGCAATACGGTAGAACTCAGTATCAACCCGATGAGTATTTTTGCGGAGATAGAACCGGTCTACATCATCGGAAACTTCTCGGTCGTACCCGAACAAGAGGGATGGAGCATCGACGCACCACAGGAATCGTTCACACTGGGTAGCTGGAAAGAACAAAAGCAACCGTTCTACTCATGGGATATGAGCTACAGCAAAGAGTATGCCCTCAACGACCTTACAGACAGGTATGCCGTCAAACTGAACAAATGGAACGGCACGGTAGCAGAAGTATACGTCAACGGAAAGAAAGCCGGTATGATCGCCTTCGACCCCTGGCAACTGGATGTAACGTCTTACCTGAAAGAAGGCAGCAACACGATCGACGTACATGTGATCGGCAGCTTGAAGAACCTGTTAGGCCCGCATTACCGGAATCCGGCTCCCGGCCTGGCATCTCCCTGGCATTGGAAAAACGTAGACAAACCGATACCCGGAAAAGAATACCAGATGGTGGATTACGGGCTGATGGAAGACTTTGAATTAATTCATTAAACATACACGAAAAAAGGGTGCGTGCTTTTCCGGAAAAGCATGGCACCTTTTTCAAAAAAGGACGGCAGCATGAAAAATAGACTTTTAAACATTTGTATCTTATGTATGGTTTTTCCTTTCTTTCTACAGGCAGCGGACACACATTCCGTTTATAACCTGAGATGCGAACAGGAAGAAAACCCGTTAGGAATCGAAACAGGACAACCTTGTTTCAGCTGGCAGATACAGGCACAACAACGGAACTTCGAACAATCGGCCTGGCAGATATTAGTGGCCGACTCTCCGGAAAAACTACAAGCTGGCAACGGAAATATCTGGGATAGCGGGAAAATGCTTTCTTCCGCTTCGATTCTTGTTCCTTTCAAAGGAAAAGAATTGAAAGCAGGACAGACCTACTACT
Source organism: Parabacteroides hominis (assembly GCF_014287585.1). Classification (GTDB taxonomy): domain Bacteria; phylum Bacteroidota; class Bacteroidia; order Bacteroidales; family Tannerellaceae; genus Parabacteroides; species Parabacteroides hominis. Next base: position 74,584 of record NZ_JACOOJ010000014.1, on the reverse strand, counting down.
GGAAAGTAAGGAGTTGGGATAAGGAGGACAACCCTTCCCGCTGGAGCTGTACACATACCTTCGGCATGGGGCTTCTTTCGAAAAAAGACTGGAGCAATGCCAAATGGATTGCACTGGAAAAAGACAGGAAAGACGAAATCGTCACGACAGGGCTGCACGGACTGGCCAACGTGGACCGGGAGCTCAAAGGCAAAAAGATCGGTATGTACCGCCTCCCCCAATTCCGAAAAGAATTTACGGTTCGGAAACCTGTGAAACGAGCGACCGCCTATGTCTCCGGACTCGGACATTTCGATATGTTCCTGAATGGGGAAAAGGTAGGTAACAATTTTCTCGATCCGGGATGGACTAAATACGATAAATGTGCGCTATATGTCACTTTCGATCTGTCCGGACAGCTAAAGCAAGGCGGAAACGCAATAGGTGTCATGTTGGGGAACGGCTTTTTTAATATCCCGCGGGAACGTTATTTCAAACTGCTTGCTTCATATGGCGCTCCACGCCTCTTGATGAAAATACAAATCGAATATGCAGACGGCAGTACGCAGGACATCGTAACCGACACAGACTGGAAAACAACCGAAAGCCCCGTTACCTACAGCAGTATTTACGGTGGTGAAGACTACGATGCCACGAAAGAACAGGCCGGATGGATGCAACCCGGTTTCGACGACCGTACCTGGAACAAAGCCCTCGACACAGGCTGGAAAACCCGGCTCCTCTCCCAACGTTCCGCACCGCTGACCGTACGTGACCGGATCCCCACCGTCCGTCTTTTCAAGACCAGGCAAGGACAATGGGTATACGATTTGGGACAAAACTTTTCCGGCATCATACGGCTTTCCCTGCATTCAAAGGACACGCACCCGGTTAAGCTCTATCCGGCTGAACTGCTGAATCCGGACAGTACCGTAAACCAAAGCGCGTCCGGCGCTCCTTTCTGGTTCGGTTACACACCGAAAGGAAAAGGTTTTGAAAGCTGGCAACCCCAGTTTACTTATTACGGCTTTCGTTACGTGCAGGTCGAAGGTGCTGTTCCTGCCGGCCAACCCAATCCGGACGGACTACCTGAAATAACGGAAATCACCGGTCTTCATACTTGCAATTCGGCCGAAAATGTAGGAAGTTTCCATTGTTCCAAGCCGTTGTTTAACCAGACATATGAACTGATCGACTGGGCGATCCGCAGCAATATGGCAAGCGTACTGACCGACTGTCCGCATCGTGAGAAATTAGGTTGGCTGGAAGAAGCGCATCTGATGCAATACTCCGTACAATACCGCTACAACCTGGCACGCCTGTACGAAAAGACATTCAACGATATGCGCTCCACACAAGCAGCCAACGGCATGATACCGACCATTGCTCCCGAACTGGTCGAATTCGAAGGAGGCTTCAAGGATACGCCGGAATGGGGAAGCACATTTGTCATCAGCCCTTGGTACATTTACCAATGGTATGGCGATACGCGCCCGATCGAAACCTATTATCCGGATATGCAACGCTACATCGACTACCTTTCCTCGAAAGCCGACAACCATATTATCGCCTACGGCTTGGGAGACTGGTTCGACATCGGCCCGAAAAGTCCGGGAGAATCGCAACTGACCTCCAATGGCGTAACGGCAACGGCTATCTACTATTACGACGTCACTCTGATGGAGAAAATGGCAAACCTTTTAGGCAAACCGGATGATGCGCACAAGTACCAGGAACTGGCCGCCCGGATCAAACAAGCCTTCAACCGGACTTTCTGGAACCCATCCACCCGTACCTACGACCGCAACAGCCAGGCGGCAAACGCCATCGCACTCTACATGGGACTGACGACTCCGGAAAACAGGCAGCAGGTATTCGATAACCTGATAGCCGATATCCGCGGACGCAACAACGCCCTGACGGCAGGCGACGTAGGCTACCGCTATGTCTTGCGTGCTCTTGAAGCCGGTGGCGCTTCGGATGTCATATACGATATGAACTGCAAGTACGACACTCCGGGATATGGTTGGCAACTGGCACACGGAGCTACCGCTCTCACTGAATCCTGGCAAGCATACGGCTTCGTATCGAATAATCATTTTATGCTGGGACACCTGATGGAATGGTTGTTCAGCGGCTTAGGAGGCATCCGCCAGCAAGAAGATTCTTTCGGGTTTAAGCATATTGTCATCAAACCGGAACCGGTCGGTGATGTCCGCGACGCACAAGTTTCCTACGAATCGCCTTACGGACAGATTGTTTCCGACTGGAAAGACAACGATAAAGAATTTATCATCCGAGTGGAAGTACCCGCAAACAGCAAGGCCTCTATCTATCTCCCGTCTGCCGATACGAAACAAATAACCGAAAGCGGTGTACGGTTGGAAGATGTCCCCGGAATCAGTTGCAAACAAGAAGGAAACCGATATATCGTGGCAACAACAGGTTCCGGTACTTATACTTTCAAAGTGAAGAAAAATAAATAATGAAGAATACCATGAATACAACAAAAAAGGAAGTTAAAGTCGGACTGATCGGAGTCGGATTGAACACCTACTGGAATCAATTCGAAGGACTCCTCCCCCGATTGACGGATTATCAAAGAGCGATAAAAGAACGTATGTCCGGCCTACAGGCAACCGTGATTGACGGGGGAATGGTAGACAGCCCGGAAAAGGCGATCCGGACAGTAGAAGTTTTAAAAAGTGAAGACATAGAAATCCTCTTCATCTTTATCTCGACCTATGCCCTTTCCTCGACGATCCTCCCGATCGCCCAGCGCATCAAAATTCCGGTTATCCTGCTCAACATACAACCCGTAGCCGCCATAAATTACAATTATATCAACGGATTAGGCGACCGTGGAAAAATGACCGGTGAATGGCTGGCTCACTGCCAAGCCTGTTCCACTCCGGAATTTGCCTGCGTATTCAACCGTGCCGGCATCAAATACGATATCCTGACCGGTTACCTCGAAGAACCATTCGTATGGAACGAAATCGAAAACTGGATCGATGCGGCAAGGGCCGTACAAGGGATGCGTAACAACCGGATGGGTATTCTCGGACACTATTATTGCGGTATGCTGGACGTTTACACCGACACCACCCGGCAATCTTCCACTTTCGGCACTCACATAGAGATTCTCGAAATGTGCGAACTCAAAGCATACCGGGATGCTGTAACGGAAGACGAGCTAACGGCAAAACGTTTGGAATTTTCCATGAAGTTTGAAGTCGATCCGCATTGTGAAGAATACGAATTGGATCGTGCTGCCCGCACCTCTGTCGCACTCGATAAACTGACCGAAGCCCACGACCTCGGTTCAATGGCTTACTACTACGAAGGTTGGAAAGGAAACGATTATGAAAATATCGTGACTTCCGTAATAGCCGGCAATACTTTGCTTACAGGACGCGGCATCCCGGTAGCAGGCGAGTGCGAAGTAAAGAACGTACAAGCCATGAAGCTCCTCTCTCTTTTGTATGCCGGAGGCTCTTTCTCCGAACCGTACGCAATGGACTTCAATGACGATGTTGTTTTATGGGGACATGACGGACCGGCTCATTTCGCCATTGCCGAGGGAAAGGTCAGCCTTGTACCGCTACCCATATATCACGGTAAACCAGGCAAAGGATTGTCCATTCAGATGCGCGTCAAGCAGGGACCTGTCACTTTTCTTTCCGTATGTGAAAATAATTATGGCGTATTTCTACTTGTCGCAGAGGGAGAATCGACCGACGGACCCACCCTGCAAATAGGAAATACGAACAGCCGCTACAGGTTCGGCTGCGGAGCCCGAACTTTTATGGACCGATGGAGTAAGGCTGGTCCTTCACACCACTGTGCAATCGGTATCGGACATGTCGCGGACAAGCTAAAGAAGATAGCTTTCCTGTTAGACATACCTGTTATCCAGGTTTGTTAAAAGACAAGAAAAAAGAGAGAGCCTCTCTAATGTAGAGGAGACGTTATCCCCCTACAGCAGAGAGACATCCTCTCCAACATAGGGGAGACACCCTCTCTAATGGTGGAGAGATGCCTACCCTTAAATATAAATACCGGCAATCGGTTTATTTCCCGGTAATAATCCTCCGTATCTCGCTCAGCTTGTTCAGAGCTTCCAGCGGCGTCAGGTTGTTGACATCCAGGTTTTTGATTTCATCCCGTACCTGGCTGAGTACCGGGTCGTCCAATTGGAAGAAGCTGAGCTGATAGCCGTCTGCCGAAGAAGCGATTCCTTTTACAGGCTTGCTTTTGACGCTGCCTTTGCGCTTTTCCGTGGCGATCCCCTCCTGGCGGTTTTCCGTTTCCAACTGTTTCAGGATCTCGTTGGAACGTTTCACAATGCTTTTCGGCATGCCCGCCATCTTGGCCACATGGATACCGAAGCTGTGCTCACTGCCTCCGGGAACCAGCTTGCGCAGGAAGATCACTTTGTTGCCTACCTCCTTCACCGAAACATTGTAGTTTTTGATACGCTTGAAAGAAGCCTCCATCTCGTTCAGCTCGTGGTAATGTGTGGCAAACAAGGTCTTCGCACGGGCATTGGGATGCTCGTGGATATATTCTACAATCGCCCAGGCAATGGAAATACCGTCGTATGTGCTTGTCCCGCGTCCCAATTCGTCAAACAGGACAAGGCTGCGGGAAGACATGTTGTTGAGGATATCCGAAGCCTCGTTCATCTCCACCATAAAGGTAGATTCGCCCACCGAGATATTATCCGAGGCTCCCACACGCGTAAATATCTTGTCCACAATCCCGATACGGGCGCATTCGGCGGGAACGAAACAACCGATCTGGGACATCAGCGTGATCAAGGCCGTCTGGCGAAGCAAAGCGGACTTACCGGCCATGTTAGGTCCGGTGATAATGATAATCTGTTGCTTTTCATCGTCCAGATAGACGTCATTGGCAATATAAGACTCGCCTATAGGCAACTGCTTTTCAATCACCGGATGGCGGCCTGCCTTAATATCGATCACCTGCGAATCATTCACATCCGGACGGATATAGCGGTTGCTTTCAGCCACCTTGGCAAACGAGAGCAGACAGTCCAGACGACCGATCAGGTTTGCATTCACCTGGATGGGCGGAATATATTCGGAAAGACAAAGTACCAGTTCATTGAAAAGACGGGCTTCCAGCGAAAGTATCTTCTCTTCCGCCCCCAATATCTTTTCTTCGTATTCTTTCAGTTCTTCGGTAATATAACGTTCGGCATTCACCAAGGTCTGTTTGCGTATCCATTCGGCAGGGACTTTGTCCTTGTAGGTGTTACGCACCTCGATATAATATCCGAAGACGTTGTTGAAACCGATTTTAAGGCTCGATATGCCCGTCAATTCTATTTCCCGTGCTTGTACCTTCAAGAGATAATCTTTGCCCGAATAAGCGATTGCACGCAGTTCGTCCAGCTCGGCGTTCACGCCTGTCGCAATCACGCCGCCCCGGTTCAGCAAGGAAGGCGGATCACCCGCGATCTCTTTTTCTATCCGGTCACGGATCAGGGCACAGGCATTCAACTGTTCGCCGATACGGCAAAGGCTCGGTTCATCGCTTGCCATGCAAGCCTCTTTAATCGGCTCGATGGCGCGAAGGGCGACTTTCAACTGCACTACTTCGCGCGGAGAGACACGGCCGACCGCTACTTTGGAAATAATACGTTCCAGGTCGCCGATCTGTTCTAATTTTTCTTCTAACAGTTCTTTCACTTCGGGATGACGGAAGAAATATTCCACTACGTCCTGACGCTCGTGGATCGGTTTCACATCCTTCAACGGAAACAAGATCCAACGGCGCAGCATACGCGATCCCATCGGCGAGACGGTCTTGTCCAGTACGTCCAGCAAGCTCGTACCCTCTTCGTTCATCGTGCTGACCAATTCTAAGCTGCGCACCGTAAACTTGTCGAGGCGCACATAGCGGTCTTCTTCGATACGGGAAAGAGAGGTGATATGAGAAATATGGGTGTGCTGCGTCTGATCCAGATAATACAGGATGGCTCCCGAAGCTACGATTCCTAATTTCAGGTGCTGGACACCGAAACCTTTCAGATTCTTCGTTTCGAAATGTTTCAACAGACGGTCGTTGGCGGCTTCCGAAGTAAACACCCAGTCGTCCAGTTCGAAAATAAAGAACCGGGGACCGAAAGCCTCTTCAAAACGTTTACGGCTACCCCGTTCGACCAGGACTTCTTTCGGGGAAAAGTTATTCAGCAGTTTATCCACATAATCAACGGTTCCTTCGGCCGTCAGGAACTCGCCGGTAGATATATCGAGGAATGCGATTCCACAGACATCCTTGCCGAAATGGATGGCGGCAAGGAAGTTGTTTTCTTTATGGTTGAGGATATTGTCGTTGATAGAGACACCCGGAGTCACCAGTTCGGTGATGCCGCGTTTCACTAATTTTTTCGTGAGCTTCGGATCTTCCAGCTGGTCGCAGATTGCTACGCGCTTGCCGGCACGCACCAGTTTAGGCAGATAGCTGTCCAACGCATGGTGGGGGAAACCGGCCATCTCGACCGTTTGCCCCGGTCCGTTCGCTTTTTTCGTCTGTACGATACCCAGTATTTCAGCTCCGGTCACAGCGTCTTCGCCATACATTTCGTAAAAGTCGCCTACACGGAATAGCAGGATTGCATCAGGGTGTTTCGCCTTTATATCGAAATACTGCTTCATCAAGGGTGTTTCCACTATCTTTGCCACTGTTCTTTTCTTTTTATCTGTTCAACCGTACAAAGGTACGACTTTTCATCTTTCAAAAAATTCACGGATTGCTTTTTCATTTACAAATACACCTTCCGAGCCGGCAACAGCGACCGTATCCATCAATGCAGAGAAACGATAAACACCGGAAACGGTTTGTGCACCGGGATCAGCCGGTTTCACCTTAAACGCACCTAAGTAATAATTATCCTCAAATACATTATTGGTTGACTCTGTAAAATTGAACGTACTTATTTCAGGCGTATAAAAAATATTTTCCTTCACAAAGGTACTGTCCGAATAACCGCCCCAGGAATCGAAAGTCATCATACTGCGATCCGCTTCTTTTATCGTCTTTTTACCTGCATGAATAATATTACGCCAGATAGTCGTATTCTTTACCGGTCCGGCCAGATGGATTAACGGGGAAAACATGCCGACACGTGTCGGACGGGTCCGGAGACCGTCGTTAACACTGATATTGTAACGCACAACGGTCCCCACGTTCCCGGCATTGAAAGAAGCCGGAGATTCGCCGGAGTTACAGATCAGCACCATCCCGCCATCATTATCGTGACTATAATTATACTGGATAAGCGTGTTCCGGCAATTCCAGTCCGAATCGAAACCTTGTGCATCCCAGGGAGCCTTATGGTCGCTCACCTCATTGAACTGGATAACCGTATTGTCGCAGCTCCACGGCCAGATACCGGCGGCGGCCTCCGTATCGGGAAGGGTAGCCGGACAATTGCGCATCACGTTATATTCTATCAACGTGCTGTCGCAACCGATCGGAACGATACCGTCGCCCGGAACCTCCTCTATCAGGTTTTTACGGATAACCGTATGTTTGCTCGGATGCCAGTTCTCCCGGCTGCTATATCCCGACCAGATCATCGCGTTACGGGCACAACGCCGGATCCGGCAATTCTCTATTGTCAGGCTGTCAAAGACAGATATGACATCTTTCCCTCCATTCACGATCAGGATGCCGCTACCGCCTCCTTCTTCCTTGACCAACGAACCGTTTACATCCCGTATATCCACACCGTCTATGACGATGTTCTTGGAAACTCCATAGTTCCGGCATTCGATCTTCAGCCCCGTACGATGCGGTTTCCTTTCCTTCCCGGTATTGACTATTTCCACATTCCGCAGTGTCAGATAATCTGAATTGAGGATACGGACGGCATACAGGGAAGTATCGTTGCCGACAATACAGGGCTTATCTCCCTCACCGTATGTTTCTACATAAATCCGGTTATCAGAGGTTCCTTGTCCCGATATTTCGAGTTCTCCCTGAAAAATATCTCCCCTTTTCAGAAGCACCCTATCACCCGGATTCAATTTCACGTCCCGGAGTTTGGAAAGGCTTTTCCAGGCATTCGATTCGGAAAGTCCGTTCTGATTATCATCGCCATTCGTAGCATCCAAATAATAAGAAGCAGCCGAAGGCCCTAAACAGCTTGCCATCGCTAACAGAAACAGGCAAGCGGAGAGTAAACAGGTTATCTTTTTCATGATATTCACTTATATTTTATGCTCAAAGATAATTATTCCTCATAAAAAATATAACTTTGTAAGCATTCTAACAAAAAACATATATCATGAAACAAGCAATTCTAATTTCGACCGGCCTTTTGCTGGCAGCACCTTTCATCCATGCGGAGAAGAATAAGGACAAGAAACCGAATGTCGTTTTTATCCTTGCGGACGATTTGGGTTATGGTGATCTAAGTTGTTACGGACAGGAAAAGTTCGAGACACCCAACATCGACAAGCTGGCACAAAGCGGAATGCGTTTTACGCAGTGCTATTCAGGGACAACTGTCAGCGCTCCTTCCCGCTCCTGCCTGCTGACAGGCACGCACAGCGGGCACACGCCTGTCCGCGGTAACCTCGAACTCGACCCGGAAGGACAATTTCCGCTTCCCGCTGACGCCCGTACCATCTTCGAGGTAATGAAAGATGCAGGATATAAGACATCCGCTTTCGGCAAATGGGGACTGGGCTATATCGGTTCGACCGGTGATCCTAAAAACCAGGGTTGCGACACTTTCTACGGATACAATTGCCAACTGCTGGCACACAGCTATTATCCCGACCATCTCTGGGATAACGACAAACGGGTGGAACTGAAAGACAACAACCTGAATGTAGAATATGGAAAAGGAACATACTCGCAAGATCTTATTCACGGAAAAGCATTGGACTATCTGGATAATATGAATCCCGACGAACCGTTCTTCATGTGGTATCCGACCATTATTCCGCATGCTGAACTGATCGTTCCGGAAGACAGCATTATCAAGAAATTCCGTGGCATGTATCCGGAAAAGCCTCATAAGGGTGTGGAACCCGGCAGTCCGGCTTTCCGCAAGGGAGGTTATTGCACTCAATTCTATCCGCATGCCACTTTCGCCGCTATGGTTTACCGCCTGGACGTCTATGTCGGTCAGATCATCCAGAAGTTAAAAGACAAAGGCTTATATGATAATACCATCATCATCTTTGCAAGCGACAACGGCCCGCATATGGAAGGAGGAGCCGACCCCGATTTCTTCAACAGCAACGGCATTTATCGCGGATATAAACGGGATTTGTATGAAGGCGGCATCCGCGTCCCGATGATCATTTCGTGGCCGGGGCATGTCCAACCGAGTACGGAAACAGACTTTATGTGCTCTTTCTGGGATGTATTACCGACCTTCGAAGAAATAATCCATCCGAAAGCCAAACAGAAAGAGATGGACGGCGTCAGCATGCTTCCCCTCCTGGAAAACCGGAAAGGACAGAAGGAACATGAATTCCTGTATTTCGAATTCCAAGAACTGAACGGTCGCCAGGCCGTACGCAAAGGACCGTGGAAATTGGTTCACATGAATATCCGCGGTGACAAGCCCTATTATGAACTGTATAACTTAGCTTCCGACCCGTCGGAACGGCATAATGTACTGGACCAATATCCTGAAAAAGTAGCGGAACTGAAAAATATCATGGTTCGTGAACACAGACCGGACCCGAACTGGCCGCTATTGCCGGGTGAAAAATAAAAAGGAACAAAAGGCAGTGGCAGTGTGTCAAAATTCATTCTATGTCTTCCCGGATCAAGTCCATTATGACAAAACGGAATTTCGACACACCGCCACTTTTTTTCATCCTTATCTGATCTTTATCTGATCCAGAATGAACGGATCCTTGATTTTTTTATCTTCGGCAAAAAGCAATATTTTAGAGACAATCTCGGCTGTTTTCGGGTCTTCATCTACAAAAGGAAGGAAGAGGCGGCCACGTTGCTGGGAATGGACGGGCAACACATTGATAGCCGCTCCCGCCTGCTGATGGATAACGCCACTTCCGAGATGAATATTATAATTACCTAACGTTCCCTCGACAAAAGCATGACTACCTTCTAACCTGACATTTGAAAGTTTGAATAACGGCAAAGTAAATTCGAGTATTGCCCTGCGCATTTCAACAGTCGAATGACTGGCTTCGGGATCGACACCTCCGGCATGCGCCACGCTAACGGCCAAATCCACATCTCTCATAACTTCTGAGAAAATAACTTCGGGTATCTTTTCTATGGCAATCGGTTCGTATGTCTTCCGGCTATGGAAAGCAACCCATTCGAGTGCAGGAGCTTCAATATCCGCAGGACTGAACCAGTCTGCAAGCGCATAAATGCTGGCTACTATATTCTCCTTATAATAGATTTTCTGCAAACCATCCTCATAATTAGCGACCCAGCGACGCCCTTTCAGAACTGCGACGGTTTTCTGCGGCTGTATCTGGTTACCGGCATAACGGAGGGAATGGAACATCGGACGCTCTTCATCTGTTTTTACATACAACTCCCGGAACACCTGTTTAAAAGGCTGGCGGATTCCTTTCTCGAACAAACATTGCTGATAACGATGCCATACATTGCGGGTGTACAAATCGACCGGATGCGCAATGCGTACCGGTGTCGAAGCTTTTTGCGAAATACATTCTCCATCAGGCGTTACCAGATTCTTATCCAGATAAAACCCTGTATCATCCTTGCTCACGAAAACAAGGTTACGCAACAAAGGCCAGATGACGGGATTATGCGTCAACGTCTCCAGCTCGCTGATATAGAAGGGGGTTTCGTCTTCCATCGCCTGTTCCAGCATAAGGCGCGAACGGGAATACTGGTTCTTAAGTTTTTTATGGACGGCTTTCAGTTCCTCTAAATAAGCATTTTTCTTCAGCTTTGCAGGAACGCTGTTCAGTTCTTTACTTCCCTTTATCAGCTTCAGATCGGATTTACCTTCTTCGTCGATGCTTACATATACCTGAACGCCTTCTATCTCCACCGGAGTGAAATAAGGTTCCATTTCTTTGATCAGTTCCGTCTCCATACTCCAGATAAGGCGGGTGACATCGCTATAGCCGGCATTGCGGGCCAGATTCTGCATGCCGATCTCCACTGCTTTCTTTTCGCTATCCTGGCGCTGGGCGCCAAAAGCTTTGCTTTCTTTCAGGAACTGTTGCAGATATTGATAACGTTCCAACAAATCCGGTGTTGCTTTTTTGGCAAGCGGGATCAGGCAATATGCCATCAGCAAATCCTTATTACGCTTTTCCTCTATCTGCTTTTTGACTTCCGAAGTAATCAGTTTGCCGTTCACGGCATCTGCATATTTGCGGGCACGCGTATGTCCGTTGCTGGAAGAAATATATTTGGCCGCATTGTAGACAACTTCGAAACGCTTCTCTCCTATCTCCTTATAGGCTTCGCGGAACCAGTCGATATCGAATGCGCCTAAACGCAAATCCTCCGGTTCGATCGGGGTATAACGGGCTATGATGGCTTTTTTCTTGTCATCACACCATTCGTTTATATGGGCATGGAAATAGAAAGCGGTACTGGTCAGAGCTTTCCATCCGATACATTGTTCGATGATTTCAAGCCACTGCGGTGCATACATGGCTGTTTCGACCAAACGCGTCTCCGTGATACCGGAATTCTTCAACAATCCGGTCAGAACAGCGGCATTATCCGTTTTAGACGGATAGCAGCAACGCAGGAGTTTGCTCAATACCTCTTTCTTCGTATAGCTGGAATTATAGTAATAGCCGGAACGCCCGAAAGTGTCTTTGCCGAAAGCTTTCAGAATCCGGACCAGCCACACGGCTCCTTCCACATATTCGAGCTTCAAGGCAAGATGAGAAACTTCGGTCGGCGTATCGCCACGTTTCAACTCGATATCGAGAATGCGGTCGATCACCTTCCGGGCCAGGTCCTTGAACTGTTCCAGACCGGTATCTTCGTAAGGTTTAAATTGTCTACGCTGCCAGACCGTGAGATTGCCGCACAATAAAGAAGAAACCGTACCGATATTATCGTCCGCTTTCTTGCGTACCATCAGTTCCTTCATGACTTCCGATGCCGGCAGCAATCCCATTTCATACATCTTGGCAAAATCGTATATAAGCAAGTTGCTATCGGTAATAGCCGAAGGTTCGTCCGTCTGGAAATACCGGGCAAGATTATAAAAATGGTAACGGACAGTAAAATGGCGTACGAACTCCTCATCTGTCGACCATCCGTAAGAATTGGACATCCACGTAGAGATACGCCGGTCCTGGAAAGAAAATATCGTATATTTCTGTGTTCCCTGGTAATTCTTATAGTCATACAACTTATAAAGGTTCTTTTCATTTAGCACCGAACTGAAACTAACCAGTATGTTATTGGCTACTTTCCGGACATATCCGTCATTCCGGTTTTCTGCAATAAGAAGATTTATAATGTGGTTGACCGTACGCAGATAAGGAAGCCTATTCACCCGTTTTTTCAATCCCGAAAGATCGAAACCGTAAAACGGACAGATCACAGGACTGGACTTGTCGATCACGCTGTTCCAGTTCCAATAGCTATCTCCGCTATTCCAATCCGTATTCAGCAAAAAAGCGAGTTGGAAAAGTATTTCAAAACTTCCGACTTCTTCTTTATAGAAGTTTCGCCAAACCCCGGCAAGCGGATACTTATCGAGTTCTTTTTCCGCTTTATCAGCATTATCTGTCTCGGTAAAATAATCGTTCAGCAAGTATGTACTGCCATATTTTGCCCTGTATTCGTAATTGGCATTGGCTGCAATCAGATTATTCAGTTTTTCAATAATCTCGTAAGCTCCCTGTTGCTTCCTGCCAAACAGTTTCTTTATGAGAGAACCTTCCTGGAAAAGGGAAAAGACCTCTTTCATATTAAAATCCTCATCAACGGAAAGTACCGGAAGCTGTACCTTAGTGGAAGGATCGTAAAGACCGAAACCGTTTTCTTTAGTATATACGGAAGATTCTTCTTTCTTTACGATCAATTGTTCGATCAGCAACAACTCTTTGGAAGATGGCTTTTCAATAGAAGAAACCAACGGAACAAGACTGTCGCAAACTTCCGCCTGTCCGCCCTTTTTACGAAGAGTCAGCAACATATCGAGAGCAGCCAAGCGCTTGTCCGCCAACGGAGCGGAAAGCAGGCGTGCTATTGTCCCGGACAAGGCTTCCGGACCGCGTTTCATCAGCAACTTGATAGCTTGCTGGCGGAGCACACCGGATTTATATTTCAACAGTTCTTCTATCTTCAGATATTGGTCGTCGCTTATTTCCTGTTTATCTAAAATCTCAAATGCGGCACTGCGGGGAGAATCCGCACGGTCACCCAGAGCTTTCACAAGGGTATCGACCTGTATCTGTGAAGCCGGTTGTTTGAGCAATTCCTTGACAATAAAGGCCCGTACATTGCTACCAGCCTGCTCGTAGCAGGTACAAAGATCATCCAGCAATTCGTCACTGCCGACCACATAGATGATAGACGCCATCTTTTCCAGAATATCTTCATGCGTCAGTTCGGTACTATGCCAAGGGAAGATAAAAGGAGAAAACGTCAGTTTCTTTGTCAGGCGACTGTTGATATCTTTCAGTATATAATATTGCTTTTTAGCTTCCGACAAAGAATCGAAATAAGAATGATCCTCTTTCTTTCTGGGATAATAATAGCCTATGGAAACGCTCGCTAAATAGGAACGCAAGAAAGAAACCACTATCGAAAAGTCGCCGGAGAAACGTTCCAATGCCTGTTTGGACAGTTGTTCCTGCATCCATTCAGCCTGGATATTGAGAAGATAATAAAACAAAACCTGCACTTTATGTTTGACGCCTTCCTCCATGACTTGCTCAGCGGTTGCCGTCAGGTCTTCCAGTTTATGGAATCCTTTCGACCAAAGCGCCATGTAGAGCTCGATGCTGTCCTCACTGTTCAGGCAGGCATCCGCATAAGACGGATCGGTCAACGACATATAGATCAAGTCCATAACCTTCTGGTTGATGCGGTCGGCATTATTTTCATCCAGCAGGCCGGTCCAGGTTCCCACGGCACGCTTGACGGAAGAAAAACGCTGCATGTCATTCGTCCGCATGATATTGAACAAATAGACAAACGCTTCCACCGTACCGCTGTCCATAGTCTCGGCTATGGACTGGTGAAGACCTTCCTGTAAACGGGCCGCCAGCAGAAGCTTGCCTTCCAGTTCGTATAATTCCCGGTTATTACTCATCACAATGCCCTGCAAAAGGCTGTATGAGATACGACCTGCGTTATTGTCGCTGCAAATAATATCCTTCGTCTTTTCAATCACTGCCGTATTTCCGGCATCTATCTCCACACTCATCAGATGATGAAAGTTGATATCTCCGATGAAAGCCCGTTCTTCTTCGGTCCGCCCGCCTTCCATCAGGACTTCGAGTGGAAGACCGGAGGCGACGATAGCTAAAAAGTCTTTCAGGTTGTCCAACGCCTTTGTGTAATGCAATCCCGCATTGTCAGAACGAACCGGACGACGGTAATAACCGGATGTATAAGGGATTGAAGGTAATTTATGCAACCAGGCTATATATTTCTGCGCATATTCTTCGCCCAACATGTATTGCAGCACTTCCCGACGATCGTCGTCAAACAGTTGCCAGATATAACGAATCTGTTTGCCGTCCATCAACGAACGTAAATAATTATCGGCTTCGCTCGTATTGATTGTAAAGCGGCTGACCAACGCGCTGAACAGTTTCCGTCCTTTCTCGCTCAGTTGACGGTCGTTATTCACCAGTTTATAAAAATAGCCGGAAACAAACGATTCCGACGACTGTCTCCAAAATAATCCCATATCGATTCTTCTTTTATTTCGTTATATCACCACATACGCCCGGCCAGCATGGTCAGACGGACAAATGTTAACTCTGATCCTTCCTGCAACGAAACCGGTTCCTGCAATGACTCCAGCTCTTTACCATCCGCAAAAATGCGGAAAATACCGTCTTCAAAAGATTGGAGGGCGTTGCGAACCGCTTTCTCCGTATCGGCGGCCATTCCGTTATAGTTTATATCAAAACTGATCTTTCCGGCGGTAGCTTTCGCTTGTATCTCTTCGTCGGTGAGATATTTCAGCAGTTCGCTTTGTTCAAGTCTCTGATTATATTCCTGAACTTGCAGGGCTACAATACCGGCTATCAGGGAGGCTGTGTTTCCGGGGACTTTATCCAGTTGCATGGCTTTCTTGTCAATCACATTTCTGCGTTTTCCCAGTTGCTTTACATGAATATATATCTGCATATGAGCGAGTGTGTTTTTATTCGGTACTATTGTTACAAAGAAACGAATTATGAGAGAAGAAAACAATCGTTCCGAAACAAAAAAGCAAAAAGATTTATTTTATGCAGATAGCATTTCATTATGGTTGCATTTAGAGTTTTTCGATAACACTGACTAATGAGAAAAAAGGCTTACAAAATAAAAAATGATACATATTTATCAATTACAATACATAAATTAACCAATTATATTCTTTTATGAAGCGCTTCTACCCGACTACAGCCGGGAAAAATTTCGTTTAAGACGAACTAAAAATTCATAAGAGTAAAAATTTATTTCGTCAGGCAATCAATTTTTGTTAAACTGGCAATGGATTTCCGACGAATAAGGTGAAAATTTTGAAGATTTCCGTGCTGGTTGTGAAGGAACACCAACACAAAACGATCTATCACTTTACCATAAAAAACATTTGCTATGAAACCTTTTCATACAATAATAAGCCAGTAATAATAAATATCACAAGTATTTACCCAATTCCATTACTTATTGAAAATAATATCCTCCCAAATACGGCTATAAAATTCAGCGTCCGTACATTTATACAGATAGAGAGAAACGACAGCGAGTTCATTTGACATTTTGATAATTACCTATATTCCTTATCACAAGAAAATAGTTTTCTGTCTTTTTGCTTTATCAGATTATTATCCTTTCCTTTGATAAATTAAAACAATAAAAATACTTAGCTATGGAACTTCAAATCATTCAAAACAAGATTTATGAGATCAGGGGACGACAGGTGATGCTGGATTTTGATCTGGCAGAACTTTATGTAACAGAAACACGATTATTAAAACGTGCCGTAAGAAGAAATATAGAACGTTTCCCTGAAGATTTTATGTTCGAATTAACAAAAGAAGAAGCTAACGCATTGCTATCCATTAGGGTATCCCAAAATGGGACACCCCAATATAACTTTAGTGCTTATACACCTTTTGCTTTCACACAAGAGGGCATAGCCATGCTGTCAAGCGTCCTTCGTTCCCCCATAGCCATACAAGTTAATATAAACATCATGCGGGCTTTCGTAAAAATAAGACAATACATACTTGAAAGCAACCAGACAGCCAAAGAACTGGCTGAACTCAAACTCCAGCTTCGTTACCTTCGGGAAGATATGGAAAGCCTTTCTAAAGATCATGAAAGTTATGAACAACACTTTGATGATATATATTTGGCATTGGCTGAATTGGCTAACCGGAACAAGGAAAGAGAGAATAAACCCAGAAACAAAATCGGGTATGTAAAAGACTAAATCCTTCAATTTGCCGCTCCAAACCTTTATGTATTACAAAATTCACTAACTTTGTGGCTTTAAATAGAAAACGATAAAATAAACGATAAACAATCATGGAGTACAATTTCAGAGAAATTGAGAAAAAGTGGCACGAATACTGGATTGCCAATAAGGTTTATAAAGTCGAAAAAAATACCGACAAACCAAAGTATTACGTTTTGGACATGTTCCCTTATCCGTCAGGAGCAGGACTACATGTAGGCCACCCGCTCGGTTACATCGCTTCTGATATTTATTCCCGTTACAAACGCCTGCAAGGTTTCAATGTTTTGCACCCGATGGGCTACGATGCCTACGGACTGCCGGCAGAACAATATGCCATCCAAACCGGACAGCATCCTGAAGTAACGACAAAGAAAAACATTGCCCGTTATCGTGAGCAGATGGACAAAATAGGTTTTAGTTACGACTGGAGCCGCGAGATCCGTACTTGCGATCCCGAATATTATAAATGGACGCAATGGGCATTTATCCAGATGTTCAACAGCTACTACTGCAACGACGAAAAGCAGGCACGCCCTATCAGCGAACTGGTTGCCGCTTTCGAACAGTCGGGAACAGAAGGTTTGAATGTCGCTTGCAGCGAAGAATTGCATTTCACGGCCGACGAATGGAAAGCCAAAAGCAAAAAAGAAAAACAGGAAATCTTGCTGAACTACCGGATCGCTTATCGGGGCGAAACGATGGTAAACTGGTGTGCCGCACTGGGAACCGTACTGGCCAACGACGAAGTAGTGAACGGTGTTTCCGAACGTGGCGGTTATCCGGTGGAACAAAAGATCATGCGCCAGTGGTGCCTGCGCGTATCCGCTTATTCACAACGCCTGTTGGACGGACTGGACACGATCGACTGGACGGACTCGCTGAAAGAAACACAGCGTAACTGGATCGGCCGCAGCGAAGGAGCCGAAATCCAGTTCAAGGTAAAAGATAGCGACCTCGAATTTACCATCTTTACAACCCGTGCCGACACCATGTTCGGTGTTACTTTCATGGTTTTGGCTCCCGAAAGCGAACTGGTCGCACAACTGACGACTCCGGAGCAGAAACAGGAAGTAGACGCTTATCTGGAACGCACTAAAAAGCGTACGGAACGTGAACGTATCGCCGACCGTTCCGTTACCGGTGCATTCAGCGGTTCTTATGCCATCAACCCGTTCACCGGCGATGCCGTGCCCGTCTGGATCAGCGACTATGTATTGGCCGGCTACGGAACCGGTGCTATCATGGCCGTTCCGGCACATGACAGCCGCGACTATGCATTCGCCAAACATTTCAACTTGCCAGTTATCCCGCTGATCGAAGGTTGTGACGTAAGCGAAGAAAGTTTCGATGCAAAAGAAGGAATCGTCTGCAACTCACCGAGACCGGACGTAGCGCCTTATTGCGACCTGTCGTTGAATGGCCTGAACGTAAAAGAAGCGATCGCCGCCACTAAAAAATATGTGGCAGAACATAAATTAGGACGCGTTAAGGTGAACTACCGCCTGCGCGACGCTATTTTCAGCCGCCAGCGTTATTGGGGCGAACCGTTTCCGGTCTATTACGATGCAGACGGTATGCCTCAGATGTTGCCGGTAGACAAATTGCCGTTAGAATTGCCGGAAGTAGATAAATTCCTGCCGACCGAAACAGGCGAACCGCCTTTAGGACACGCCGTAAAATGGGCATGGGACACCGCAAAACAGGAAGTTACGGAAGTTTCCAAAATAGACAACAAGACTATCTTCCCGCTGGAACTTTGCACGATGCCGGGATTCGCCGGTTCATCCGCTTACTACCTGCGTTATATGGACCCGCACAACGACCAGGCTTTGGTTGCTAAGGACGTAGACGAATATTGGCGTAACGTAGACCTGTATATCGGGGGAACCGAACATGCTACCGGACACCTGATCTACAGCCGTTTCTGGAATAAATTCCTGTTCGACTCAGGTGTCGTTTGTGAAGAGGAACCGTTCAAGAAACTGATCAACCAGGGGATGATCCAGGGACGTTCCAACTTCGTATTCCGTATTAACGGCACGAACAAATTCGTATCTCTGAACCTGAAAGACCGGTACGAGGTCACTCCTATCCATGTAGACGTAAACATCGTATCAAACGATATACTGGATATCGAAGCCTTCAAAAACTGGCGCCCGGAATATAACGACGCGGAATTCGTACTGGAAGACGGCAAATACATTTGCGGATGGGCTGTTGAAAAGATGTCAAAATCTATGTTCAACGTGGTCAATCCGGATATGATTGTCGAGAAATATGGCGCCGACACGCTTCGCCTGTATGAAATGTTCTTAGGTCCGTTGGAACAATCCAAACCGTGGGATACGAACGGTATCGACGGCGTTCACCGCTTCCTGAAAAAGCTCTGGGGACTGTTCTTCGGCAATACGGACACCTTGCAGATCACGGATGCAGAACCGACAGCCGACGAACTGAAATCATTGCATAAACTGATCAAGAAAGTGACATACGATATCGAACATTTCTCGTACAACACTTCCATCAGTGCCTTTATGATCTGTGTAAACGAACTGAGCAGCCTGAAATGCAACAAACGTGCCATTTTAGAACAATTAATCGTCCTGTTGGCCCCGTTCGCTCCTCATACTGCTGAAGAATTATGGCATACTTGCGGTCACGACACAACCGTATGCGATGCCGAATGGCCTGTCTACAACGAAGAATACTTGAAAGAAAACTCGCTTACTTACGCTATCTCCTTCAACGGCAAAGCCCGCTTCAGCATGGAGCTTCCGGCCGATATGCCCCGCGAAGAGATAGAAAAAGCCGCTCTTGCCCACGAAAATTCCGCTAAGTGGATGGAAGGCAAGACTCCGAAAAAGATTATCGTTGTTCCCGGAAAGATTGTAAACATCGTAATCTAAATTTTATATGAAGTTTATAAACAATAAAGTTTACTTTGCCGTACAAGACTACCTGATGATCCTGTTGGGTACTCTCTTGTACGGCTTCGGCTTCAACGCTTTCATTCTTTCGAATGAAATCATCACCGGTGGAGTCAGTGGTATTTGTGCCTTGATCTTTTTTGCCAGCAACGAGGTTATTCCCGTTTCTGTGTCTTACTTTGTGATTAACATCGTACTATTATTAGCCGCTTTAAAAGTCCTGGGATTCAAATTCCTGATAAAAACGATTTTCGGAGTCTTTTCCCTGTCGGCTTCTTTGTCGTTCTTCGAATGGCTTCTGAAGGGACAACCGCTTTTGCATGACCAGCCGTTCATGTCCATCATCATCGGCGCATTCCTTTGCGGAGCCGGTCTCGGACTTGTCTTTTCAGCGAACGGCAGTACCGGAGGAACGGATATTATCGGAGCTATTGTAAACAAATACAAGAATATATCGATCGGACGTGCATTGCTGTTCTGCGATTTCATTATCATCGGCTCTTCATTTCTTCTGTTCCATGATGTGGAAAAGATCGTATTCGGTTTTGTCGAAATGTTCGTAAGCAACTACATCATAGATGCCGTGCTAAACGGAAACCGCCAGTCGGTCCAGTTCCTGATCTTCTCCCAGAAATACGACGAAATAGCCGAACGGATCATCCACGACCTGGATCGTGGTTGCACCATACTCGACGGTGTAGGCGGATATTCCCGCAAACCGGTCAAAGTCGTTGTCTTACTGGCCAAAAAATCAGAATCCGTCTCCATCTTCCGCCTGGTAAAACAAATCGACCACCAGGCATTCATCTCGCAAAGTATCGTCAGAGGAGTGTATGGGGAAGGGTTTGACCAGATAAAAACATAAAACAACTATCCAAACAATTTAAAGCACTTCCATACGTTATATACACATCGTATAGAAGTGCTTTTTTATTTATACTCAACTAACATGAAACTTGTATTCGCAACAAATAACCAGCATAAGCTGGACGAAGTCCGGAAAATAACAACCGGATACACTGAGATAGTAAGTCTTTCGGATATCGATTGTCATGACGACATACCCGAAACCGCAGAGACATTGGAAGGAAATGCCCTTCAAAAAGCCCGCTATATCAAAGAAAACTTTGGCTATGACTGCTTTGCAGACGACACCGGCCTGGAGGTAGAAGCCCTCGATAATGCTCCGGGTGTATATTCGGCGCGCTACGCCGGTCCCGGACACGATTCAGAAGCCAACATGAACAAGCTCCTTCACGAAATGAAAAGCAAAGAAAACCGGAAAGCCCGTTTTCGCACGGTTATAGCTCTTATTTTAGATGGAAAAGAGTATCTGTTCGAAGGAATTGTAAACGGCACTATCATCGAGGAAAAACGAGGAGGAAGCGGTTTCGGATACGATCCTGTATTTGTTCCCGACACCTATTCGCAAACATTTGCCGAAATGGGCAACGACATCAAGAATCAGATCAGCCATCGTGCCGAAGCAGTCAAAAAGCTAACTGCCTTTTTATCAAATTACACACTCTAACATCAGGATTAATATGAGAAATATATTGACTATTATCTTGCTTTTCATACTATCATTTCCTGCCTTAGCAGCCGATGACAACACGCTCGGATGGAAAACGTATCTCTCCTACAACAACACCGACTATGTAGAAGAATCAGCCGATCAGGTATTCGTTGTAGCGGAAGGAGCTTTGTACACGTATGGAAAAGAAGATAATAGCATTAAACAATATTACAAAGGAAACGGATTGAACGATACGGATATTCAATTCATCTCATATAATAAGCAGACAAAGTCCCTGCTAATCATCTATCAAAACTGCAATATAGATATATGGGAAGAAGGTTCGGTGAAAAACATTCCTTATCTATACACTACTACGTCGTTAAGAGACAAAGCCGTAAATTCCGTTATGATTTATAACGAATATGCTTATATATCCATAAAATCCGGCATTGTAGTCGTCAACATGGAAAAGAAGGAAATAACCGATACCTATAATTTATCCATGAACATAACCTCCTGTGCCATTCTGAACAATCACATATATGCATCTACAACAGAATCTTCCGGTATCCTTTACGCTTCTTTAAAAGACAACCTATTGGATAAGTCAAACTGGAAACCTTATACCATCCTCGGATTTCCGGCTGACAATTCTGTTGATAAAGTCGTACTATTCAAAAACCAGCTGTTTTATCTGGCAAAAAATAAAGGAGTCTATTACGAATCCAACGGTACGACCGTTCCTCTGGCAAGCAATAACTCGATGAACAATATTAAAGTTACCGGTGAAAAGCTGGCTTGCATAGCTGCTTCACAAATTTACCTGTTTACAGACACAAAGGCTTTCGATCAAATCAACAACCTGCCCATTAAGGATATCAGCACTTATCAAACCGATAAATATTGGATAGCCGAAGGAAACAAAGGTTTACGCTCTATCAAAAGAACAGGAACCAATCAGTTTGAAGCAGTAAACGAAGCTATTGTTTTGGATGGTCCGTACACCAATAGCCCTTATGATATACAAATTAAAAATGATAAAGTCTATCTTATACCTGGTGGAAAAAGCTTAACAGGTGATAATCATTTTGATAAAGCCGGTTCGGTTATGATATACGATTATGACAAATGGACTGTGTTAGAGCCTTCAGCTGTTCAAAATAAATTAAATGTATGGCCTAAAGATTATACCAGTATTGTCGTTACTACAAACGATGCCGGAGAAGAAATCATTTATACATCTTCATTCGGTTACGGTGTTGTCCAATATATAGACAGAGAACCTACGATGGTTTATAACAGAGCAAATAGCCCGCTTGAAAATGCAAATGATAATCCGGGCTTTTATTGTCGTGTAGACGGGCTTGCCCTTGATAAGGATGAAAATCTGTGGATGACTAATTCCGAAGTCAATAAAGCCATTAAAATATTAGATAAGGATGGAAAATGGCACAGCCTGTCTGTCGAATCTTTAAATGGAAAATATACTATAAACGATATACTTATCACCTCAAACAACGACAAATGGATAAACATATCCCGCCCTACCAGTCAAGTACGCTTAACCGTTATAGCCAACAGCAATTCCTTGGATGAAGCGGCGTCTTATAAATTTGAAAATTTAACCGACACCGACGGCAATGACTTCTCTCCCAGCAATTACACTTGCATGGCGGAAGATAAGGACGGATATGTATGGGTAGGAACCAATAAAGGGGCGATCTATTTTACAAATCCCAAACTGGCGACATCGGAAAACAACCAATCCATGCGTTGCACACGCGTAAAACTTATCAATGAAGAGGGAACTCCATATTATTTCCTCGATAACGTGATGATAACCACCATCAAGGTAGATAATGGAAACCGGAAGTGGATCGGGACAGATGGCAACGGCGTTTATGTATTGAGCGAAGACAATCAGGAAGTCGTTCACCAGTTCAACACATCTAACAGCCCTCTCCTATCCGACAATATATATTCCATAGACATCAATGGAAAAACAGGCGAAGTGTTTATTGGAACCGATAAAGGTCTGAACTCTTACAAAGGAGAAGCAACAGAAGGTAGAAGCGATTATTCCGATGTGTACGCTTATCCGAATCCAGTACGGCCCGAACATAGAGATAAAGTAACTATCACGGGACTGATGGATAACTCGATCGTCAAGATCACCGACCTGAACGGAAATCTGATCTACCAAACCAAATCTTTAGGCGGACAAGTCATCTGGAACTGCCGGAATGCCAAAGGTGTCCGTGTCGCTTCAGGAATATATTTGGTACTTTCTGCCACCGAAGATTCAAAAGAAAGCGTGGTTACTAAAATTGCAGTTATAAAATAAAAAAGAGAGTGCGTCAAAATCCCGTTTTGATGCACTCTCCTCACATTATTTAGTATTGTTTGCCTAACAAACTTACAGCCCCAACCTTTCCGATATCTCCAGCATCTTCTTGATCGGGCGGATCGCTTTTTCC
This sequence comes from Parabacteroides hominis, assembly GCF_014287585.1. Taxonomy (GTDB): domain Bacteria; phylum Bacteroidota; class Bacteroidia; order Bacteroidales; family Tannerellaceae; genus Parabacteroides; species Parabacteroides hominis. The sequence continues at coordinate 51,016 of NZ_JACOOJ010000014.1, read as the reverse complement.
TGTACTTGTTCGTCAACAAAGATTTCAGGGAGTTCGTATTTCAAACAGTTGTAAAGTTTCTCCATCGTGTTCAGACGCATGAAATTACATTCGTTGCAAGCACATGTGCTGTCTTCAGGAGGAGCCGGGATAAATTCCTTACCGGGGCTCAGCTTACGCATTTCGTGAATAACGCCGCTTTCCGTCGCTACAATGAATTGTTTTTTGTCAGACTTGACAGTATACTTCAAAAGAGCCGCAGTCGATCCTACGAAGTCTGAAACCTGTATAACGGGCTGTTTGCATTCCGGATGAGTAATAACGTCCGCATCGGGATACTGTTTTTTCAATTCCAATATCTTTTCCAGTGAAAATTGTTCATGCACATGGCAAGCGCCATCCCAAAGCAACATCTTGCGTCCGGTAATGCCGTTTATGTAATTACCCAAGTTCCGGTCCGGACCGAAAATGATCTTCGTGTCTTCAGGAAAACTTTCGACGATCTGGCGCGCATTGGTAGAAGTCACCACTACATCCGTCACGGCCTTTACAGCAGCAGTCGTATTTACATACGAAATAACTACATGACCGGGATGCTGCTTTACAAATTCTGCAAAATCGGTAGCCGGACAGCTATCTGCCAACGAGCAACCGGCATTCAGGTCGGGAACCAACACTTTCTTGTCCGGGCACAATACCTTCGCCGTTTCCCCCATAAAATGGACACCGCAGAAAACAATGATATCGGCGGTCGTCTTGGCTGCCTGTTGCGCCAACGCCAAACTGTCTCCCACAAAATCTGCTATATCCTGAATGTCACCTGTCTGATAATAGTGAGCAAGAATAACGGCGTTCTTTTCTTTACGCATCCTGTTTATCTCTTCCTTCAAGTCCAAACCCTTTGGAATGGGTGCGTCCATATATCCGATCGATTGGTTTGTCAACATAGTTACCTGTATTAAATGATTGTAAAAGCATGAAATATGCAAAGGTAAAAACTTTAATTGTTTCATGCATAAGAAATATGTGTAAAACAAATAAACAGAAGACAAGAGAATGTAAAACATCCCGACCTTCCCAAGTTATCCACAATCATATTATTATATTCTTATTTATTCTTTATTTTAAATCTAAATATGATGATTATAATATCCTGTTGAAACAGTTTATACATTTCTGTTGCAATACTTGTCCGGTTCGTTATTAAACGATGCAAACTACTTATCAAGTAGATACCAACATACGATTTATCCTATTATATCCTGTTATTCTTCATTTTACGGACTTTATTAGTTTCCGGTTGAAAACCGCCTGTGTGTAAAAGTTTATAGCAGTTGAGGGCTGTTGACACGTGTATAACCACTGTTGATAGGGCGTAATAAATAATCCGTTATTTTTATTGCATAATAAAAACAAGAGGATGTATAGCGAACAAATCGAATAATGCAAGAACTATTTTTCATTTTGTGTCCACCACTTATCAATAGCTTTTCAACGGCATATCCACATTAATTCACTACTTTTGCAAGCAAAGAAATGATAGCTATGCGCAAGTTAAAAATAACAGAGCTGAACCGCCTGACTCCGGAAGCATTCAAAGATAGTAAAAAAATTCCGTTGGTCGTTGTGCTCGACCATGTAAGAAGCTTAAACAATGTAGGATCCGTGTTTCGTACCTCTGATGCTTTCAGGGTAGAAAGTATTTATCTGTGCGGCATCACGGCTTGTCCGCCTCATGCCGAGATTCACAAGACAGCTTTGGGGGCGGAAGAGACTGTCGACTGGGAGTATTTCAAAGATACGATGGAGGCTGTTGATAAACTGAAACAGCAGGGATATACGGTGTGTGCGGTTGAACAGGCCGAAGGTAGTACGATGTTGGATAAGTTGTTGTTGGACAAGAATAAAAAGTATGCCGTTATCATGGGAAACGAAGTGAAAGGCGTTCAACAATGTGTCGTTGATAACTGTGATATGTGTATTGAAATACCGCAGTACGGGACCAAGCATTCTTTGAATGTTTCGGTGACTACCGGCATCATCATCTGGGATTTCTTTAAGCAGTTGTCAGATTAACCCGTTTTCGACAAGTACGACTACCCGCTCCGTCATGGCGTCTTTTCCTTTGGGATCATATTCGGATTTCAGGCTGGCGCCGAACATGCCGGCAAATATGTTCCAGAAGCCTGCCCGGAAACTGCCTAAATAGGCTTTCAACAGGTTATAGCTCGATTGGTTACATTCTCTGTCAATCAGTTTGATAAGCAGTTTGCCTTGTGAGAAGGTCAGTTTTTTCAACTGCGGTTTATATTCCTGGAAGAGTTCTTTCTCCATCCGTTTCAAATGTGCCTGACGGGACTTTTCGTCGGGGAGCGTCTCCATATATTCATAGGTTTCGATCAGTGTTTCATAAACCATTTTGGCATACGGCAACGTGCGCTTCACATCGCGAACTAACTTGCTGTACCGGGCTTGTTCTCGTTTATTCTTAAACTTTACCGGAGGGTAAATAAATATTTCCCGTAAATTAACAACAGGCACTGTGTCCTTTCCATCCAGATAAGCTTTTTGTAATCCTTCTGGAACGGTATTGATCTTCAATGTTTGTGTATGGGCTCCTACCGAACACAATATGAATATTATCAATATTTTATACTTGCCTTTTCTCAACATCGCTCACAAAAGTAATCGATTTACGAATAGCATCTGCCGGTTTTACAGAATTTGACTAATCGGTGTGATAGCTTCGATTACAGAAAATAAAGGGATGTGTTGTAAATAAGTTGTTAATGTGTTGCAGGGATTATATAAATCATTATCTTTGTGACAATATAAACAACTAAAATCAACAGACTATGAAACATACTGTTATCTTCCCATATTTATCAATCCTGAATATATAGTCCATAAATAATAGAAAGTTGACGATTTAAACAAACCTTGCTATGAAATCAATAAGTTTATTCGTTTTGTTTTTTGTATCTATCAACATTCATGCTGTTGATAACCTCCGTATTCCCGATATCCGTAGTTTGGGAATGGGAGGAAACGGGGTTACGCAATCTGTTTTGTTTAATCCGGCATTGGTGGCTTTGCATACTGATAAAATTCTTCATTTAGAATACTTTAATCGCTATGGTGTAAAGGAGTTGGGAACGGTGGGGATTGGTTTTGTCTACCCTAATCCGTTGTTGTCGGCAGGTGTTGATATCTCTTCTTTCGGATATGATCGGTATAGGGAAACACTTTTTCGTTTGTCGGTCGGGAAACGGTTGAATGACCGGTGGAAGATCGGCATTGGTTTCCAATATAAGATGTTGCAGACGGAGTTGTGGGAAGAAGTACCGAAACAACTTTCCACGGATGTTGGAATCTTGTTTGCTCCCGTTGACAAATTGTTGATTGGAATGTTGATAATGAATTTCCCTTCTGTTGCCATTCATAAACATACTGCTGGAATAAAGTGCTTTACCGGTTATTCCGTACAAATAGGTTTTCAATGGGAGATAATTAACAGCTTGTTGATAGCAGGAACGATCGAAAGTAATAAAGCACATACATGGACAGGAAATGCGGGCATTGAATATGCTCCGTTCAGAAACTTCCGTATACGGGCGGGAGTACAGGCCACCCCTCTCCTGCCTGCTTTGGGTATCGGATATCGTCTGGCTGGAATTACAATAGATGTCGCGACTGTTTATCATCCGGTTTTAGGAGCCAGTACCGGACTGGGTTTGAGTTATTCTTTTTAATCAGACTTGACTATGAAACGAATGTTTATAAACCTGTTGGTATGCCTGTTAATAAGCAGTTATCAGCTTAAAAGCCAGACATTATATTCTGTTGATAAGTGGATGGAGTATATAGAAGAAATGGCTTCGGAAACGGAAGATGAAGAGCGTATAGAAGCGCTTTATACGGATATTTCCTATATTGTCGAACATCCTTTCGAACTCAATACAGTGACGGAAGGACAATTGAAACGTCTCCCTTTCTTATCCGATTTACAGATACGGGAGCTTCTGGAATACCGTTCCCGTTATGGAAAAATGCTGACCCTTTATGAACTTAAAAACGTGGAATCATTCGATTTAGAGACGATTTCTTTGCTTGTCCCCTTTGTTCATATCGGTGAAATAGTAGTTGATAAACGTCCTATAACAGTGAAGAACCTGTTGAAACGAGGTTCTAATACACTACAAATCAGATATGACAAATGTTTTCAACAAAAGAAAGGCTATTGTTCATATCCTGACAGTGTACTACAACAATATCCGAATCGGAAGTATTTGGGAGAACCGTTCTATCATTCCCTTCGCTATTCGTATGCATTCGATGAACGCATCCAGTTCGGTCTGGTCGCAGAAAAAGATGCGGGAGAACCTTTCTGGAACGAATATCATAAAGGATATGACTACTATTCGATGCACCTCTTTTTGAAAGATATGAATAAATGGTTGAAAAGTCTTGCCATAGGCGATTATAAAATATCTTTCGGGCAAGGTCTGGTGATCAGCAATGATTTTTCTCCCAGCCGGAACGCCCTTGTCTCACAAACGGAAAGAAGGACGAACGGATTCCGGCGTCATTTTTCAACCGATGAAAATGAATTCTTCCGGGGAGCGGCTGCTACCGTCAACTGGAAAAAATTAGATATCAGCCTGTTCTATTCGTATCGGAAATTGGATGGAGGTGTGGACAGTACGATCGTTACTTCGTTTAAAACGGACGGTTTGCATCGTCTGGTACGGGACAGGGAAAAGATGCGTAAAGTTCCCATGCAGACGTATGGCGGGAACATACGATATGCAACTCCCGGTTTATGTATCGGCCTGACTGCTCTCTCTTATTCCTTCGAAGACTATTCGATACAGCCTGATCCGAAACCTTACAACCTTTTCTATTTTCGCGGTAGCCGGAATCTGAATGTCAGTGTGGATTATCTGTTGAAAAATAAGTTGATCAAGTTTTACGGCGAAACGGCTCTGAGCCGGAATGGGGCGGTTGCTTCCCTGAATGCCTTGCAGTTGACGCCTGCTTCTTATTTTTCCCTGTTGTTGTTATATCGTTATTACGATAAACGCTATCAAGCCTTTTTCGGGAATGCTTTTTCACAAAACTCAATCGTCCGGAATGAGCAGGGAATGTATATGGGGATGCAATGGACACCTTTAGGCCACTGGAAGTTATCCGCCTATGCAGATATATTCCGGTTTCCCTGGTTGAAATATGGGGTGGATGCACCGTCGACAGGAAAGGAATATATGCTTCAACTCGATTATACACCGAGCCGGAGCTTGTCCGTATATATCCGTTATAAACACAAAGAAAAGGAAAATATAGCACCTTACCACCAACAGCGTTTGCGTATGCAGGCCTTGTATGCGGTTTCTTCGTCCGTCTCGCTGCGAACATCCGCAGACGGTATTTGTTATACGGAAGCAAACGAAAGGAGCAGAGGATGGATGATTGCCCAGAGCGTGGGTTGGAAGCCGGTTGATATTCCTGTTCAAACAGATTTTTATGTGGCAGGCTTTCATACGGATAATTATCAAACCCGGATATCTTCTTATGAAAAGAATATCTTGTATGCCTTCAATATGCCTTCCTTTTATGGAAAAGGAGTCCGGCTGGCGCTCTCTTTCCGGTGGGATATCGTGAAGCAGCTTTCTCTTTCCGCTAAATTCGGATACACGTATTATGCTGATCGCGATGTGATCGGCACCGACCTGGAAGAGATCGAAGGACATGCCAAAGCAGATGTATATACGTTACTGCGCTGGAAATTCTGATAACTTTTGTAGCTTTGCACTTAAATATAAATCATTATGTCTACAATTCTTTTTGATAAAATAGTATTCGGACCGATACATAGTCGTCGGTTAGGTGTTTCTTTAGGTATGAACCTGCTTCCCACAGACGGGAAACTTTGTTCGTTCAACTGTATCTATTGCGAATGCGGGCTGAATGAGAATCATCGTACGCGCAGTAAACTGCCGACCCGTGCGGAGGTAAAGGAGGCTTTAATAAATAAACTGTCTTCCATGCAGGCCGATGGTGTCGTTCCCGATGTAATCACATTTGCCGGGAATGGCGAGCCTACCATGCATCCGGAATTTGCCGGTATCATCGACGATACGATCGAAACCCGTAACTGCTTTTTCCCGAAAGCCAAGATTGCCGTGCTCTCGAACTCGACCATGCTCCACAAGGAGGATGTTTTCCAGGCATTGAATAAAATTGAAGATAATATATTGAAGCTCGATTCCGTGCTGGACATCCGCATCGGTCAGTTGAATGCGCCCAATTCCCCGGCTTTTACTTACGACCGGTTGCTGGAACAACTTTGTCGTTTCAACGGCAATCTGATTATACAAACCATGTTCCTGGAAGGAGAGATCGACGGCGAAAGCGTGACAAACACGACCGAACCCGAAATATCCGGCTGGCTGGAGGCTCTGAAGCAAATCAAGCCTAAACAGGTCATGATCTATACAATCGACCGCGAAACGCCTGTCAAAAACCTGAAAAAGGTAACGAAAGACGAATTGGAAGCAATTGCCGACCGTGCCCGCCGTGAAGGGTTCGATGTAACAGTATCAGCTTGATAATAAAAAATTCTCAATTTATTTTCATACCCTTTATTACCTTTATGCCTCCATCTGTATGAAGACGGAAGAAGTAAATACCGGTAGAGAGCGAACTTGTGTAAATAATTGCTTCCGGATTCTTTTGTTTGATAACCGTTTTGCCATCGGTTGAAATGACTTCTAACAAGTTTACTTTTTCATTTCCTGTCAGTTGTACCTGATCGGTAAATGAAGTCGGAGTAATGCTTGTTTCTGAAAGATGTATACTTTCATTATTCACACTGACTTCCACACTTGCTTCGCTTTTTTTGCTTTCGTTATCTCCGTATAAAGTAGATACCTGATAAATAAGACGTGCTATGGGAACTTGTTTGTCCGTAAATTCGGTAATGGATTTGCCGGAAACGTTTCCGACTTTACTGTCATTACGATAAATATTGTAACCCGTTATTTCCGGAAAAGCTGTCGCCTGTGTGCTCCGGAGCGAAGAATAGGTTTCCGTTCTTTTGGCTAATAAAGGTTTAGCCGATGATTTACTCAATAAAACCTTATTATCCGATGTTGTTTTGGTGGCAGGGATATCTTTTTGCTCCGAACTGATAATTGCTGCTATCAAAAAGTTATTGTCAAAATTTTCTTTTTCTATTTCTGAGGGTTCGTATATATATTCCCAGTTTTCCCCGTCAACGGATACAAGATTTCCTTTTTCGTTTATGGCAGGCCCTTCATCGGTAACAGCCGGATAAACATCCTTTCTATTTGTCGAAGAATGCAAAGCAATGATTAATTCCTTCGAAGCATCTATAACAAAAGGATCTTTCAATTCTATCACATTGGATTTTCCGAAAGACAGGTTATCTAAATCCTGTGTATATTTCCGGTTACCCTGAGTAATCAGTAATGAATAAGAAGTTCCTTCGATAGGCAGGAAAATGATGGATTCTATCAAATGCTTATGTAAAGGAGCAAGATCATTTTGATCCCATTTTTGACCAAAATAAAACGGTTGTCCAAAACCTAATGCCATATAAGCGGAACCTGTTCCCCAATAAATGATCTGTTGGTATAGAGGTTCTTTCCAGTTTATGGTTACATTATTGTCATGGACTGTTGCGGTTACCTTTGTCGGAACTTTTAACTCATAAACATAAATATATTGATATGTCACCTGAGATTCTTTACCATCTGTATAAAGAGCGGACACGCTATAGAGCTGTGTTCCTGTTTCCGGATCGTTATCCGTGTAGGAGGTAGAGGTTACATAATCCAACAATGTGTTATTTCTATAGATTGCATATCGGGAAGGCTTCTCTGCTGTCGAAGCAGGAGCTTTCCAGTTTAGCTGTACTTCTCCGTTCTTATAAGAAAGAATCAGGTCGGTAGGCGCTGCTTTGCGGCCAATGGCGTAACGGCCGGACAATTGGGTAACACCTGTTTTGTCCGGGTCGAGGTAAACGTCCATGCGGGCTGTATCGGCTTTACTGTACTGATCCCAGTGATAATACAATTTACCGTATGTATTGGACTGGTTTGGTTTTTCACATGAGGAAATGGCTCCGCTAAGTGTTCCGACAATCAATTTATTTTGGTTGAAAAGCGGAGAACCGGATGAACCGCCCTCAGTCACGCTATGTCCGTTGGCTGTTTGTTCGAATATAACGTTCCAGTGTGCTCTTGTCGCTCCGATTACACTATCGATGCCATACCAGGTTCCGGTAGTCACCTCTTTGTTGAATGTTGATATTTTCATATAATCTCCTGCCGGATGATGAATGCCTACACCTGATTTGGCAGCCGTGTTGCTTCTGTCCCAACCATTGTAGTAGACATCATAATTTTCCGGAATATTTTGATTTAATAGGAGTAGTAAGCCATCCGATCCGCCGTCCAATGGTATTCCGGCTACTTTTTTACAACCTGTCATCGTTCTATAGGAAGCGGCTGCCGATGTATTTTCGCAGCTTGTACGTTCAAAATGAAAATAGAAAACATATTTGTTCAAATCTTGCTGAGTGACAGTTTCATCCAGATCTATACAGTGATAAGCTGAAAGAATATAAGGTTTCAGATCTTCTGCCGTATTGTTGACTAACGATCCCGAACAGTAATAGATATACTTTCCAATGATCAAAGTCATCAGGCAAACACCATTTTTTTCTGTTTGCCAGGCATCTCCTTCTTCACAGTTTATATTTACCATGCAAGATCCGGAAGCACCCGGACCGATATCGGCTTTTGTGCGTGAAATATACAGATGGTTATATCCGTATCCGATCGCGTCTATCGAAATGCGGGGTTGTTCATTTGCCTGATTGCCGGCTTCATATTCGAGGATGATCTCATCACCGGCCAGAAACTCCGTTGCATATTCTTTTGTCGACGGATTAGTCTGATAGGTAAAAGCACCTATCACTTGGGTTTTATCCGCATTATAAATAAACAATTTGCCGTTTTCAGGTATATAAAAATCTTTGAAGCTTACCATCAAAGCGATAGCATCCTTTGCCTGTATCCGTAATTGCCATATTTTATTGCCATCCGGTAAAGTGATCCAGTTACCGGAATTATCTGTTGTAAGGTCTGTATCGATAAGGGTTCCTACTTTCAGCGGCGCCCCCTGGCTGACCTGCCAGGCATCGACTGTTTTCATGTCTTCTACGCTGAAGTCGACGGGGATCTGTATGGTTGGCAGATCGCTTTTCAGAGTATTCTGGTATTGAAAGGAGACGGGTGTTCCGCCTTCACTGATTTGTGCGTAGGCGGATTCAGGCAAAGTCGTTCCTGCCAGTAACAGGAGCAGGCTTATCAGCGGAAAGAGAACCTTCTTGTTCATAGGTTTTATCATTTGATGTGGTGACAAATGTAATATTTATTTTTGATTCGGATAGGGGTTTTTTCAAATTCTGTGTCTAATAAATAAAGTAAATATATAAAACAATGGAATCACCGAATAGCAAGCAGAACGTGCCGCAACTCTGGTATTGGAGCCAGCCGGAAAATGGATTTAGTTTTGAAGATGTGGAAACGATCGCTAAAGAATTCATATTTGAAGCAAAGCAGGATAAATATAAATCGGGCGACCGTTTCCTTCACATCGTGTTTATGTAGTCGCTTCGCGCGCTTTTGCTACTGCCTCATTTATATTGCTGCAAATATTTTCCGTTCCGATCTTTTTGTCGAAACCCGATTTAACAAGTACGCGGCGTACATGTTCGTTCACACCCGAAAGGATCATGTGGATATGTTCGGCTTGTGACATGCGGAAGAGGTTCTCCAGGTTATGCAATCCGGTCGAGTCCATAAACGGAACCTTACGCATGCGGATGATACGGATTTTCGGTTTATCTCCCATATTGTGCATGATATCGTCGAACTTGCTGGCCACCCCGAAGAAGAACGGGCCGTCGATTTCATATACTTCCACACCTTTAGGGAGGGAAAGGACTTCCTCGTCATGGTGGATTTCACCATCGTCCGAAAGGTCGATCTCATCTTTTACTACCGACACATGAGTCGTTTCGGCCACACGTTTCATAAAGAGGAACATGGCGATAAGCAATCCGACTTCGATCGCGATCGTCAAGTCGAATATAACCGTCAGGAAAAAAGTCACTAACAACACCGACACGTCGCTTTTCGGATTCTTCATCAGCGAACGGAACGTACGCCACTCGCTCATATTATAAGAAACGATAATCAACACACCTGCCAGGCAAGCCATCGGGATATGTTTGGTCAACGGGCCTAAAAAGAGCAAAATCAGCAACAACACGATCGCATGGATGATGCCGGCCACCGGAGTACGCCCGCCATTGTTGATGTTGGTCATCGTACGGGCAATCGCCCCGGTCACGGGAATACCGCCGAAGATAGGCACGATGATATTGGCTGCACCTTGTGCAATCAGTTCGGTGTTCGAATTATGCTTGTCGCCCGTCACGCCATCTGCCACGGTGGCGGACAGCAACGATTCGATCGCTCCTAACATCGCGATAGTAAAGGCGGAAGGAAGCAAGAGGTTGATCGTCTCCATATTGAAGCTGATAGCTTCCGGTCCGGGCAGGGAGGCGTTGATGGTGAAACGGTCTCCGATTGTCTCGATCCCCGTGATCCCTAAATGATAACGCATGATGTAGACAACGACTGTCATCAGGATAATAGCGATCAGCGAACCGGGGATTTTCTTCGAAAACTTCGGTGTGACGGCGATGATCACGATACTGGCGAGTCCGATCAATAGCGACCATAGGTTCACCGTGTCGAAATGTTCGAAATAGGCGATCCATTTGGAGATAAAATCCGCCGGAACCTTATCCATCGTCAAGCCGAAAAGGTCTTTCATCTGTGTGGTAAAAATCGTCAGGGCGATACCGCTGGTGAAACCGACGACAATCGGGTAGGGGATAAACTTGATAACCGTCCCTAATTTCAATGCCCCCATGATCACTAAGATAATACCCGCGACCACGGTGGCGATGGCCAGCCCTTCGATCCCGAAATTCTGGATAATGCCATATACGATTACGATAAACGCACCTGTCGGTCCTCCGATCTGCACGTTGTTACCGCCTAATAGCGATACGATGAACCCGCCGATAATGGCTGTGATCAATCCTTTTTCCGGGCTTACCCCCGAAGCGATACCGAAAGCAATAGCCAGTGGCAATGCTACGATCCCGACAATAATACCGGCCATCAGGTCGGTCATAAATTTCTCCTTAGAGTAGTTTTTCAGCGCCGATACCAACTTGGGCTGAAAATCAAACTTGTTCTTCATCTTTCTGCCTGATTATTAAAAAATGCTGCAAAGGTACAAAGAAAGTGGATTATATAATATATTCTTAAAATAGAAAACAGGGCAACCAAAATATTTCCTTCCGGTCTACTCCGGGCAAAGGCTCCGCTGTCGCCTGCGAAACTCGCTTCGCTCAAACAGCTCAGGCTCCTGCCGCTTCGCCTTCACCCTCCGCTTGACGCCCGTCCGCTTAGGCCTTTCTTAGAAAGTGCAGCTTTCTCTTGGGATTGCCGATACCGCCTCTTATACAAATATAGCTATCAGTATCAGCAATCCCCAAAGCCCCCTCAGCTTCTCTTTTGCCGTCTGCTTCAGCAGACGGTTTAAGAGATTTAGAGGCAAAGCCTCTTCCTCTGTGGACTTCAGTCCCTTTCATCTATTGAACAATCATCTATCCGTCTGCTGAAGCAGACTCAAAAGAGAATCTGCGGCATAAGGCAAGCCTTGAACTTTTGGTGCGGTCGCCCTGAATGGAAAAAGATTTTACCTCTGTAGATGTTCGGCTTTTATTTTAAAAAAACTACAATAACCCCCTCAAAAGAGATGTTTTTCCATTTTGTTGATAATCAATGTTATAGTATATGTAAGATTATTAATAAATATTACCCTCAATAATAAATCGAAAAATATGGGATAGAAATCTCATTTTTATGGGGTAGTATTTCGATTTGGACCAACGGGTATTTTGTAAAAATAGACAATAAGACAAGAAGGAGTGAAGACGATGGACGCAAGTTGATTAGAATCGGAATAAATTTCGATTCCCGAACCCGGAGTATGGATGAGTGGGAGATTGTGTGACGTATGTCAGATATTGACAAAATGTCGGATTAGCTATCTTCAGGTTTGCCTGTATGTGTCTGTGGCCGGAGTGATTACAAATAAGCTAAGGAAACGGAAGATACGATTGTCATTTTGTTTTCGGAATTGCTTCGATATCTATTTTTGGCAGGCTGAAAAGCGGAATGATGGTCGAAAAACAGATTGTAGTGTCGATCGGAAGGCTATATTCCCGTCAAAATGTCAATCGCCAAATACCTTTCTGATCAGACTTGTGAGGTGTTAAAATAGCTTTCAAATGCCTTTTTCAACTCTTTCCTACTCCCTTTTTTCCTTTGTTTCGGCTCTTCCGGAAAAATCATCTAAATGATTTTCCGGATTCATCCCGTTGGTTTGCCTGAAATATCTAAATGTTTTTGGAAAAACATCCGGATCATTTGAAAAATCATTTAGATGATTTGGGGAAGAGCTCTGAAAATAGATAATCTTTCGCCTGAAAGATTTGAAAACAGAAATATGTATGTCAGCAAAAACGTTCGAAACAGATCCTTCTGAAATGGATTCGGATGTATTCATTGAAAATTTGTTATATTTGCAAACAAAGTCTATATACATGAAAAACGCCTTAAATATATTATTGCTGTTGTTTTTAGTTTATCTGTTGGCTTGTACCAACCGCCAAACAACAGAACTTTTGCCGGAATTAACCCGTGCGGAGTCTTTGATGTATGACCATCCTGACAGTGCCTTATCCTTGTTGGAAAATATGAATCCTCCTTCATCCTCCAATAAATTGCAGAATGCAACCTGGAGTTTATTACTGGTGCAAGCACGGGATAAAAACTATATAAAACATACATCCGATTCTTTGATCAATGTAGCGTATGATTACTTTATGAAACAGGAAGATCCGAATCGAAAAGCTTTGGTGTTGAATTATAAAGGACGTGTAAATGAAGATTTGGGCGAAGTCGAGAAAGCAACGGAGTTTTATTTGCGTGCGGCAGATGAGATGAAGAAGACGGAGGATTACAGATTAGGATATTTGATACATTCTAATTTGGGGATGATTTATGCTTATCGGGGTCTTAATCAGGAAGGATTATTGGCTTTTCAGGAAGCATATGAATTGGCAGAACAATCCCAGGATAGCTTTTATATTGCTTTTTCTTTAATCCATTTGGGAAGAATATATGGAAATATGGAACAATGGGATAAATCTATATTATCTTATAAGCAAGCAATCGATGTTTCAGAGCAAGTAAATGATAAAAAAAGTTTGGGAGCAGCTTTAAGTGAACTGGGAGGGATTTATCGGGCCATAGGAAAATATGAAATGGCTCTTACCTTTTTAAAAAGAGCTGAAAATGAGAAGTTGGATAATAAAAGAACAATACTTCAAACTTATTTAGTGTTAGGAGATACGTATAGATATTTGAATAAATATGATTCGGCATCTTTCTATTTGAATAAGGTTCTTGTTACAAATAATATGTATACGAAGAGGAGTGCTTATCAATATTTGTATTTTATACAGAAGGATATGCATAACTATGAAAAGGCAATCGAGTATAATGAAAATTATTGGCAATGCCGTGACTCTGTGGATCAGATCAACCGTAGTCATATAGTTGCTGAAATTCAAGCAAAATATGATCATGAAAAATTGAAAAACGAAAAGATTACTTTGGAGTTGGAAAAAAGTCAACTGTTGAAGAGTAGCCTTTTGATCTTATCCTTATTGCTTTTGGTTATAGTAGTACTTGTTTATATCTATCAACGGCGTTTGTTGACAAGGGAGCGCACGATTCAAGAAGATAAGGCTTTATTACGTCAATATACTAAGCAGCTAAATGAAAATGGTATGACAATTCGTAAAAATGAGGAACGCATAGAAGAATTATCCGGTGAAATATCTAATCATACCGGTTTGGAAGATTCGATTAAGGAACAATCGTCTGAAATAGAAAGTCTGCACAACCAGAACAATAGCTTGCAGGAAGCCAATAAGTCATTGCAGGAAAATATCGATAAGTTCACGCAATCGTTACAACAAAAAGACAGTGAACTTGAGGATTATAAAAAACTCTCAAAAGAAAATATTTGTTTGCGAGACCGTGAGAAGTTCTTATGTGACCAATTGATAAAACAGACAACCCTATTGAAAGAACTTCGCTTGTCTCCAAAATATATCAAAACGCAAGGTGAATGGGAAGGTATTATTGAAGCGGTTGATATCTTGTATGATAATTATACAGTTCGTTTACGCGAACAATTCTTATCATTAACTGAAAGTGATCTTCAAATTTGTTGCCTGATAAAGCTTCATTTGAATAATAGTACGATTGCTACTTTGACTGGAATTTCCCCAGCTTCCGTGACGAAGCGTAAACAGCGGATGAAAGAGCGGATGGATTTGGATTTAGATGAAAAAGAGTCGTTGGATATGTGGTTACAGGGATATTAAAGCAAGTGTCCACCTCTTTTGTTTTTGAAGAATCGGTAATGTGTTATCTATTAACATATTACCGATTCTGTTTTGTACATGTGTGTCCACCTTTAGTACAGATCTTTTGCTTGTTTTTCATAGTCTATACGGGTAACTTTACGGCATGAATTAATCATTAAAAATTGAAGATATTATGAGAGCAAACAAAAAAATTATGACATGGACTACACGCGTGATGGTAACATTGGTATTGACTATGTCAATCGGATTTTTAGGGCATGCAGATGAATCCGGAGCTAAAATTGTTTTAGAAAGCTTATGTCAATCAGAAAAATATACCTCATGAATCTTTGTATTCTACATGTGAAGTTTTTCAAAAATGTAGATCTGTTAAACAGGTTTGCTATAGGGAAATTCTGAAAAAACATGGAGAAGATAAGTGGTATTATCCGGATACTATGTGTCCTAAATGTAGTGGAAATTAATATTATATCTTATGAAAATATATTTATGCATATTTATCTTTTTAGAACTCTGTTTGAATGTACAAGCTCAACATAGTAAGATAAAAGGACGTGTCGTAGAGATTCAAAATGAAAAGTTGTTGCCTGTTGAGGCAGTTTCTATTTCATTGTCGACGGTTGATTCTTCTTTTGTAGGTGGCTGTGCGACAGATATAAAAGGGACTTTTCAATTGGATAAGTTGGAAAAGGGTAGTTATATAGTTTCTGCATCGTTCATCGGGTATGAAACTGTTTCGATAGCAGTAAACAATCTTTCCGGAACAATAGATTTGGGCGATATTATGATCGGAGAATCGTCTGTTGAACTTGGAAATGTGGAAGTGACAGCTTCCAATATCATTAACCGGGTGGACAGGCAGGTCATATTACCGATTAAATCGGCTGTAGATATTTCTGCAGATGCATATGATTTGATGAATAATTTGAATATCCCGCGTCTCTATGTAAATCCTATTATGAAGACAATGGAGGTTAGTAATGGGGGGTCTATTCAAACACGAATAAACGGCATCAAGGTTTCTGCAAACGAACTTGCTACTATTATGCCGAAAGATGTGCTTCGTATCGAATTTATTGAAGATCCAGGGAGTCGTTATGGTGAACCGGGTTTGGGAGCAGTAGTTAATATAGTGACTCGTCGTCGGGAAACCGGGGGATATGTCTCTTTACAGGGAACAGATGCTCCTTATCGTCTTTGGGGGGAAAATTTTCTGGCTGCGAAATTTAATAACCGTCGTTCCGAATGGGGGTTAAGTGTTGTAAACCGAAATCGAGGTTATAGGCATCATTATAAAGAAGTGGAGGAAGAATATCATTTTGCAGATAAAACTATTAAACGTATACAGGAAGGTCTGGATGATAAATCGAAAAACTTTACGAACGATATAAATCTGTCGTACAATTTATATAATCCTGATAAGTATGTTTTTAATGCTATTTTCCGTAATACATTAAAAAATGTCCCTTATAATAATCTTCACAATAAATTATATGATGGGAGTAATACAGAAAATTTTATCTATTCCCGTATTTTGCAGGAAGAAAATTCTTATACACCTTCTTTGGACTTATATTTTCTATATAATCTACCAAAGAAGCAAACACTCGAATTTAATGTTGTGGGAACTTTGATGTCTACGAACAGTGAACGTACTTATTTGGAATATGTAGATCCTAATAATCCTTTTAGTAATATTCTGACTGATATTGATGGTAAAAAATATTCATTTATCGGAGAAGGTATTTATACACGTGCATTCGAGAAACTGAATTTTAGTGCCGGGTTAAAACATTCCCAGATGAAGACGGAGAATACCTATTCCGGAACGACAAGTACTTTATCAGATATGATGCAATCTGAAACGTATGGCTTTGCCGAAGTTGTAGGAAAGGTGAAGAAGTTTTCTTATTCGGCAGGTGTTGGGGTGAATCGTAGTTGGTTTAAAGAAGGGGAGGTGGATAATACGTATTGGATATTTACTCCGACAGTAAAATTGGGATGGCAGCCTCATAAGAATAGTTTTTTACGCTATTCGTTCCAGATGAATCCGTCGATTCCGTCACTTTCATCTTTGACGGATGTCGAAGTATTGTTGGATACGATCCAGATCGTACGAGGTAACCCTAATTTGAAAACGTATAAGGTATTTAAGAATAACTTGAATTATTCTTATTCCAAAGGTGTCTTCCGGGGATATTTGAATTTGAACCATCAATACTCAAAGAATCCCATTATGGAAGAAGTGTTCATTAAAGGCAATAAAGTCATTTTGACTGAAAATAATCAGGATTATTACCAGCAGTTCGATGTAGATCTGAATTTGGGTGTAAATGGATTGACTATTGGATCATTAAGGCGATTCTTGTCTATTAATGCCGGTTTCGGTTATTCTAAATATCTGAGCAGGGGTTGGAATTATGATCATACATTTGATGATTTTTATTTCAATATTAATGCGTCGCTTACTTATCGAAACTTCTCGCTTATCGGACAATACAGACGATATAAAAGCAGTTTATATGGTGAAACTATACTAAAGGGGACAGATATGTCAGCATTGGGGCTTTTTTGGATGAAAAACAACCTTCAGCTTGGTGTTGCCATGATGTTTCCTTTTACCAATAATTTCCGTCAAGGGTATGAACGATTGAGTAAGGATGCACCAGTAACTTCTTGGGAGTATATAAAAGAATCAGGACAATTATTAACTATTCGTTTTGCTTATAACTTCTCTTTCGGGCGGAAGCATAAAGCCGGGAATAAAAAGTTGAACAATGCAGATACGGATGCCGGTATCATAAACATGAACAGATAGGGATGTTATGGCTACTATTGTATTTGATATATATCCGGCAATAAGTCATTATGATGCGATTTTTCTTTTGGCAAAACATTTTTAATTTCGTCAACGGGTATTGATAAATCTTGTCTTTATAAATATTATCTATCGATGCATAAAAATATTTTGTATATGTAAATTTACGATTTGGCGAACATTTTCCTACCTTTGAGCGTTATTTATTCAGGGCGATTAGACAAACTCATTTTATATATACATAAATTAGCGTTATGGAAAAAAGTATTAAGGGTACTCGTACCGAGCAGAATCTGCTGAAATCGTTTGCCGGGGAATCTCAGGCAAGAAGTCGTTACACATTTTTTGCAAGTGTAGCTAAAAAAGAAGGTTACGAACAAATTGCAGGCGTGTTTATGGAAACAGCTGAACAGGAAAAGGAACATGCTAAACGTTTCTTCAAATTCCTCGAAGGCGGTATGGTTGAAATCACAGCTGCTTATCCTGCAGGCGTGATCGGAACAACTGCTGAAAACCTGGCGGCTGCTGCTGCCGGCGAAAACGAAGAATGGGCTGATCTTTATCCGGCTTTTGCTGATATCGCAGACGAAGAAGGTTTCAAGGAAATCGCTGTCGTTTTCCGCATGATCGCAAAGGTGGAAGCTGAACACGAAAGACGTTATCGCAAGCTTTTGGCTAACGTGGAAGCAAACAAGGTATTCGAAAAAGACGAAGCTATCTTATGGCAGTGCCGTAACTGCGGTTTCGTATTCGAAGGCAAGAAGGCTCCGATGAAATGTCCGGCATGCGCTCACCCGCAGGCTTATTTCGAACCGATGAAACAGAACTATTAATCGATAGATTTACATAGTTTTATTTATTTTGAGGCACGGATTTCACGGATTACACGGTTTAATTTGATTTAAAACTGTGAAATCCGCGTGATCCGTGCCTTTTTTTATATTATAACTCCTATCTTTAGCCTCGCTATTTATATGAATCAGAATTTACCTGTTGATGAGCATATCGATAAGAAATCTCAATAAAGTGTATCCGAATGGAAACCATGCGCTGAAAGATGTCAATCTGGAAATACCGACTGGTATGTTCGGACTTTTAGGACCGAACGGGGCGGGTAAATCTACTTTGATGCGTATTTTAGTGGCTCTTATGGAACCGACTTCGGGCGAGGTGGATATCTGCGGATACGACCTGATGCGGCAACGCAAGGAGATACGGGGCATATTGGGGTATCTGCCACAGGATTTCCGGTTTTTTGCCAAATATAAAACGTATGAGTTTTTAGACTACGCTGCGCGTCTTTCCGGTATGAACCGTAAGTCTTTGCGAAAGAATGCGGTGGATGAGATGTTGGAAAACGTAGGGCTTTTCGATGTGCGCGACCGGTATGCCAACAAGCTGTCGGGAGGGATGAAGCGTCGTTTGGGGATTGCGCAGGCGTTGATCCATCATCCGAAAGTGATTATCGTGGACGAACCTACGACAGGGCTCGATCCCGAAGAGCGAATCCGTTTCCGCAACCTCCTGTCGGAAGTCAGTGAAAACGACGTGACAATCATCCTTTCGACCCATATCGTGGGCGATATATCGAGTACGTGCAACTGTATGGCGCTTATGAATAAGGGGGAAGTCTCGTTCTACGGTTCCCCGCAGGATATGTTGAGGCAGGCGGAGGGGAAGGTATGGCGCATACGGGTGACCGGCGACGAACTGCATGAGGTGGATAAACTGTACCCGGTTATCTCGACGATCCCGTCCGGTACGGGTTGGGAAGTGCAGGTGGTGGCAGATGAGGTGCAGGGATATGACGCGGAATCCTATCCGCCGAACCTGGAACATGCCTATGTCTACTATATGGAAAACAAGTTGAACCGTTGGAGAAACGATTAAAAGAGATCGCTTGCCTATGTCATTTATCACGAACATACGATCCGTAGCCAAATACGAAAGCAAGATATTGGTGAGAAGTTGGTTCTTCCGTCTCTTCACCCTGCTTGCCGCGTTTATTTTAGGTGTTCTCAGCTTTAGCTTGTTGTTGGCCGAAGATTCCGGAGGTTTTTGGTTCGGGAAAGCGGTTCCATCCAATATACCTTATCTGATCTTGTTGCTGTTGAACACAGGGCAGGCGGTGGTCGCTGTCTTTCTTTCGTCCGAATTTCTGAAACGGGACAAGAAGCTCGATACTTCCGAGGTTTTTTATGTCCGGCCTCTCAGTAATGCCGAGTATGTGGTCGGGAAGATATGGGGAAACCTCAGGGTCTTCCTGCTCCTGAACCTGCTGATATTGGCGATTGTGCTGGCTTTCAACTTTATGGCATCGGGCGTGGCGGTCGACTTGCCGGCTTATCTGGTTTATTTCTTCCTGATCAGTATTCCTACTTTGATCTTTATCATCGGGCTTTCTATTTTCCTGATGTTGCTGTTGAAGAACCAGGCGCTCACTTTTATCCTTTTGTTAGGGTATATCGGGCTGACCTTGTTTTATATACAGGATAAGTTCTACTACCTGTTCGATTATATGGTGTATAACCTGCCGTTGTTCAAATCGACGATCGTCGGGTTCAGCAACCTGGAGCTGATCTTGAACCACCGGGCGATTTATTTCTTTGCCGGACTGGGATTCATCTTCTTTACGATCTTTCTGTTCAGGCGGTTGCCGAATGCTAAAAGGAGCCATTATCCGTGGCTGTTCCTTTCGCTCTGCATGTTCTTGCTGGCATGTACGGCGGGCTTCCGGCATGTGCGTTCGATTCTGAGGGAAGGGGAGGTGCGTGCTTTGTACACAAGTATCAATAATAAATATGTCCATGAGCCGAAGATGGTGATCGACCGGTACGATATTTCGGTGGAGCAGAAGGTCGAAACGATCCGTTCCGTTGTCGGGATGAAGGGGACGGCGCTCGCTGCGTCGGAAGTATTTACCTTTTGCCTGAATCCCGGATTGAGGGTCGAGGAGGTGAAGGAAGGTGAGAAGCCGTTGGACTTTAAGCGGGAGGAACAGATTTTAACGGTGGATTTCGGAAGGAAGATAGCCGAGGGGGACACCGTTTCGCTTTCGGTCTGCTACGAGGGGCGGATAAAGGATGATTTCTGCTATCTGGACATTCCGGCGGAGGTCTTGCAGCAACCGTATGACAAGGAAATGCTCAAGCTCGATAAGAAATATAGTTTCCAGACTCCCGATTATGTGCTGTTTACACCCGAAACCTATTGGTATCCGCGCCCCGGTACGGGGTATAGCGACAAGAGTCCCGACTGGCAACAGGCCTATTTCAGCCGCTTTCGACTGGATGTGAAGCCGCTTCCCGGACTGGTTTCTATTTCGCAGTCGGCGAACAATCCCTATCAGTCCATCTCCCTGATTATCGGGAAATATGAACAGAAGAGCGTAGAAAGCGACAGTACGCTCTATAGTGTCTGGCATATAAAAGGGCACGATTATTACGAGGCGGCCTTCGATTCGATCCGCGATACGATTCCGGGGTTGATCCGCAACCTGCGGGAGAATCTCGAACGCACGTATAAGTTGAGTTATCCGTTCGACCGTTTTTCAGTGGTGGAGGTTCCGGCACAGTTCTACAGCTATGTCCGTCCCTGGTCGCAGGCGCAGGAAGTGGTGCAGCCGGAAATGGTTCTTTTCCCCGAACTGGGCTGCATGTTCAATCAGATGGACTTTGTCAAGCAGAAGAAAAACCAGTTGAAGTGGTCGAAGCGGGGAGGGCGTGAGATCAGCGAGGAGGAGGCGGAGATTCGGGTGATGAACAGTTTCCTGTGGATTTTCTCGCAGACGGAAGGTAGCTATAATTTCTCTTCCGGCAGCCGCGGCAAGTTCAATATCTCTTCTCAGAGCAATCCGTATTTCCTGTTTCCCGAACTCTATAACTTCCGGTATAATATCTATTCTTCCGAATGGCCTGTTACGAACCGGCTGGTCGAACTTTACCTGCAAAAGAAATCCGATAATAACGGATGGGAGCGCGAGATAAACGGGATCAGCAATAACGAGAAAGCGAACCTGCTGATGGAGCAACATTCGTTTAAGGAGCTTTTGTCCGATGTGGAACACCGCGATTTGCTGAATAACACGATCAGCCTGAAAGGGTATTGCCTGTTTGCTCCTGCCGAAGTGAATATGGGGGTGAGCCTGTTCCGGGATTCCCTGTATGCCCTGTTGGAACGGAACGAGTTTCGTAATATGCGTTTCGAGAACCTGTTGGATACGTTGGGGATGATCAGCGGGTCCGATATCCGTGCGGGTATTTCCGGGTGGGATTGTCCGACGCCTCTTCCTTTCTATACGATCGGTCAGCCTGAAGTGACCAAGATCACGAACAAGGGACAGGAGAGCTTTGTGCTGAAGCAATTAGTCAGCAATAATTCCGATCACGACGGTATGCTTCAACTCGATATACAGGCCGGAGGCTATGGGCCGGATATCGATCCGCGTACGAGCCGTAAACTGCCTCTTGCCGCCCGCCAGACCAAGCTGTTGGTAACGGTCTGGGAGGAAGTGCCTCGCCAGGTGGATGTGAATACGCTGATAGCCGGCAACCTGCCGAATGTCCTGAACCTGCCTGTCACCAACATCCGGGAAGAGCGGGAGAGGGCGGTCGATGCCGAAGGCGATTTCATCGTTGCGGACTTTTCTCCCGAAGCGGAAGGGGAGGTGATCGTGGATAATGAAGATCCTCTTTTCTCCCTGTCCGAACCGGCTGTCGTCGGGCTTCTGCCCAAGTGGCTCGACAAGGTCGAAGATACCTCTTTCAAGTATGCCGGTGTCTCTCCCTGGCGTGCCCCGTTGCAGTGGACGGCTACGACGAATGCCGCCTACTATGGCCGCTATATCCGGTCCGCCTATGTGATCAAGAGTGGCAACGGCAACCAGACGGCAACCTGGAAAGTTCCGGTTCCTTCTGCCGGGCAATACGACGTCTACTATTATGTTTCCAAAGACAATGAGCTGAAATATAATAAACAGGCCGACGGGGAATATCACTTTAAGGTAGAGTATGACGAGGAAAACGAAGATGCTTATATAGACCTGAAAAGAGCGAATGAAGGTTGGGAACCCATAGGCGCCTACTACTTCAGTTCCGATACGGTCCGGATCACCCTGACGAACGAGTGCAAGCTACGGAGCGTGACGGCCGATGCGGTCAAAATAGTAAAACGATATTAATAGAATTAGATACATGATACGAAGAGAGTTACTATCCATGAAAAAGATAATGCTGACGGCTGCCGTCTGCCTGGGGCTGTCTGCCCCGTCGCAGGGACAAATCTCGCTGACGATCGAGAAGGCGATGGATATAGCGGAAGAGCATAGCCCTTCCCTGCGCCGTTCCCACATGAACCTGGAACGTTATCAGCAGAACCTGGTTGCGCAGCGGGCTTCCTTGAAGTCGAAGTTCTCGTTGAACCTCAATCCGGTGGATTACAGCAAGAGCCGCAGTTTCGACAACCGCCTGTCTCAGTGGTACACGAACGAGCGGTTCAGTACGACCGGAACGTTCCAGGTGGACCAGCCGATCTTGTGGACGGATGGTGTCCTCTCGTTGATCAACCGTTTCGGCTGGCAGGATAACAACTCCAATATCGACGGTACGAAGACCAGTAACAAGGCATTCAGCAACGACCTCTACCTGCAACTCTCGCAACCCATCTTTACTTATAACAAGCGTAAGATGGAACTGCAACAGATCGAATATGATTATGAGAATGCCAACATCAGCTACGCCCTGCAAAGGTTGAGTACGGAAAAGGATATTACCCAGCAGTTCTATTCCGTCTATATGGCACAAAGCCAACTGGCCATTACCAGGGAGGAACTGACCAATGCACAGCAAAGCTACGAGATTATCAAGAATAAGGTGGAAGCCGACCTGGCTGCCCGCGATGAGCTGTTCCAGGCGGAAGTGAATCTCGCCTCCGCACGCTCTTCCCTGGAAGAACAGCAGGTGTCGCTCGAAAACTCGAAAGACCAGTTGAAGCAGACGTTGGGGATGGACCTGAACGAGGACATCATGGTCTTTGCCGAAGTACAGATCAAGCCGGTGGAAGTGAATCTGGAAAAGGCGATACAGCATGGCCTCGAATCGCGCCTGGAACTGCGTCAGCGTGAGATCGAGAGCAAAGAACTGGCTTTCGATATGATCAAGACGAAGGCTCTGAACGAGTTCAAGGGGGATATTGCTCTCTCCTTCGGCCTGATCGGCGATAACCGACATCTGGAAAAGATTTATAATAACCCGACACAGAACCCGCGTGTCGCCATCAGCTTCAGTGTCCCGATCTTCGACTGGGGAGAGAAGAAAGCCCGTGTCAAGGCGCAGGAAGTAGCCCGGAAGATCAACCAACTGGAGTTCCATGAAGACAAAGTCAACATCGAACTGAACATCCGCCAGACCTGGCGCAGCCTGGAGAACCTGCTTTCGCAGATCAAGATAGCCGAGCAGAACGTCGCAAATGCGCAGCGTACCTACGACCTGAACCTGACCCGTTACCGGGAGGGCGATATCACCGGTATGGATATGAACCAGTTCCAAACCCAGCTTTCGAATAAAAAGATCGCCTATACGCAGGCGCTTATCAATTATAAGATCGAATTGTTGAACCTCAAGATACTTTCCCTCTACGACTTCGAGCACGACGTGCCCATTGTCCCGATGGAAGATTTAGTAACGAAAAAGTAGTATGAATATGAAATATACAATCACATCTCTCTTATTGTTTGTCCTGTTGGCGACCGGTTGCAATAATCAGCCGCAGAGTACGCAGAACGATATTGCTACACCCGTGTCGGTGACGGAATTGAAGAAAGGCTCTATCAGCAAGTTGGTCAATACGACCGGGACGGCACAGCCTACCTACGGGGTAACGCTCAATTCCGAAATGAGCGGCCTGTATAAACTGCAAACCAATCCCCGTACAGGCAAGCCCTTTAAATTAGGGGATATCGTCTCCAAAGGACAACTGATCGTCCGCCTCGAAGACCGGGAATACGAAAACGGCATCGCTATCGACGCCAAAGAGTTGAGCCTCGAAATAGCCGAGCAGGAACAGGTGAAGCAGAAAGCCCTGTATGAGAAAGGCGGTGTGACGCTTAGCGAAATGCGTAACACGGAAGTGAAAGTGACGAACGCCCGCTACGACTACGAGAACGGTAAGCTCAATTTAGAGAAGATGAATGTCAAAGCACCTTTCGACGGTGTGATCGTGGACTTGCCCCATTACACGTCCGATGTCCGTATCGAACAGGGGAAACCGGTAGTCGGCATCATGGACTATGCCCGTATGTACATGGATATCAACCTGCCGGAAAGTGCTATCGGGTATGTGAAAGCGGATCAGCCGGTCTATATCACCCATTATACGTTGCCCGAAGATACGATCCGGGGAGTGATCAGCGAACTGTCGCCCGCCATCAGTTCCGAAACCCGTACCTTCAAAGGGAAGATACTGATACAGAATGACGGCTTGAAACTTCGTCCCGGTATGTTCGTCAAAGCTGATATCGTGGTGAACAAGGCGGACAGTGCCATCATCATACCGAAAGATGTGATCCAGTCCAACCGTCGTGTCAAATACGTTTATATCGTCGAGAAGAACACTGCTCTGCTCCGCGAGCTCAAGACCGGGCTGGAAGACGACAAGAACATCCAGGTACTGGAAGGGCTGAAAGAGAACGATAACTTAGTGGTGAAAGGTTTCGAGACATTAAAAGAGAATGCAAAGGTAAAGGTTCAGAAATGAAAAGTATTATCAAATTTGCGGTAAGCAACCCGGTTACGATCTGGATGCTGGTACTGGCGATCCTGCTGTTGGGTAAGATTTCCTATGACCAGTTGGCGGTCGACCTGTTGCCCGACCTGAATAATCCCCGCCTCTTCATCGAGCTGAAGGCAGGCGAACGTCCGCCGGAGGAGATCGAGAAGCAGTTTGTCAAGAACATGGAGTCGATGGCGATCCGGCAGAGCGACGTGACACAGGTATCATCCGTGATCCGTGCCGGTTCCGCCCGCATCACGGTCGAGTACACCTGGAAGAAAGATATGGACGAGGCTTTTCTCGACTTGCAGAAAGCCATGAACCCTTTTGCCCAAAATAAGGATATCACCGAGCTCAAGATCACGCAGCACGATCCGAACCAGTCCCCCGTCGTCCTGATCGGACTTTCGCACCGCAGCATTACCGACATGGCGGAGCTTCGGAAGGTGGCGGAGAGCTATATCCGTAACGAGTTGATCCGTCTGGAAGGAGTGGCGGATGTCACGCTGTCGGGTGACGAGGTCAGTACGCTAATGATCCGCACGGACCCTTATAAATTAGATGCCTTCAAGTTGACGATAAATGATCTGTCTTCTAAGATAGAGGCGAATAACCAAAGCATATCCGGCGGTCGTGTCAGCGAGTTGGGCCTGCAATACCTGGTCAAGAGTTCGAGCCTGTTTGCGACGGAGAGCGATTTTGAGAATCTGATTGTCGGTTACAAGCCGGTTACGGCCGAGGCTACGGCTTCGGGGACTTCCGGTGCGGCTTCCGCATCGTCTACGGACAAGGCTCCGATCTTCCTGCGCGAAGTCGCTACCGTCAGCTTCGAGAATGCCCGCCCGGAAAATATTGTCCGCATCAATGGCGAGCGCAGTATCGGGCTGTCCGTTTATAAGGAGATGCGTTTCAATACGGTGAAGGTCGTCGATGGCGTGATCAGCCAGTTGGCGGTTATCGAGCAGGCGTTGCCCGGTTACCGTTTCCAGGTGATCACGAACCAGGGAACCTTTATCAAGAATGCGATAGGAGAGGTGAAGAGCAGTGCCGTCTTGGGGATTATCCTCGCTGTGGTTATCCTGTTCGTCTTCCTTCGCCGTCTGGGGACGACGTTGATCGTCAGCCTGGCTATCCCGATTTCCATTATTGCCACTTTCAACCTGATGTTCTTCAATCATCTTACGCTGAATATCATGACGCTCGGCGGATTGGCCCTCGGAGCCGGCATGCTGGTGGATAATGCGATCGTGGTGATCGAAAGTATTTTCCGTAACCAGGAGAAGGGCATGACGATACGCGAAGCTGCCATAACGGGAACCTCCGAAGTGGCCGGTGCTGTCATTGCCTCGACGCTGACGACGATCGTCGTCTTCCTGCCGATTGTCTACCTGCATGGCGCTTCCGGAGAACTGTTTAAGGATCAGGCCTGGACGGTGACGTTCTCGTTGGTGTCGTCGTTGTTTGTGGCGATCTTGGTGATCCCGATGCTGTATGACCGGATTACCGGACGGCAGGATCGTGGTGCTGGTGGTGGTACACGGGGGGGAAACGGCATCCGGATTACCGGTTACAGCCCCTTGTTGCGTACGCTGCTCCGCCGCCGTTGGGTGGTGATCGGCTGCGCTTTGATGTTGCTGGTGATAGCGGGGTTGTTGGTTCCCTTTATCGGTACGGAGTTTATGCCGAGAGCCGGGAGCAAGGCGTTCTCTGCCGTTATCAAGTTGCCGGAAGGGACTCCGTTGGAGCGTACCGCTTCGGCTGTCGGTAACCTGGAGGATTTGATGCACACCATCTCGCAAGACTCCCTGTGTACGATCTACAGCCATGTCGGATCGGGCAGCGGTTCGGAGAATGATATATTCGAAGGGGAGAATACGGCTGTCATGAAAGTGATCCTTTCGCCCTCCTGCCCCGTCCCGCCCGAAGAGGTGATGGCACAGTTCGTACAGGCTACCGAAGATACCGAAGGGTTAGAGGTCACCCTGAAGCAGGAAGAGAACTCCCTCAGCTCCCTTTTGGGAAGCGAAGGAGCCCCCATCGTGGTCGAGGTAAAAGGAGAGGAACTGGACGAAATAGCGGCTATCACAGAAGAAGTAAAAGAACGGATCACCGGTCTGCCGGGACTTTACAATGTCCAGTCGTCCGTTGAAGACGGCGCCCCGGAGGTAACGATCTCCGTCGACCGCACGGTTGCCGGCATTCATAATGTCAGCGTCTCGACCGTTATCGAACAGTTGAAGCAGCAGCTCGGCGGCCTCGAATCCGGCAAGATGGAGTACCGGGGAGAGATGCGGGATATCCTGATCAAGGTTCCCGATATCACCTTGCACGGCCTCGGCGGGCTGGTCATACGAAGCGGCGAGAAAGAGTTCCGCCTGCAGGAGATCGCCACGATCACCCATTCGCAGGCCCCGAAAGAAATCTTCCGACGCGGGCAGAACCGCATCAGCAAGGTGACGGCCAACCTCGATGCAGGCTATTCGCTCGACAAGGTTGCCGGCGAGATACGCCTTGCCGTGAAAGATATCGACCTCCCCGCCAACTATTCGATTACCGTCACCGGCGAGGAAGAGAAGCGCCAGGAGTCCATGAACAGCCTGATGTTCGCCTTGGTTCTTTCGGTGATCCTGGTCTATATGGTGCTTGCTTCGCAGTTCGAGTCGCTGTTGCATCCCTTCACGATCCTGCTGACGATCCCGTTGGCGGTGGTAGGAGCGATCCTGCTGTTCTTCCTGACGGGGACGACGATCAACATGATGGGAGTGATCGGCATCGTGATGCTGGTCGGCATCGCGGTGAACAACTCGATTATCCTGGTCGACCGTATCAACCAGTTGAAACAGTCAGGAATGGAACTGACGGATGCCATCGTGGAATCCGGCCAGCAGCGTATCCGCCCGATCCTGATGACGACGCTCACGACGATCCTCGCCCTCCTGCCGATGACGTTCGGTTTCGGCGAAGGCGCTTCGCTCCGTTCACCTATGGCGATCGCGGTGATCGGCGGGTTGGTGACTTCGACCGTTATGAGCCTGGTGGTGATCCCGTGCGTATATTATGTATTTGAAAAAATGAAAAGGGGAAGATGAACTTTTTACTACATAGAAGGATTGCGATCTGTATGCTGTTCATAGCCCTGACAGGATTGGGCTACGTGTCGTACAAGCAGTTGCCGGTCGAACTGTTGCCGAATGCGGAGCTTCCGATGCTGTTCGTGCAGGTCGCGTCGGCGCAGGATATGGACCCGTCGTATGTCGAGTCGGAGGTCGTGATCCCCCTCGAAGGAGCCATCGGAACCATAGGCGGGGTAGAGCAGATCGAGTCCCGGATCGACAGCCGCCAGTCTTCCATCAAGATCGATTTCAAGCCGAATATCAACTTCAAGATAACCGCCCTGAAGTTGCAGGAGAAGATCAACGAGACCGCCTCGTCGCTTCCCGAAGGCTTTACGGTACAGGTGCAGAAGGTCGATGTCTCGATGCTTGCCGGCGGCTTCATGTCGCTTCAGGTACGCGGATCGGGCGGTACGGACCGCGTCCGTAACTTAGTGGAGAAAGAGATACGGCCCGATCTGGAAAACATCGACGGCATCGCCTCCGTCAATATCTACGGCGGGCGCGAGAAGGCCATCGAGGTGCAACTCGATCCCGACGCCTGCAAAGCCCTCGGCCTGACTCCTTCCGGCATCAGCAGCCTCCTGGCGCAGAATACGCAGGAGAAGGCTTTCGTAGGCAATACTAACGAGCCTGACGGGAAATACTTCGTCCATGTCAACTCGCCTTATACCGAAGTCTCCGACCTCGAAAACATCGTCGTCGCTCCCGGTCCCATCCTGCTGAAAGACATTGCCACCGTTTTCTTCGATATGAAGGAGGAGACAAGCTACAGCCGGGTCAACGGCAAGGATGCCGTCTCCGTCTCCCTGCTTGCCGACTCGCAGGCCAACCTGATCGGGCTCTCCCACCGTACGGCCGAAGTGATCGACCGCCTGAACGAGCAGCTTGCCCCGCTCGACCTCTCGATCGTGGTAGAGAACAACCTGGCCGAGACGATGGAGGATAACATCGACCAGATCATCCACCTGGCGATCGTGGGCGGCCTGCTTGCCGTCGTCATCCTCTGGCTTTTCCTGAAGAACCTCCGGTTGGTGTTCTTCATCGCCCTGTCTATCCCGATCTCCGTCTATACGGCGTTCAATTTCTTCTACGGGGCAGGGATTACGATCAACAGCCTTACGCTGGTCGGCGTGGCGCTGGCGATCGGCATGCTGCTGGACAATAGTGTGGTGGTCTTGGAGAACATCTACCGCCTCTCGGCCTCCGGAGGCACGCCCGAACGTTCCGTGACGCAAGGTACGCGCGAGGTCTGGCGTTCCATCCTCGCCGCCACCCTGACGACGGTCACGGTCTTCCTGCCCTTCGTCTTTTCCGATAATTTCCTGATCAAGCTGATGGGCCACCATATCGGCGTCTCCATCATCTCGACCCTCCTGATCTCCCTCGCCGTCGCCCTCCTTTTTATCCCGATGGCTACTTATACGGTGTTGCGGAAGCCGGAGAGGGGCACGGTCTTTTACGAGAAGGTCTCTGTCACGCAGCGGCCGGTACAGATCTATTTAGTGCTGTTGAAGACCTGTATGCGGAATCCGGGGGTGACGATCTTCGGGGCCGTCATCCTGCTGTTCCTTTGCCTGATCCTCTCTATCTCCCTGAATATCCAGGACCGGAAAGAGGTGGAGAGCGACCGTTTCAGTATCTATGTGACGATGCCGACCGGCAGCACGCTGGAGAATGCCGACCAGGTCGTCCATGTCATCGAGGAACGCCTTGACGGGTTTCCGGAGAAACAAGACCTGATCAGCCGTATCCGGGAAACGGATGCCGAGCTGACACTTGTCCTCAAAGAAGATTACCGCCAGATCGGGAAGCGCAGCATCGCCGATATCAAGTCCGACGTGCAAACCCGCCTCCGCACCATCAACGGCGCCGAAATATCCCTTTCCGAAGCCGGAGGCGGTGCGGGCAGGGGTGGAAGCGGTTCCGGGGATATGATGGGCGGCATGGGCGGCTTCATGCGCCTTTTGGGTATCGGCGAGAACCGGGAGCGGATCGTGATCAAAGGCTCCGACTTCGACCTCATGCAGCGGGTGGCGGAGGACTTCCGCTATTACCTCGACGAGCAGGAGTTCATCCGCAATACCCGTGTCTCCTACAGCCGCCGGCAACCGGAGATCCGCCTCGGCTTCGACCCGATCCTGTTGACCTCCTACGATATCTCCCGCCAGAACATAGCCTCCGGCCTCACGTCGCTAAACCCGGAGATTTCGTCCGGGACCTCTTTCAAGGTAGGGGAAGACACCTACGATATCATCATCCGCAACCGGACGAACCGGACGGAAGAAGAGGAAGAGGCCGACAAGAACCGGGACAAGACGGTGGACGACCTGCGCGAAGTGCGCATACCGAGCGCCTCCGGCGGCCTGCACAGGCTCGAAGATATCGCCTCCGTCAACTATGGCCGCGGACGTGCCCGCATCACCCGCGTGAACCAGGACAAGCAGATCGAGTTGTTCTATTCCTTCTCGCGCGACGTCGAAGAGTCGAAAGACCTCCTCGAAGGCTACCGGTCGGATATCGACCAGTTGGTGTCGGGCTATAACCTGCCTTCGGGCGTGGCGGTCGAGGTGTTCCACGAGGAAGACATGCTTGCCGACTTCAAGTTCCTGCTGTTGGCGGCGTTTATCCTGATCTTCATGATACTGGCTTCGGTGTTCGAGTCCTTTGCGACGCCGTTCGTCCTGCTGTTCTCCATCCCGCTGGCGGCGATCGGTTCGCTGTTGGCGTTGCTGCTGACGGGCAACAGTTTGCTGAACAATGCGAACGTGATGGTCGGGTTCCTGATCCTGTTGGGAGTGGTGGTGAACAACGGCATTATCCTGATCGACTATTCCAACATCCTCCGCCGGCGCGGTTACCGCCGCAACAGGGCGTTGATGACGGCCGGGCTGTCGCGCATCCGCCCGATCCTGATTACCTCCATTACGACGATCGTAGCCATGTTTCCGATGGCGATGGGCAACTCGGAGTATGCCGGAGCGATCGGTGCGCCGTTTGCCATTACCGTGATCGGTGGCCTTTCCTTCTCGGCATTGCTGACGCTGATCCTGATCCCGACCGTCTGCATGGGATTGGAAAACACGTTGCAATGGTACAGGGGGCTGTCCCCGAAAGTGTGGGTGCTGCACGGCTTGCTCTTTACGGCAGGCGCGGGCTGTATCTATCTGTATGGCGGCAGCCTCCTGTGGCAGTCCGTCTACGGGGTGTTGTTGTCAGCCGGTATTCCGGGCGTGACCTATTTTATGCAGGCAAGCCTCCGCCGCGCCCGTTCGAAGGTGATCGATCCGGAGGCGGACATCCATATATCCGTCCGCAACTTAGTGAAGATATACGACTGGCCGGGACGTGTCAGCCGCCAGTTGCGGAGCGGCCGTCTGCACCGCGTTCCTGCGCCTGACGCAGGATCGCAAAAGATCAGCCCTGATCCCTCCTCTGATTATGCAGATACCGCCGGTGCTTCTGCGATCCCGCGTCTGGCGCAGGAGAGAGGGTTCTTTATGGAACTGGGCTGGCAGTTCGCCCTGTTAGGCTTCGGCGTCTGGTTCACCTGGTTCTTTGTCGACAGCAGGCTGTGGATCTTTATCCTTTCCTTCGCTGTCTATGCCGCTGCCCTTTACCTGTGGCGCAAGGTGCGCGAATACCTGTACGGGCGGTTTGCGGGGAGCCGGGCGGTGAAATACGTCAACCGGGCCATCTTCTGGGGCCTTCCTCCGCTGATTCTCTTCGGCCTGTTCCGCAGGTTGGACAATCCGAACTTAGTGGGGACGGTCGGGATGCTGTGGGCGTTCTGCATAGCTGTCTATGTGACTTCCGGCTATCTGTATGAGAAGGAAATCAATATCGAGCGTGTAAAAGGCCGTTTCGCCGGGCTGCGCCGTTCGTGGTTCCGCATGGTGAAAGGCATTCCGCTGATCGGGAAACGCCGCCGGCCGTTCAAGGCGCTCCGGGGCGTATCGTTCGAGATCCGTACGGGTATGTTCGGCCTCTTGGGACCGAACGGGGCGGGCAAGTCCACCCTGATGCGTATCGTCTGCGGCATCCTTGAACAGAGCTACGGCAGTATTTGGATCAACGGACTGGACACGCGTGTCTACCGGGAGGAGTTGCAGAGCCTGATCGGTTTCCTGCCGCAGGAGTTCGGGACATACGAAAATATGTCGTCCTGGGAATTTCTCGACTACCAGGCGATCCTGAAGGGCCTTGTCGATCCCGGCCTGCGCCGTGAGCGGTTGGAGTATGTCCTCCGGGCCGTCCACATGTCCGACCGCAGGGACGAGAAGATCGGTTCTTTCTCCGGCGGTATGAAACAGCGTATCGGCATCGCCCTGATCCTGCTGCACCTGCCGCGTATCTTAGTGGTTGACGAACCGACTGCCGGACTCGACCCGCGCGAGCGCATCCGTTTCCGTAACCTGCTGGTGGAGCTTAGCAAGGACCGCATCGTGATCTTCTCCACCCATATCATCGAAGACATATCCAGTTCGTGCAGCCAGGTGGTGGTGATCGACAAGGGTAGCCTGAAGTATTTCGGCGATCCGGTCGATATGGTCGGCATGGCAGCCGGAAAGGTCTGGCAGTTCGATATAGATAAGACGGAATTTGAACAGGCATTGGATAAATCCCGCATCGTCAACCATATCCAGAAAGACGACCGCATCCGGGTCCGTTACCTCTCGACCGCCTCCCCCTATGACGGGGCGGAACAGGTGGAACCGAATCTGGAAGATGCTTATCTTTGCTTGTTAAAAGGGTTGTAGTTACTTTTGGCTTGATCCAAAAGTAACCAAAAGATCAAGGCTTAACCGTCCGGGCTACTCCGGTCAAAGGCTCCGCTGTCGCCTGCGAAACTCGCTTCGCTCAAACAGCGCATGCTCCGGACGCTTCGTCTTCGCCCTCCGCTTGACGCCCGTCCGCTTAGGCCTTTCTTAGAAAGCTGCGCTTTCTCTTGGGATGGCCGATACCGACGGTTCTTCTGCGGCCCCGTGTCAAGCACGGGGACAGGCTGTTCCCGCGCTTGACGCGGGATCGCAAGGAAGCAGGCAGTATCGGCCATCCCCCAAAACCCGTCAGGCTCTCTTTTGCCGTCTGCTTCAGCAGACGGTTTGAAAGGTCTGGAGGCAAAGCCTCTTCCTCTGTGGACTTCAGTCCCTTTCATTGATTGCATCAAAAGGGGTTAAAACCCACAGAGGAACCGGCGAAGCCGGAGCAATCATCTATCCGTCTGCTTCAGCAGACGGCAAAAGAGAACCTGCGGCACGAGGCTGGTTAAGCCTTGACTTTTTGGTTACTTTTGGGGTCAAGCCAAAAGTAATAAGTAAATTAGCATTTTGAAACAAGGAAATAGAACGAATAAAAAACGATTATGACACTGAAACAACTCATATCCCTCTTGCCCCGGCTGGTTAAATATAACCTGAAGATTATCTTTGCCGGGAAATTCATCTGGTTCCTCCTGGCGGCATTCCTGTTTTTTGCCTATTTCATGTTCCAGATTGCCTGGAGCCGGTCGGAGGTCAACGAAGGGGTGGTCTATAACCTCCTGATGTTCCCCTGCGTCCTGTTGGTGTTCTATCCTGCTGTTTTCGGCATACAGAACGATGAGGACAGCCGGATATTGGAAATCCTTTTCGGCATCCCCGACTATAAATATAAGGTATGGGGCGTCCGCCTGCTGATGATCTATGTGGCGATCTTCGCGATCCTGATCGTCTTCTCCTGGCTGGCTACGCTCATGCTCTATCCCGTCAACGCCTTTGAGATGTCGGCCCAACTGATGTTCCCGATCCTCTTTTTCGGAAACCTCGCCTTCATGTTCTCCACCATCACCCGCAGCGGCAACGGGACTGCCGTTCTGATGATTATCATCGGCATCGCCCTGCTGATCTTCAGCAATATGGATTTTATCGAGCGTTCTTTCTGGAACATCCTCCTCAACCCCTTCTCCATCCCCCGCAATTTCCTGCCGGTCATCTGGGAAGGCATCATCATCAAAAGCCGCATCTTCCTCCTGGCCGCCAGCATCGTCTGGATGCTGATCGGCCTCCTGAACTTGCAGAAGAGGGAGAAGTTTGTATAACGTATATATATTGTATATATGATGTATATATTATATATTTGCAGAAAGAATTTGAATATATGAACACAACAGCGTTACCCAGAAAGAAAAAATTGATAGAGTTGCCGGAGGATGCTTTCAAACGGCTATCTATTATGGCAGTAGCAGAAGGTAAAAGTTTGAAAGCATTCATCGAAAATCTGCTTATCTCCGAATCGAAAGCAATGGACGATGATGCCCTGTACAGATCCTTGATCAAATCGGACCCGGAAGGCCAACAGTATCTTACAGACAAGGAAAAAGATGATTTTGAGAAATCATTTACCGTACTCGTGTAGGAGGTTATAGAGCCTTCTTCTTGTTCAAAGTAATAAACAATACCGTTTATTTTGAATATTTTGTTAGTAGAGGAGAAGCCTACAATAAGGATTATATGGAGAGTTTACGAGATAAGGATAAATAAGAAAGGCAAAAGTCCTGTAAGGGCATTGCAAAGAATATCAACCTATTCGCCTTGCAGCACCCTTACAGGGTGCAAACTAACGAGAGAATATATATCCTAAACCCCAGGTTAAAACCTGGAGCTATCATGCACCGTCCTTACAGGACGAAAACACACCGTATTATACCCGCAGTTTAAACCTAACCGATATCCTCAAATAGAGGCTGATCCCGTGGCGGAACAGGCGGGAGGCTATCTTTCGGAAAAGGGGCAATAACAGTTGGAATTTCTTCATCCGGCATAGGTTTAAAGTGAAACAAAAAGTTAAGCAACGCGATAATAAATTCAAGAATTTGTTTGATCTTTTTCATAAGACATCGTGTGTGTTGATTATTGAATAAGAATAGTTGAACATGCGAGGCTTTCTCTTTTGCCGTCTGCTTCAGCAGACGGATAGATGATTGCTCCGGCCTTGCCGGTTCCCCTGTGGGTTTTTAACCCCTTTAAATATAATCCATAAAAGGGACTGAAGCCCACAAAAGAAGAGGCTTTGCCTCCAGACCTTTTAAACCGTCTGCTGAAGCAGACGGCAAAAGAGAGGCTGAGGAGGCTTGGGGGATGGCCGATACTGCCTGCTTCCTTGCGATCCCGCGCGGGGCGCGGGAACGGGGGTAGCCCGGCAGGTTAAGCCTTGACCTTTTGATTACTTTTGGGTCAAGCCAAAAGTAATAGATAATATTGCCTGCACCGTCTTTTCGATCTGTATCAGGCTGCGGCGGTAGGTTTCGCGGTCGTCCCCGTTCAGTTCGCTGATGTAGCGGCTGTAGGCGATCTCATGCGCATAGGCGGAAGGGTTTTCGCTCTTGCTCCAGGCCGTGCGGTAGTTGTTGCGTATCAGGCGGGCGAAGTCGAGGAAAGAATCCTCCCGTCTCCCGTACCACCGGAAATCCAGTTCGTCGCGCGACGTGCGGACGGGATATTTCTGCCCGTGCCAATACGCGTTGCTGCACCCGTAGGCCGTCAGCCCGAAGAAGTTATGCGCCCGTAGCGCTAACTCGCTCGTGCCCCATCCGCTCTCGAAAGCACCCTGTGTTAAGATCACGGACGGATTCATGTTGAAAGCCGTCCCCGCCGCTATGGCCGCCGGCAGGGACGCTTTGACGAAGGAAATCTGCTGTGCCGTCATACCGCTACAGTTCACCCGGACGCTCCTCTTCGCCCGAACCGCCGCCCTCCTGCGAGGTGGTGTCTTTCCCGATACGTTCGTAGCTCACCTTGCCGAGGCAGTCTTTCAGCAACGCCCCCGGACGGAAGATGATCCGCGCCTTGCGTATCAGGTTCGTCTTGAACTCTTCGACGGTCGCAACCCCCTTGCTGCCGGTGTTGATCTGGAAATTGCCTAACTCCCCGAACTGCACGATCTCCCCGCGCAACAACGCGTTCTTCATCACCGAGAGCGCCCCGTCCATCACTACTAACACATCCCCGCGCGAAGCTGTCGAGATCGCAGAAACCGACT
Organism: Parabacteroides hominis; assembly: GCF_014287585.1. Lineage (GTDB taxonomy): Bacteria > Bacteroidota > Bacteroidia > Bacteroidales > Tannerellaceae > Parabacteroides > Parabacteroides hominis. The sequence goes on along the minus strand of NZ_JACOOJ010000014.1, from coordinate 14,685 downwards.
CGCACAAGTCGTCGAAACTGAACGTCCCGTTGTTGTTCACCGAAGCGTAATACTTCTTGTCGCCCTCTTCCGCATCTTTGGAAAGGTCTTTGCGTAAAACCAATTTGTACTTGATTGACATAAACATTGAAATTTAAAGGTTAAAAACTCTTTTTCGTCTGTCCGTATGTCAAAGATACGACACCCTCCTTCCCCTCTGAGGGCCTTTCCCGCCCTACTGCCCCCTACTGCGTCATTTTGAGTCGTAAACAGCTTTAACAAGATATAAGCGGGCATACGCGAAATAACCGGCATTTATGGGATAACCGCATGCCGGGGTCGACCGATTTTCTATAATAATATGCTGATTAATAGCTTGTTATGCAAATAATTATACCTATCTTTGTAGTGATAAATAACACACAAGACATTATGGAAAACGAAGTGAATTATTCTAAGGTATGGGCCGTTTACGAACTCGCCCTATGCTATTTTCCCGGCTCCTCGCCCAAGTCGGCGACCGATAAGCTGTCCCGTTGGATACGCCTGAGCGGCAACCTGAAAGACAAACTGCAGGCGCTGAACTGGCATCCCGGAAACAAACTGTTCACCCCCAAGCAGGTCATGTGCATCATCGACCACCTGGGCGAACCTTAAAAACAAACATCATGGAAACTGAAAATCAAGGACAATCAGTAGGAGAACAAGCGCTTTTCCCCTATTATGACAATCTTTACCACCTCCGTTCGAACAAAGAACTGTCGCTGGAAGAAGTGTACAACCTCGTTAAAGGCAACGCCCTGCGGCATGTCACCGGCGAAATACGCCGTGCCATCGCGGAGGGAAACCCCGTAAAAGCCAAGTCGCTGAAAATGCAACTCCCCTGCATCGCCGTCTCCTGCCGCTTCCCGGAAGAACGCCGGACGGAAGAGGCGGGCGATTACCTCGGTTATGTGCTGGTCGACACCGACGGCCTCACATGCCCCGCCGCTGAATACCGCGACCGCTGCGCCGCCATCCCCTTCGTGGCCTTCGCCCAGGTCAGTGCGAGCGGCAACGGCAACCACCTCGTTGCCCGCGTCAAATGCACCGCGGAAGAGCACGAGGACGTCTGCCGCTCGCTCCAGCATTTCTTCGAAACCGCCTTCGGACACCCCACCGACCACACCTGTACCGACATCACCCGCGCCGCGCTCCTTTGCCACGACCCGGAAGCGTATGTGAATTTGCAAGCAACCGCGTACACAGTTGAAAAGGAAAAGTGGAAAGATGAAAGTGAAAAGAGCGGCAAAAAACTTTCAACTTTCAACTCTCAACTTCCAACTGATATCGGCGAAAACCTTCGCCGCTATCTCGACGCTGCCGACTGTAACCTTTCCTGGGTCAAAGGGCAACGGCACGCCAACCTGGTGAGCCTCGCCTTTACGCTGAACCGCGCGGGCTTCGGCGAGCAGGCCGTGCTACGGGAATGCAACAGCCGGTACGCGCAACCGGATTTCGACGAAAAAGAGATCGTGAAAGTCATCACTTCGGCCTACGCCAAAGGACGTGCCGAGCATGGCTGCAACCGGAAAGAATTTGCGCCGCAAGCGGAAGTTTCCGCACGTTCCGCATCTTCCGCACTATACACTCCTGCGCTGGAGGAAAAAGAAGGCAGTCCGCTGGAAGACAAACGTTTGGAATATGCCAAAGAAATGGCGAAATGTTTTCCGCATGCGGTTTATGAACATCTGCCCCCGTTCTTCCTCGAAATGTTCACCGAAGGGCTGACCGAGGTCGAACGTTCGGTCACACTCATGGGCAGCCTCGGCATTTTTTCGGCAGCCATGCCCAAGGTGAGCGGCTCCTACCAGAACGCCATCTGCGAGCCGCCGCTCTACTGCTGCATCGCCGGGGCCGCCGCCTCCGGAAAGGGGATGGTCAACAAGATACATAAAGTCTTCCACGTCTATGCCGAAGGCATCCGCCGCGAATCGGCAAAAGAAGTGAAGGTCTATAACAACAAAATGAAACAATACAATTTTGACATGCTTAAACAATTGAAATCAAATGGGAAACTTTCCGAAGAACCGGAATGCGTCCGCCAGAAAGGGATCGAACTGGCCGGCAACATCTCCCGCCCGCGTATGATCGAACAGTTGTCCGACAACGGCCACTACGCCTCCCTGATGTGCGAAACCGAAATAGACGTGCTCAACAACTCGATGGAGCAGGACCACGGGCAGTATCACGACCTCCTGAACCAGATCTTCCAACACGAGCAGATCAGCAAGGACACGAAGCAGGACAAGTACTACTCCATCCCTTTCCCCCGCATGGCGCTCGTCTTCACCGGCACGGAAGGGCAGGTGACGCGCCTGATCCATTCCACCGAAGACGGCCTTTTCAGCCGCCTCCTTTGCTTCTATATCACCGAACAGGGCAAATGGAAACCCCTGACTGCCTCCGACGACAGTCCGCGCCGGGGCAACTATTATAACAATTTGGGACATGCGCTCCAGGAGATCGCCCTCTTCCTCGACGAGCACCCGACCTGGGTGAGCTATACGGAGAGCCAGCGCGACTATATGAACGAGATTTTCCCCCTCGAACTCGAACGCCTGCGTGCTTTCGGCGAAGGCGACAAGACAGCCATCCTGTTCCGCCTGGGGATGATCCACTTCCGCATCTGCATGGTGCTGACCGGCCTGCGCAAAGGCGAGCAGCGTTTGGACATCCCGGAAATAAAGATTTGCGACGATGATTTCAACACGGCCACCCAGATCATTTTCCACTGCCTGAAACACTCTTTGGTGCTCAGCACGCTCCTGAAAAAAGACGAGGTGCTCAAGTCTATCTCCAACCCTATCATCAGCGAGGAACTTTTCTCCGAGTTGGGCGAAAATTTTACGACTCGCGAAGCGATAGAAAAGGGTCAAATTCTCGGAATGGAAAAAAGAACCGTAGAATCAGCCCTCACACGATGGAAGAAAAATGGCCTGATCGTGCGGGTTATGCAAGGAAGATATAAGCGTAACAACCTGAAAAACAGCAAATCTTCCCAAGCAAAAAGTGTATAAGGCGGAACGTGCGGAACGTGCGGAAACTTTTTCCGAAAATGCTGTTTTGTGAAAATACATTTAGAAAACTGCCGGCAGGTTTTTACAGAAAAACGTAAGTGTTTTTTCGGGAAAACTATTATCTTTTGATAATCAAGTCCGCTTTGCAGAACAAAAATCTACCGAAAAAATGACTAAAAAAAACGATCGTTTTCGGTCGTCAAAATACATATAATCACACCTGTTAACTACTTTTCAAGGGAAACCATTCGTATGGGGTAAGTTAATAAAGCGATTAAAGTATAAATGAAAATTATCATTCAATGAACTCATTATTAATACTTTAATTAGAGAAATTATGAAGAGAAGATTACTTATGTTGTTATCGGTCTTTATGACGATAACGAGTGTGGGGTGGTTGCAGGCGGCAGATACCTCAGGAGACGGTTATACAAAGACCGATGACGGAAATTACACAGTGACAACCGCGGAGGGGTTGCAAAATGTGTTGGAAATCTTGAATAGTGGCACATCAGTGACGACTACTATTACTTTGGAGAACGATTTGGACATCTCTAAGGTTAAATTTATGGGACCAAATCCAACTAAGGCACAATGGCAAGGAGTATTCTACTTGAATGCTACTGAGGCAAAAATTACATCTTTAACCATTGATGGAGCTGGACATAGTATTACAGGTGAAAATACCTCGAATACTGTAGAGGGAAGTTTTGATCCTACCAAAAATTATGTATTCTACTTTGATGGTTCAGGAAGCAGTCCTATTACTTTCAAAGACCTGACTGTAAGGAATACAAACATTTTGGCTTTCAATCTTTACAATCTGAATAATCTGAAGTTCGATAAGGTTTTATTATCTGATAATAAAGAAGGCGGTTTGCATTTGAACTCTTCACAGTTGACTGCAACTGATTTTACTACAAGTGGTAATGGAAAGTTCGCTGTTAAGTTGTCTCGTCAGGAAACAAATATGCCGAAGTTTACTTTGAAAAGTGGAACAATTAGTGAGAACAATGTTCCGCAAATTGCTTTTTACGACAGACATGCCTATTCCGAATGGAGCAGTAATCCGACAACATCTGTAGCTGAGATAATCGCTTCAGTAGTAACGCCTGAAAATGATAAATGGTATCGTTCTTTACAATTGGCAACAATGCATACATCTAATAATGGTGCATTGGCTTATGTTTGGGCAAAAGACAACGATGCTGTAACAGTAAATACTGCCGGTCAACTGGACTCTACTATTAATTTAGGGTTTGCTACAGTTAATAAGGTTAATTTGGCAGCAACGACTTATGAACTCGGCAAGCAGCTTGTTATTAACAGACCTTTGACCATTGAAGGAAAAGAAGCTACTACTATTAAAGCGAATGGCTCAGATTGGAGCGGGACTAATAGTGTTAAGAACCTGATCTCTATTGAAAATGGCCAAGCAGGTGAAGATGTAATATTGAAAAACCTGTCAGTCGCAGATTCTAAAGCTGCCGGTATTAACGCGCAGTCTCCGATGACTACTTCTTTAGTGAACGTAACATTAAAGGGTAATGCAACAGCAGGTCTGTTGGTTCACTCTAAAGTAAGTGCTGAAGGATTGCATACGGAAGGTAATGTTTGGGGTGGCGTAAATGTCGGAACAGACGGAACGCCGGTTTATTCTCCGAAGTTTACTTTCTCTCCTGATTGTTCTTTTGCCGAATCATCCAAGATCTGGTCCGAAGATATTACGACAGATCCGAAACAATTGGTTGAAGGCCCGAATGGTTGGACTTCTTATGTGGGTGTTCAGGGTGCAAGCTCAGAAGAGAAACGTTATTGGACGAACTCGAAACTGCAGATGGAATATGTTGCAGAGTTTCCAAGTAATTCAAAATACAAAAATACATACTTCATTTATGCAAACGGACAACCTGTTACTATAGCAACATCAACAGCAGGCAATTTGAAGATTAGCGTTGATGAAAATGACTATTTGGAAATACCGGAAAGCTATAATCCGGTAATCTTTGGTGGCTCAAAATATGCAGATGTTGAATCTTCCAGTGTTACTTTGGAAAGCGGTGAAGTTTCCATGATATTCGGTGGCGGCTACTTAGGCGATGTTAAGAATGCAAATGTTACGATAAAAGGAGGACGGATTACCGGTTATTTAGTTGGTGGCGGCTATGGCCCGAAAGCTAAATTTGCGGAAGCCAAAAGACAGACTGCCGATGTTACTGGTAAAGTAACCATGAATATCGAAAATGCTTATGTCCGTTACATGCTTTCAGGAGGTATGGAATATGCCAAGACTGAGGCTACCGATGTTAAAGTAACAGGTGAAAATACTGATCTTCTTTATGCTTTTGGTGGTGGTTTTGCTCCGGTTGGCATTGGAGAATCTTTAGACACGGAATATGCTCAGATTGTAAATCGCATTGGTAAAGCTAATTTCTCCATGACAAAAGGTAAGATTTCCGGTTGTTTCTATATCGGTGGCGGATATAGCTATTCTTATACGAAAGATATTACTGCAACCTTCAATGAAGTGAATATCGAAGGCGGAATGAAGGGAACCGGTTCAAATGGTTGCTCTGATAAAGTAACGGCAACTTTCACGAAATGTGCTTTCTCTACAGGTAAGGATGGCTATACTCCCAGTCTCGCTGCTCTAAATCGTGGAAAAGCAGCAGAAGTATCTATGGCATTTGATAACTGTACATTTGCAGAAGGATATGAATGTTATCTGGGTGCTGACAAAGATTGGCAAAATGGCAATTACCCAACTCCTGTATCTGGAAAAACAACTATGACATTTGTTGGTAATGCTCCTGTAGTGAAAGCCAGTGAAGGTTTGCAGAATGTTGTATTGAATGGTGCGAAAGCAAATATTAATACTTTTACTCAGAAGTCTGGTACTGAAATTAAAGAATTTACTATCCCTGAAAATAATGTTTGGTCTCTAAATGGAGGATTAACTATTGCAAGCGGTTGTAAATTGACTAACAACGGTACACTGAACCTTCCGAAGGAATACATCATGGCTGGTATCTCAGCCGGTGGAGCTTTGGCAGTTGATACTACATCTGCTGCTGCTGTTGTTGCTGAAATGAATAACGCCTCTGATAAGATAGATTTGAATGGTAAGACTTTCTCTATCGCATGTAAGGACGGTGTTATCGCTTCCAACGAAACTGTAGCAAAAGAATTGTTGAATGCAGGTAAGGTTGTGTATGAATTGAAATTTACCGAGGGGCAGGAATATACTATTGCATCTTTCCAGAAAACATTGGCAAAGATAACCAACCTGCCGGATAGCGTGGTGTATGGTACGGCTCCGATTACGTTGGCGTTTAATGCGGAAGGTATTACTGCTGCAGTTGCAGCAGATCAAAACAGTTATGCAACAATAGCAAACAATGTATTAACTATACTGAAACCAACGGAAGAATTAGCAATAACTCTGACTGTATCTGATGATAAAAAAGATCAAATTCTGGAAAATACTCAGAAACTGAAAATCACCAAACGTACCTTGACCCTGACAGCAGGTATCGTTCCGAACTATGGTGCAGATACCAAAGGGGATTCAATTGTATATAATGCAGATACGGACGTAATTTTGAAATGGGATGCAGCTAATATCGCTGTTTCCGGTTTGCCTTGGGAAGCTGCTGCTGCTGCCTATTTTACTACTTCGACTGCTCCGACTGGAGCACGTGCCAATAAGAATGTAGGTGATAAAGTTCCGGTTGAGATAACAAATGCGAACGCTTTGTTAAATGGGGATTCAGCTACATATTATACTTTAGCTCCGATCACTTTCGTAACAGCTAAGGTTGTAAAGGCACAGGCTACAGTAACAGCTAAGGCTGCAAATAACGACTTCGGTAAGGAATTACCAACTTTTGAAGCAGAAATAAAAGTAATTGAGAATTCCAAAGATCAACTTGACGGAACATTAAAGTTCATTTGTTCCGCTACTCCTGATTCATTGGTGAAACAGGGCGGTTATGATATTATGCCTTACGGCCTGACTTCCGATAATTATGCTATCAAGTTTGTAGCAGGTAAGCTGACCGTTGATGCGGTTGATCCTAAGATTGAAATTGTAGATGCAAAGGTTACCGGTGATGCCGATGCTAAAACAATTACGGTACGGGCTAATCTGGTTCATTCCGGTGGTGCTACTACTGCAACTGTAACAGCTGCTTCTGAAATGAAGGCTGCCAATGGCGCAATAGCAAAAGGCGATGATGGCTACTATACTTATACCATATCACAAGCAACTGCTGCTACCCATACTGTTACATTTACGGCTACTGCTGGTGATAAATCCGGTACAGCCTCAATCAATGTAACTGTAGAAAAAGGTACTCCGCAGAATTTGACATTCGATTCAAAAGTTCTTTCATCTATCGTTTATGGCGATAGCTTGCAGTTGGCCGTAACAAGCGATGCTGCTGCTGCAACAGGTGAATATACCTTTAGTGTTGGGTCTGGTGCAACTATTAGCAACACGAACGTCTTGAAACCGACAGCAGCCGGAGAGATTACCGTTACAGTAACTCGTGCAGCAGATGAAAATTATTCTTCTGCCACTGTTACCAAGACAATTAAAGTAACTCCGAGACCGCTTAAAGCAAGTGTGGCTGCCTTCACACCGAAAACGTACGATGGCAGTGTTACAGCAACAGTGCCGGCTATTACGTTGTCTGCAGATTATAAGGTAATAGGTACTGATAAAGTTAGTATTAAGACAGGTGCTACTGCTACTTACGCAAGTAAGAATGTCGGCACACATGCAATCACTCTTTCCACTTTGGAATTGGACGGTGCACAAAAAGATAATTACACTTTGATCCAGCCTACCGGCCTGAAAGGTGAAATCACGAAGAAGAGTGCAACTGTAAAAGTTAACGACGTTACACGCATGTACAACCAGCGTTATACGAAATATACGTTTACGGATACAGGTCTAATCGAAGGTGAATCTTTGTCTTCTGTTTATACAGGAAAATTGGATGTGGCAGAAAAGGATGGCGTACTGGCATTGACGATTGATCCTAAATTATGTCAGAATTATAATCTGACAGCCCAGAATGGTACTCTGACTATTACAAAAGGAACTCCGGTAGTGGTGGCTTATAATGCAAATGACAAAGCAGAGGCTTTAGTTGTTGATTCGGCTGGTTATACAGACTTGAAAATCGGCAAGATTAATGACGCAGGTTATTTCCCGGTAGAAGACGGAAGCGGTACTGTTATTACGCAAAGTGTAAATGCTATACAACAAAAGGATGAAGTTGTTAATGCTATGCTTACGAAAGCTACAACAGAAGAATGGAATAATCCTAATCCTATAGAATTAGTATATGGTGGATCTGCAGATCAGATTACAGATCTTTCAGGTTATACTTATTCTTCTACTAATTTGAATCGTTTGGCAGTGGATAATGGTACTTTGACAATCAATGGTGTAGGTAAAGTTGCTATTATTGCAACAAATACATCTGGCGATGTCAAAGTCAAACTGTATGAAGTAACACCGAAACCGGTTACTTATACGGCTAACATGGATAAGACATACGATGGATTAACCCAGGCTACGGGTACTGTAACATTGGATGGCGTAGAAGTTAGTGATAATGTTGCTCTGGATATGGAAGGCGTAACGTTCAACTATACCTCTAATGCTGCCGGAACAAAGACAATCAATCCGTCTCAGAATCCTATTTTAGTGGGTGCAGATGCTAATAACTATAGCTTAACTGCAGCTCTTTCTGGTGAGATTAGCCCGAAAGCTGTTACAGTTTCAACACCTATCAGTGCTTATTATACAGGTAGCAAATCGCTTACTCTGGATGATTTTACAGCCGAAGGTATTTTAAGCAATGATGTTGTTAGTTTGAATGTAACATTGGATAATGAAGAGGTTGGCCCGCGTCAGTTTACATTAAATAGCTTAGGTGGAAATCATGTAGGCAACTATACATTATTTAACAAGAATGCACAGTTAGAAGGTTCTGTTTTGAAACCGACTATCATTGTGGAAGTTCCGGAAACGGCTTCTTCTGTAGCGAATGCTAAGAGTAAATTGACTTATACAATCCGTGAAACTGGTAAAGTGGTTCCTGGTGATGCATTTAGCGAAGCTATACAGGTAGTATCATTAGGTAATAATGCTTATCAGGTAAGTACAAAAGAAGATTTTGATAATAAGAATTTTACTTTGCTTTACACGAAGAACCTGATCGGCTTCAAGGCTGACCCTGTAACTCCTCCTTCTGGTGGTGACGAAGACGAAACCGTTACAATCTCCTTAGATGCAACAACCAAAGATCTTCCTCGTACGGAAGAGTTCATCCTGACAGCTACTGTATCTCCTGCCGGCAAGACGGTTACATGGAGCAGCAGCGATCCTACTGTAGCCTCTGTAACAGCAGATGGAAACAAGGTGACAGTCAAAGGTGTCAAGGTTGGAAAAGCAACGATCACAGCTACGATCGGTGATGTAACCGCCACTTGCGAAGTAACCGTAGGTTTCGCAACGGGCCTCGAAGAAGCTCTTGCCAATACAGAAGTGTTTGGAAGAAAGGGAAATATTTATGTGAATCCGATTCAGCCGCTACAGGTGACCGTTGTAAACATGATCGGTAAGATCGTCTACAATGCACGTATCAGTGGCAATACGCAAATACCGGTAACGAAAGGCATTTACATTGTGAAATTAACCAATGCCGGCAATTCTATTGTTACCAAGGTTAATGTATACTAATCCATATGTATAGAGAGTTTTAGTATTGAATGAGAAAGGGCGTCCGCGAGGATGCCCTTTTTTTATATCCCTGCCCGTACACAAATCCCCCTAACACAAAAAAGAGAGCCTCTTTTCAAAGAAACTCTCTTTCCATATATACCTGCCCTTGCAGTTACTTACAAGGATTTAACCCATCTCTTTCCAGCCGGAGTCAGCAGGAATATCAGTAATCCAAATGCAATTACTCCTAACATACCATATAAAACATACGCTGCTTCCATGCCCATTTTGATTTATGAGATTTTATCCAACCACCGTTTACCTGCCGGAGTTAATAAGAATATCAGGATTCCAGCCCCAATTATTCCTAACATACCATATAATACCATTGCTGAACTCATAGTTACTTGTCTAATGATTTAACCCACCGTTTTCCAGCCGGGGTGAGTAAGAATATCAATAGTATTAATCCAAAACCACCCAAAAGACTGTATAATAAAATTCCTGAGCTCATAACTTCTTGTTTTTATAAGTGAATACTAAAAAACCTCCAACACCGATGATAAAAGCTGCACAAAACGCAATAATTATCAAAGTGTTTTTGTTGGCTGTTAAATCTAATGCTGTTGTAATTACTGCACCGCCAATAACCAGCTTCGATATATCCAGTAAATACTTTCCAAATTCTTTTTGAACGTTTATACCTTCTTCCCTTACTATCGGAAGAACTTGTACTCTTGAATTTCGTTTTTTCTTCATAGTCAAGACTTTTTGTGTTAAACATTAAGTAACAACAAAGGTAGAAAAGATTTCAAACCTTTCCTACCTTTTCAGTCTATTTTTTGATAGAGACGGGGTTATACCTCATCCTATATGCTTAGGGAAAACGATCTACATAGGACGCAGTTCCACCGTTAATCCCATTGCGGCAGCTATACGGTATAGGGTGGAGACGGTAGGAACAGTCAATCCTCTTTCGATTCTTGAAATATACCCTTTGTCCGCACCTATGCGCTTAGCAAGCTCTGCTTGCGTTAGTCTTGCATTCTTGCGGGCATCCAACAGGATTTGGGCGTTATATTCCTCCCATGCCTTTTCTCTATTTTTCTCCCGTTCAGGAGTGCCTACTTTACCTAAAACATCGTCAAGCAATGCACTAACATCATAAATGTCTTTACTGATTTCCTTTAGTTCCATAATACTCCTTTTTTAATTTTATTGCTTTGTTGATTTCGCTATCGGGCTTTACACCTCATCCGGCCACGGGCAAGCCTTTCCAGTCGCCTTGAAAGACGGACGTTGGGCGTCTACCTTGCGGAGGTGGTCGCCGAGTTCTTGGGAGAGGCGTTTGACGATTTCCGGGTGACGGGTGCTAAGGTCGTTCTTTTCACCGATGTCGTCGGAGATGTTGAACAATTCTTTCTTGCCTGTGCCGTAGTAGTAAATCAGCTTCCAGTCGCCGTTGCGAACCGCACAGTTGAAGTTGATGCCCGGACCGTCGTTACCCCAGTTGTTAGGCATATTCCAGAAGAGGGAACGCCCTTTGGAAGGATCGCCCGTCCCGGTGAGCAGAGGCACGAAGCTGATGCCGTCGATCGGTTGCACTGTCTTGTAGTCCTTCACTCCGGCCATTTCCAGAATAGTCGGGTAGAAATCTTCTATCAGCAGGTATTTGTCGCAACGGGTATTCGGTTGGGCTACTCCCGGCCAACTGACGATCATCGGCTCGCGGATTCCCCCTTCGCAAAGCGAGCCTTTACCGCTCAGCAACGGGTAGTTCTGCGTATGCGGCGGACCATCCCTCCAGGCTGATTCGGAAGCAAGGCCACCGTTATCGCTCATAAAGATGGTGATCGTATTGTCCGCCTCCCCGTTCTTTTCCAGCCAGTCCATCAGGTCGCCCAAGCTCTTGTCCATTCCTTCGATCAGGGTGGCGTAGGCAGCCTCATGATCCGTCATTCCTTTCTTCTTGTATTTCTCGTAGAAGCGCATGTCTTTGTTCAGCGGGATATGGATGGCATAGTGGGACATGTAGAGATAGAACGGCTGGTTGTATTTCTTCGCCTTGTCTAATGCCTTGATCGCTTCCAGCGTCAGGGCTTCGGTGGCGAACGTCTCCGTGCCCCAATACTTTTCGAGGCCGGGGATGGACATCAGCGAAGTCGGTTTGCCATCCTTCGTATGGCCGTAATTCTCTTCGCCTAAATAGCTTGCCAGGCCACCGGCAGCATGGCCGGCAATGTTGACTTCGAATCCCCAGTGGTGCGGGTCTTCTCCCGGAGTGTCGATCGCGCCGAAATGGGCCTTTCCGCAGTGGATCGTGTGGTAGCCGCTGTTCTTCAGGAGTTGGACGAAAGAAGTCCCGACGAAGGTGTTGTTGGTCCCCGGAACCTGGCTGACGCCGTTATAGTTCCAGTCCGGTATGTCGAGCAGGCTGTCTTTGCGGTCGGTCGTCTTGTCTTTTTGCAGCGTCCAGTTGGTGACACGGTGGCGGGCGGCATTCGTACCGGTGATCAGGCTGCAACGGGACGGGGAACTGATACTGCTGGCATACGCCTCGGTGAACATGACTCCCTGGCGGGCGAGGCGTTCCATGTTGGGTGTCTCGTAGACTTCGTTATAATGTGTCTTTTCTGTCCAGAAAGGCAGGGAAGTGTCTTCCCATCCCATATCGTCAACCATAAAGAGGATGATGTTCGGTCGTTTGGCAGTCTCGCCGGCTGCCTGCATGTTTCCTGCCTGAAAAGCGGGAAGGATTGCTAAAGGCAATAAGATTCGTTTGTCCATCTTTTTTTGTGTTTTTCGGTTTATATTCCTGAGAAAGTTACTGATATGACAAAGGTACGCTTTACAGAAGAAATGGAAGAGGCTTCGGAATCCTTTAGTGAATATTTACGTTTTGAGGGCTGTACATTAAATTATTGCTAAATATAGTAGTTTAACTATTAATTGTAGTTGTGTTATTGCACTTTATAGTTATCTTTGGGCATTCACCTGATAAATAAACATCGAATATGAAGAAACTGACTCCCAAAGAAGAAGATATCCTGAGTTATTTCTGGACGAACGGCCCGTTGTTTATCCGTGAGTTATTGGAATTGCAGGAAGAGCCCAAGCCGCACTACAACACGTTGTCCACGATCGTACGCGTGCTGGAAGAGAAAGGCTATATCGGGTATCGCCCGTATGGAAACACCTATCAGTATTATGCGTTGGTTTCGGAAGACGAATACCGGAACAAGACGCTGAAGAACGTGGTAAGCCGCTATTTCGGCGATTCCTATACGCGTGTCGTTTCTTCGCTGATAGACCGTGACGAACTGTCGGTCGAGGAACTGGAAGAATTGCTACAGCAGATCAAGAACCGTAAAAATAAATGAGATGGTTGCCTTCCTCCTTTATATCGTTAAGTCTACTTGTTGCCTGACTCTGTTTTACTTGGGTTATAAAGCCTTGTTGAGCAACGAGACGTTTTTCCGCTTCAACCGGATGGTGCTGCTGGCGGGGATGCTGGTGTGCATGCTGCTGCCGTTTGTCGAGCTACGGACGGAATCGCCCGGTGTGCTGCAAATGCCGTTGTTGCAGTTGGAAGAGATGATACAGGAAGGAGTGGGGGAGACGGTTTCGCAGCACTCCGTTGTCCAGGTTGGAACGGAGGTTGTACCGGCTGTACGGGAGGCTTCCGGCTCATGGGGAGAGTGGGCGGTTTACCTGTATCTTGCGGGGATGGCGGTTGTCCTCTGCCGGTTGGTTCGCTCGTTTGTGAGTTTGCTTTGGCTGATCCGGAGCGGCGAGAAGATACGGAAAGAGCGTTATACGCTGGTGCTGGTCGGCAGGCCGGTCACTCCTTTTAACTGGGGACCGTATATTGTCCTGTCGTTGAAAGATTATTGTGACTACCCGGATGAGATATTGATGCATGAGCAGGTTCACCGGCGCAAGCATCATTCGTTGGACTTGATCTATACGGAGGCAGTCGTGCTCCTGCACTGGTTCAATCCTGCAGCCTGGCTGTTGAAACGGGAACTGCAGGAGGTTCATGAGTACCAGGCCGATACGGGCGTACTTAAAAATGGCATCGATGCAACAAAATATCAATTATTATTAGTGAAAAAAGCTGTTAGCGCGAGCTCCTACACCTTTGCTAACAGCTTCAATCACAGTAAAATTAAAAAACGAATTACTATGATGTTAAAAGAGAAATCAAACAGTTGGGCCCGGTTGAAGCTCGTGCTTTTAGTTCCGGTGGCAGCATGTAGCATGCTCGCTTTCGCCCGCCCGGATGTAAACCGGGAGTTGACAAACTTAGTACAGAGCGAAGGTACGACAATTTCTTCGCCCGGACAACCGTACACCCGTGAATTCTTCGACAAGGAGATCGACCGGTATATCGAGCAGGCGGGAGGCGGACAGCTTTCAGGCTCGGAAAGACTTGCATTTATGGAGAAACATACGCAGAAAATGGATTTCTTCATTAATGCCAATGACCAGATACTGTATGGCAACGATTTTGCAGAAATGTCTGAAATGCCGGCCAAGCTGAAAGCGACCTTGTCTGCATCGTCAGGTGAAAAGCCTGTGATGATCTATTTCCTCTGCGATATGCAGACAAGCGACGCAGCAGTTAAAGAAGCATTGGAAGCGGCTGGCAAAGCATTTGCCGGGTATCAGGCGACAGCTGCCGGGAAGAACGCTCCGACTCTGTTCTTTTTCGGTGATCCGCGCAAAGACTATCCTTCGAAAAAGAAATAGTGCGTAATAAAAGGGTACATGCTTTTCCCCAAGAGGATGAGGGTGTGTCAAAACCGACACATCCTCTTTTTATATCGTTTCCTCCTTTTCCCGATATAGTATTTTTCTATGCCGCAATTTTCCGAGTTGTATAAGTAATAATTGCCATTTTCGTTC